>CP045666.1:0-300000 GCA_013457415.1 Enterobacteriaceae bacterium Kacie_13
TAACGAGCTGATGTTCGAGGACGCGACCGGCCAGGAACGTCTGTCGATGCATGCGCAGAAGGATATGCAGCTCAAAGTTCTGAATAGTAAGGACGTGAGGGTCAACTACGACAGAACAGTCAGCATTGGTCATGACGAGTCGCTGGTAGTCGCGAATGACCGCAAGATCACCGTTGAAGGTAAGCAGGATCATAAAACCACAAAAGATTATGTGAACTTGATTGAAGGCAACCATCACATCGAAGTGAAAGGCGATCTTGCTCAGAAAGTCGCTGGTGCCCTGGGTATCAGCGTTCAGGGAGACATCGTTTTACAAAGCGAAAGCAAGATCAGCCTGCGCGTCGGCAACTCATTCGTTGTGATCCACTCTGCTGGTGTCGATATCAAAGGGGCCAAAATAAACCTTAACGGTGGGGGTATACCTGGTGAAGTTATTTTACCCATGAGACCGATGATACTCAAAGCTGCGGCAGGAGAAGGATCCGTGTTTGTCTCGCATTGTCCGATGGATGAAAAATAATATGGAACAGATTCGGTATGCAATCATTGACGGCGCAGTTGAGGTTGAATTAGTCAGTTTTCTCTCAACACAGACATTTCCACATTGCTGCTTATATTCGCCGCCTGTTCAGCCCGAAATAGTAGAACTTGCTCCCTATCTGGTTCAAATGACGCCTGAAGTCGATGAATGGTTGAAATTTAGAACGACACCATGGGGAATCACTCTATTTTCGGCGAAACCTCTTCATTTGGTGTTGCAACATCTGCGCAGGTACCTGTGGGTAAAAATCCCAGAGCAGGAAAAAACTGTGTTACTGCGATTCTATGACCCACGAAATATTTGGGCGATACTGGATGTATTAACCCCTTTAGAACTCTCATCGTTTATCGGGCCGATTTCAAAAATTTTGACTCATTACGAAGGATACTCACATCAGGAGAACTTCGAATTTGTATATGAAGAAAAAGACAGCTCGTCTTCAGCGAAAGAAGCATTAGTATTATCTTCCCGACAGTTCAAAAAATTAAATAAACTCACCCAAACAAACTACATTAATAAACTTGCTTGTTTTATTCGTGATTATTATTTAGCTGATAAAGACTTTCTACAACCTGATATGGCCGCACTTCATCAGCAAGCAGAAGATTATCTGTTTTTTTGTCATGCATTCAATATCGTTGATAGCCGGTCTGTTCGTGGCATCACGCTGGCACTACTTAAGAAAGGTATTACGCGTACTGCTGAAATTCCCCAGCAATGGGAGGAACTATTAAGTAATTCAACTCAGTCTATCTACTATCAGGTAGAGAAGCTGCTTTTACGGGAACTGGGATATATCCCTGAGTAAGGATACTACTATGTCATCACCCTCACCAACGGCTGGAAAAGCGTGTGCTGAATGCGGCATGCCTGAACCCTGCTTGCATAAAATAACTGCGGTTTTTCCTGTACAGGAAGAAACTCATATCTGGCCGGAAGAAAATCCGGTCAGGTTTACACTTTTAGATGAAGGAGAAGGATGCGAAGGCAGTATAACTATTGTCAGTAAGTGCAGTAAAAATGGTTGTCCGAAAGCTGTATTAAAAGAAATCGAAAATAACTCTTCAGATCCTTTAACCTCTGACGGGCAACCAAATAAAGTCGTGGTGAACTACAAAGGTCAAAAAGAGGATATTGAACTTGTTGAGGCTCTTCATTCACCCTGGGAATACCTGAGTAGTATCACCACCCCTGCCGATATTTTTGACGAACCGGCACACTATGTTGTAGCAACGGAAGGTTGCTATGAAAAAGGAACACAGGTTTTTATCGATGTTTATCCATCTTTTGAGATGCGTTTTACTGCCGGTCTTAGTTATGAAATAGTTTCCAACGTCCGCGAGCGAACAGTCAAAGAACGGCGTGATGAACATATTAAATCCCGTCAGGCAATGGAGGGGGCGAAACCTAAAAATAGAAATAAACTACGCAGTGGCTGGCAATACCACACTGATAAATTTGAGCTAACACGCAAAACGGAAGTCAGTGTAGAATTCGGTGTGAAGATTTGCGATGTAGACTACTCGAGAGAATATACCAGCGAAATACAGTCGTCCAAAAAAATCAGGTCCCTCGAGCAACTTAACCGGATTGATTCGTTAGTTAACAACATCAATGAATATTTCGCGCCTGACCCTGAAAATTCAGGTAGCACACGAGAGTACACCATTTTTAGTATGGAAATCGCTCCTGTTAATCTCGAGGTATCTTATGCCTATCAGCATACCGATATAAAAGATGGCCCCTGCCATTTCCTTGGATTATCCGGTGAACCTTTTTTAAGTGGTACCTTCAAATTCGATATCATTCAGTTTATCTGCGCCTATTGTAAAGTTGAATCTCTGGTGGGTAAATGCCGCGATTACCTAAAAAAACATGGCACCAGCGCAGAATGTTATCTGGAATTCACGCCAGAAGTTAATATCAATGTTGGCGCAGTCTACAGCCTGAATGATGATAAATGGGATTTTAATATTCCGGAAGGAAATCAACTCAAACTCGGGATTGAAGGTGTGGTCAGCGCAGCCTTTGAAGCAGAAGTATTTTTTGCCGAAATTAATATCGGTGCCAGGGGTTCCATAACAACAGCCGCCGGTTTTGTACTGGATCAACACGACGACGGACTGGATCTGGCTGGATTTCATGACGGGATTAATGGGAGTTTTGAGTTTGTGGCGGATGTGAGTTACAAGAATGGCAATAATAAAAAAACAGCTAAAAAGATAGAAAAAAAGCAATTGAAAGAATGGAAACTTGCTGATCCACTCAAAATAAAAGACTCCCCATTGAGAATAAATTTATATGGAATAAAAAGAAATGATGACAAACCAATAATAACCCCACCTCGCAAGTCAGAGCCATGGGATCTAATGATAACTGATGGAATTTTAAACGCTACCGATACTAATGCTATTTACTGATTTCTTGAAAAGGAAAACCAATGTTTTATTTACGATTACTCACTTTACTTTTTTTAACAGGTGGACTTATGTTTTCAAATGCTAGGGCACATAATGAGACTATGAAAATCCGCACTTTGTTTAATATAAAAAACTCGTTTTGCGCCATATATACCAATGGGACTCTAGGACTTAACAATAGAAATTCTGCATATTCTGGAAGAGGAAATAGCATTTCAAGCACGAACGCATTACTTTTCCTTGAGAATGGTAAAAACACAATCAGTTTAGACATTGGTGCTTTGGGATGGTTTTCGGACGAGATACTGAAAGATAACGAACGTGCTAAATTCAACCCACAAGCGAGTTGTCGACTTGATTTGGTTCAATTCAAAGATAATACCAAAACAATCTTGGCATCAATAAAAGTTAAAATAGATAATTTTGGAGAGCCAGCTATTGCGAGTGAGGTTAACACCAAAATAATGCGGATTAAAAGAATGGCAGAGCAGATTGAGCCAGGACATTTCGATCCTGAGTACTTTGATGAAAAATTTTTCCCAAAAAACATGGTGGTGTACAATTTTTCTCTAGATGTAAGCGTTTTCAACATCCCCATTTGGAGATGGGTAAATGCAACTCCATTTGATGGAACTAAAAATCAAATAGATAAATTACGAGAATCGTATACAGAAATGTCAAAGATAATAAATTCTGGAAATCGAACCGAACTGAAAAAGTATGATGGGATTGCTTTAAAAGCATGGTCAACAACCACAGGAGAAAGTGAAGATTCGATTCTCGAGTCACAATATTCGAAACAAGAACTTGAAGGTCATAAAATAAAAATAAACGCTATTAACTGGGATGACTATGCTGTACGGACTATGAACCAAGGAAGGATTGTGCAATTTTATAACAAATCAAATCCAACAGCTTCACCTTTGAGCTATTATACTATTGATGAGGATGGGGATGATTTTTTAGGTAGTATTGCACCAATGTTTTCACTGATCGATGGTAAATTTGTGCCAGTCATTTAAATCGTTAGCGTAAAATTATGGATGATTATGCGAGAGTGAAATATTAGCTTTTTTGCGCCAATGTTTTCATTGATTAATGGGAAATTTGTTCCCGTTATCTAAACCGGAGCCTGATAATGCCAATAGCAGCAAAAGTGAATGATAAAGGATCGCAGCATGAAGGATACCCGGCAACACCCGTCATCGCGGGTTCAACTACGGTTTTCTTTGACAGCTTAGCGGCTGCCCGTATGGGCGATCCGCTAACGCCGCACAGTAAACCTTTGCATCCTGCGCATCCGCGTAAAATTGCCAGCGGTTCCGCTACCGTGTTTATTGATGGGAAACCGGCGGCAAGAACCGGTGACTGCATCGACTGCGGGGGTGTTCTTATCGGAAGCGGTACTGTAAATATCGGTTGAAGCGACGTCATGCCAGCGGTTTGCCCACAAACCGCTGCTTTATTGATTGAATGTTCACCTTACACCGCGACCATATACCAGTGACTCCGCTCCTATCTCCGCGATACTCCGCGCTCCGGTCAATGTCATCGCCACCCGCATTTCTTTTTCTATCAACGTCAGTAAATTAATCACGCCCGCCTCGCCAGCTGCGGCAAGCGCGTACACAAATGCACGGCCTAACAATATGCTGTCAGCGCCCAGCGCAATCATGCGTACCACGTCCAGACCGGTGCGAATGCCGGAATCGGCGAGGATTTTGATGTCGCCCTTCACTGCGTCAGCGATAGCAGATAAAGCGTGGGCGGTGGAGAGCACGCCGTCAAGCTGGCGGCCACCGTGGTTGGAGACCACAATGCCGTCTGCACCGAACCGCACCGCATCTTTAGCATCTTCCGGGTCAAGAATACCTTTGATGATCATCGGGCCTTTCCAGAACTCGCGGATCCACTCGAGGTCTTTCCATGAGATAGAAGGGTCGAAGTTCGCGCCAAGCCAGCCGATATAATCTTCCAGCGTCGTCGGTTTACCGCGATACGCCGACACATTACCAAGATCGTGCGGCTTGCCGTTCAGGCCGACGTCCCAGGCCCATTGCGGATGCGTCACTGCCTGCAACATGCGGCGGGCGGCAGCGTTCGGGCCGCTCATACCGGAATGCGCGTCGCGATAACGCGCGCCAGGTACCGGCATATCGACGGTAAAGACCAGCGTTTTCACGCCCGCAGCCTGTGCGCGTTCCAGCGCATTTCGCATAAATCCGCGATCTTTTAAGACGTAAAGCTGAAACCACATCGGCCGGTCGATGGCGGGCGCCACTTCCTCGATCGGGCAAACCGAAACCGTGGATAACGTGAAGGGAATGCCTTTTTTGGCAGCGGCGCGGGCGGCCTGTACTTCGCCACGCCGGGCGTACATACCAGTCAGACCCACAGGTGCGAGGATAACCGGCATCGCCAGTTTTTCACCGAACAGCTCCGTCTCAAGGCTTAAATCCGACATGTTTTTCAGGATCCGCTGACGCAGGGCAATATCGGCCAGATCGGCGGTGTTGCGCCGCAGGGTATGCTCGTTGTAAGCCCCCCCATCGATGTAGTGGAACAGAAACGGCGGAAGTTTGCTTTTTGCCGCTGCCCGGTAATCCGTTGAAGCAGAAATAATCATCGTAGTTTCTCGTTATTGTTGTTTTATTAAACGTTGTAGTAGTACAGGTCGTGCCCAGCAAGTGTAGTTTATATAAATCAAGGCGATGGAAATTAAACCAACGAGATCTTCATAAACAGACTAAGCTCAGGGGAGACGCTCGCTACTGGCGTCTTGTCCGAAATGCCTCCCTGCCCCTGACCCCTTTTCTTGTTATGTGAACTCTTATCGCAGCTCAGGCAACTGCCTTCTCGGGTCCGCATAAGGAATGTCGACGTGAAAAATGCTGTCTTCAGTTGGTTCAAAAGTAAAGGAGCACCACCTGCATCACCGGCAATCCGACGTCACCGCGCCAGCGCGCTTGCACAGTCCTCGCCGATCCGCGCCGAGCTTTTTTCGGCTGACCAGATGGAACGCTACGGCGGAAAACTGGCCCTTTCTCATAAATTATCGAAAAAGAAACTTCCCTACTATTTACTCAAACGCCTCGATGACAACGAGAAGGTGTTAACGCGCAGCTGCCTGATTTTAAGCAGCGGCGAAAAAGCCACTATCACGCCTGCCGGTGAGTGGCTGCTGGATAACTACTATCTGATCGAAGAGCAAATCCGCGTCGTGCGCCAGCTATTGCCGAAGAATTTTGGTAAGGGTCTGCCTTTACTCGGATCTCCGCATTTTTGCCCGCGCATTTACGATATCGCGACCGAAGTCGTCAGCCACAGTGATGGCCTGTGGGATATCAAAACGCTGACCCGTTTTCTTTCGACTTATCAGAGCGTCCGCCCACTGACGCTCGGCGAGCTGTGGGCGTTTCCAGGGATGTTGCGCCTGGCGCTGATCGAAAATCTGCGGCGCGTCAGTATTGAAGTGGCAAATGCCCAGAAAGAACGCAATCTGGCGGATTTTTGGGTCAATAAATTACTGGACAGTGCTGAGAACGATCCGGCCAATCAGATCATCGTGATCGCCGACATGGCGCGAACCAATCCGCCGCGCACCAGCGCTTTTGTCGCCGAACTCGTTCGCCGTCTGCAAGGTCATGGCTCGATGCTGGCACTGCCGCTGACTTGGGTAGAACAACGCCTCAGTGAGGTCGGGCTGACGCAGCGCGAAGTCATCGATAAATTTAATCAGCAGTTGGCGGCCAATCAGCTGACGGTCAGTAACAGCATCATGGGGTTACGCCAGCTGACAGAAATGGACTGGGCGGATTTCGCCGAGAATCTCAGCGTTGTAGAGAAAATCCTGCGCACCGATCCGGCGGATATTTACGCCACGATGCACTTTGACACGCGCGATAATTACCGCCATCAGATAGAACGTCTTTCGCGCAACTCCGCTCATGACGAAGCCGCCGTTGCCGCACGTGCGGTGGCTCTGGCGCAGCAGCCCGGTGATTCTTATCAGCAGCAGCACGTCGGTTTTTATCTGATAGGCCCTGGCCGTCCGGCACTGGAGAAAGATCTCGGGGTGCGCTATTCGTTGCAGATCCGCGCCCGCGCCAAACTCAGCCAGACGCCGCTTCTCTCGTGGCTCGGCAGCCTGCTGTTGCTGACCACCGCCGTAACGGCCGATGCGCTGTTCCGTACCGGTCATCCGGCCAGTAACTGGCTGTGGTGGGCGATGCTGATACCGGTGATGTTAGTCGCCAGCCAGTTCGCCCTCAATCTGCTCAGTGAAATCACCACCCGCAGCCGTATGCCGCAACCCTTGCCGCGTCTGGAATTTGCCGGTGGTATTCCTGAAAATGCCAGCACGCTGGTGGTGATCCCCTGCCTGCTCGGCAGCCGGAAAAATATCGATGAGCTGATAAACAGCCTCGAGGTATGTTATCTCGGCAACGTTCTGCCGCATCTGAACTTCGCGTTGCTCAGTGATTTCCACGACAGCAAAGAACAGCATGATCCGGACAACGATAGCCTGCTGAACTACGCGGCGCAGCAGATGCAACTGCTCAACCGACGCTATCCTGCCACCGAAGGAGCACGTTTCACCTTGTTGCACCGCGACAGTGAAATGAACGCACCGCAGGGCGTGTGGATGGGTTATGAGCGCAAGCGCGGCAAGCTGAATGCGCTCAATCACTGGTTGCGCGACAGTGGCGAGCCTTTCTCGCGGATCGAAGGCAGCACGCAGGCACATTTGCGGCAGGTGAAGTACGTCATCACGCTCGACAGCGATACCGTTCTGCCGCGCGCGACGGCGCATCAGCTGGTGGCCGCCATGGCGCACCCGCTCAATCATCCGGTGTACGACGAACAGCGCCATCTGGTGGTCTCCGGTTACGCGATTCTTCAGCCACGTCTGGCAGAAGAAATCCCTGCGCATGGTCAGGGGCGCTATGCTGCCCTGTGCAGCAGCGTGCCGGGTAATGATCCTTACTCGTCGATGTCATCGGACATTTATCAGGATTTATTTGGCGAAGGCTCGTTTGTCGGCAAAGGTATTTACGACGTAGATATGTTTATCCGCGCCAACGAAAACACCTGTCCGGAAAATCTGGTGCTCAGCCACGATCTGCTGGAAGGCTGTTACGCCCGTTCGGGAATGCTGAGCGACGTGGTGCTGTACGAACAATATCCCGATCACTATCTGGCGGATGTGGCGCGTAAAACCCGCTGGATCCGCGGTGACTGGCAATTGCTGAACTGGCTACGTTTTCGTGTACGGCAGGAAGACGGCCAGCGCTGCCCGAACCCTCTGACCGCCCTCTCGCGCTGGAAACTGTTTGATAACCTGCGCCGCAGTCTGGTCGCGCCTGCGTTTTTAGTGATCATCTTCTGCACCGTGGGGCTGGTGCCGAACAAGCTCTACTGGCTTGGATTTATCGCCGTGATGCTGCTGTTCCCGGTGCTGGTCGCGCTGGTGCTGGATTTGATGAATAAGGGCCCGCGCCGCAAGCTTATTCCGCATCTGAAAAGCGTGGCCTCCGCCACCCTCAGCCGCCTTTCACGCATTTTTGTGTCGTTAATGACGCTGCCGCACGAAGCGGTGTATTCCGTACAAGCGATTTTGCTGACGCTGTGGCGACTCGGTATCAGCCACCGTCATTTGCACGAATGGTCGAGCGTAAAGGTCGGCAGTAAAAACCGCGCGCAGTCGCCGGAGTATTTCTATCTGCGGATGTGGGCGAACCCGCTGGCCGGTATCGCGATTGTGATGCTGCCTGCGCTGACAAATCCGTCGCTGGTCTGGGCGGTCTTACCCCTCGGCGCTTTGTGGTTCCTCGCCCCGCGCATCATGTGCTGGCTGAGCCAGCCCGCCCCACCTCCGGCAGCCAATCTGGATGCAGAACAACGGATATTCCTGCGTCAGGCCGCACGTCAGACCTGGTCATTCTTCGAGACGTTTGTGACAGAACAGGAAAACTGGCTGCCGCCGGATAATTATCAGGAAATTCCAAATCCGGTGATTGCGCACCGCACGTCGCCGACCAATATCGGCCTGTCTTTGCTGGCGAACATTACCGCCTGGGATTTCGGTTATCTCACGCAGGGTGAAGTGTTACTGCGCACCGGCCAGACGCTTGATACGCTGGATAAACTCGAGCATTATCGCGGCCATCTTTATAACTGGTACGACACGCGCACGCTCGCGCCGCTTAATCCGCGCTACATTTCCAGCGTGGACAGCGGCAATCTCGCCGGACATTTGCTGACCCTCAGCACCGGCCTGCACCTGTGGCGTCGACAGCCTGCGATGAATATTCCGCAGTGGCTGACCGGCATTGAAGACACGCTGTACATGGCCGAAAATAAATACGGCGCGGCGCCGATGGCCAAACTTCGTGAGAGCTGGGCGCTGGCGGCGGCCGCAAAGGGCGAGGCCATTTTCGATAACCTGCGTTCGATGCGGGCACTGATCTCTTCATCCGCAGAAGGCTGGCTGCAACAGCTCGCGCAGCAGCTGGATGCAGGGCTTGCCGAGTGGAATGAATTTTATGGCTGGCTGAAACCGCAGGCACACGACGAACCGCTGCCTTCACTGCTCTGGCTGGCACAGCAGGACGCGCTGACGTCGCCAGGATTATCCCGCGCTATCGGACTGGCGCGCCAGCGTCTGGATATTATCGGTGAACTGGAACAACGCCTGAACGAACACGCCCACATGGATTTCCGCTTCCTGTACGACAACACCACGCATTTGCTGACTGTCGGTTACAACTGCGACGCGCACAAGATGGACAGCGGAAAGTACGATCTGCTGCCGTCTGAAATCCGCCTGACCAACTACGTAACCATTGCGATGAACCAGCTGCCGCAAAAAAGCTGGTTCGCGCTGGGACGGTTGTTCACCGTGATCGACAAACAGCCTTCGCTGATGTCCTGGAGCGGGTCGATGTTTGAATACCTGATGCCGCAACTGGTGATGCCAGCTTATCCGGACACGCTGCTGGTGCAAATGTGTCAGACCGCTGTTGACCGGCAGATCGCCTGGGGGAAAGAGAACAACGTACCGTGGGGGATTTCTGAATCGGCGTATGCCGCGTTCGATATCAACCAGAATTATCAGTATCACGCGTTTGGTGTACCCGGTCTCGGTCTGAAACGCGGGCTGGGCGAAGACATGGTGGTCGCACCTTACGCAACTATGATGGCGCTGATGATCCGCCCACAGGAAGCCTGTCTCAATCTGGTCGAGCTTGAAAATCGCGGCGCGCGCGGTGAATACGGGTTCTACGATGCGCTGGATTACAGCCCGTCGCGCCTGGTCCGCGGACAGATCTACATCGTGGTGCGCTCCTACATGGCACACCATCAGGGGATGGGATTCCTCGCGCTGGCCAATGTGCTGCTGGATTCACCGATGCCCGCGCGCTTTGCAGCTAATGCGGCTTTCCAGTCCGCCCGTTTGTTATTACAGGAACGCGTGCCGGATGCCGTTGAACTTTACAGTCCGCGCCGTCACTTCGAGTCTCACGACAGCACGCTGCAAAAAGTGAACGTCGAACTGCGCGAGTTCATCGACGTGGACAGCCCGACGCCTGAAGTTCAGCTGCTTTCCAATACGAATTATCATCTGATGGTGACGCAGGCCGGGGGCAGCGTCAGCCGCTGGAAAGATCTTACGCTAACCCGTTGGCGGGAAGATGCGACGCGAGATAATCGCGGTATCTTCTGTTATGTCAGCGATCCGGCGACCGGCGAAGTGTCCAGCAACAGCTGGCAACCGGTAGGGAAACAAAAAGGGTCATATCATGCGGTGCTCACCGACTCCGGTGCAGAGTTTACCCGCACGCAGGGCTCGCTGACCATGAATACGCACATTGTGGTGTCGCCGGAAGACGACGTCGAAATCCGCCGCATGACGATCACCCACCACGGACGCCGCCCGCGCACGCTGGAAATCACCACCTATGCCGAAGTGGTTCTGGCACCTGCCGCCAATGATGCCAGTCATCCTGCATTCAGTAATTTGTTTGTACAGACCGAACTGGTGCCCGCACAGGAAGGCATTCTCTGCCACCGGCGCCCGCGCGAACCGGACGAGCAATGCCCGTGGATGTTCCATATGATGGCGATCCACGGTCCGGTCGAACGGGAAACGTCTTTCGAAACAGATCGCGCTGCCTTTATTGGACGCGGTAATACCGCCGCCCATCCGCAGGCATTGCAACAACCCGGCAAACTCAGTAACAGCGCCGGTGCCGTACTCGATCCCGTGCTTTCTATCCGCCAGCGCATTCGCCTCAAACCCGGCGTACCGGTAGTGATCGATATGGTGTACGGCATCAGCGACACCCGTTTGCAAAGCCTGACGCTGCTGGAAAAATACCGCGACCACCATATTGCTGATCGGGTATTCGAAATCGCCTGGTCGCACAGCCAGGTGGTTCTGCGCCAGCTTAATGCCACCGAAGATGACGCCGGCTTGTTTAACCGCCTGGCCGGTGCGGTGCTATTTGCCAGTCAAGAAATGCGTGGCGAGGCACAAACCATCATCAATAACCGGCGCGGACAGTCTGGTTTATGGGGGCTTTCGCTCTCCGGCGATCTGCCGATTGTGCTGCTGACCATTTCCAGCAGCGAAAACATCAATCTGGTGAAATTGATGATCCGCGCGCACAACTACTGGCGGCTGAAAGGGCTGAAAGTCGATTTGGTACTGCTCTCTAACGATCCGGGCGGCTACCAGCAGGCGCTGCAAAACCAGATCCTTGGATTAGTCGCGTCTGGCGCGGGCTCCAGCCAGACTGACATTCCGGGCGGAATTTTTGTCCGTAATGGCGAACAGATCACGCAGGATGACCGGACGCTGCTGATGAGCGTGGCGCGTGTAGTGATCGACGATCGCCACGGCCCGCTGACGGATCAACTCAACCAGCGGATGCAGATGCCGCATGTGGCACTGCCAGCGCTGCTGCCCGTTCGCAGCGACGATTCGCTGGCACCGGTTATCGCCGAACCGCGCGATCTCACCTATTTCAACGGCACCGGCGGCTTTTCACCGGACGGTCGCGAATACCAGATCCTGCTTAACGACGGGCAAAACACACCCGCACCGTGGTCAAATGTACTGGCGAACGCGGATTTCGGTACCGTGATTTCTGAAAGTGGTCAGGCGTACACCTGGTATGAAAACGCGCATGAATACCGCTTAACGCCGTGGGAAAATGACCCGGTCAGCGACAGTTCTGGCGAAGCGTTTTATCTGCGCGACGAAGAGAGCGGTACTGTCTGGTCACCGGCCCCGCTGCCGGTACGGGGCACGGGCGGCTACGTGACGCGACACGGCTTCGGCTACAGCGTGTTCGAACATACCGAACGTGGGATAGCCAGCGAGATGACCGTGCTGGTCGCCGAACATGCGCCGGTCAAACTCATTATGTTGACCCTGACCAACCTTTCAGGCCGTCCGCGCAGGCTCTCGGTCACCGGTTATGTGGAATGGGTGATGGCCGACCTGCGTACCAAATCCGCCATGCACATCGTCACTTCGCAGGCGCGTGTGTCGCAGGGTTGCGGCGTGCTGGCGACCAATCACTACACCAGCAGCGGCGCGGATCGCACGGCCTTCTTCGCGGTGACGGGGGCGCATTGTTCGGTCAGCGGCGATCGCCGTGAATTCCTGGGTCGCGGCGGTTCACCGGCCTCGCCTGCTGCTCTGAAAAATCAGCGGCTGTCGGACAGAACCGGCGCGGCGATGGATCCGTGCGGGGCAGTACAGTCGGCGACCACCCTCATCGATGGCGATCAGCGTACCTTCACCTTTGCGCTGGGTCTGGGACAAAACATTGATGACGCTGAAGCGCTGATCCGCCAGTTCCTACAGGAAGGCGAAGCGCAGGCCGAACTGGATCGCGTACATCAGCACTGGCATTTGGTACTGGATAAAATCCAGGTGACCACGCCGGATCCTTCCATCAACCTGCTCGCCAACGGCTGGCTGATTTATCAAACCCTGGCCAGCCGGATCCTTGCGCGCAGCGGCTATTATCAGTCCGGCGGCGCGTTCGGGTTCCGCGATCAGTTACAGGATACGCTGGCGCTCACTCACGCCGCGCCACAGCGAATGCGCGAGCAGATCCTGCTGTGTGCTTCACGTCAGTTTGTCGAGGGCGACGTCCAGCACTGGTGGCATCCGCCAACGGGTAATGGCGTGCGCACGCGCTGCTCAGATGATTATCTGTGGCTTCCGCTGGCCATCAGTCATTACATCTCGGTGACCGGCGATCACGACATCGCCGAACAGCAAATTCCGTATCTTGAAGCACGCTTGCTGGCCGCTGGCGAAGAATCTGTCTACGAACTACCGGCGGTCAGCGCGACGCAGGAAACACTCTGGCAGCACGGTGTTCGCGCACTCAAGCACGGTCTGAAAATGGGTGAACATGGACTGCCGCTGATGGGGGCGGGCGACTGGAACGATGGCATGAATCTGGTCGGCCTCGGCGGGCGCGGGGAAAGCGTCTGGCTTGGCTTCTTCCTGTACGACGTTTTGCAACGCTACGGCGCACTGGCCGAAGAGCGGCAGGATGCTGAAACTGCCACGCTGTGCCGCGATCAGTCTGCGCTTCTCAGGCAAAATCTCAACGACCACGCGTGGGACGGCGACTGGTATCTGCGCGGTTACTTTGACAGCGGTGAAACGCTCGGCTCACATCTCAACGATGAATGTCAGATAGACGCCATCGCCCAGAGCTGGTCAGTACTTTCTGGTGCCGGCACGCCGGAGCGCACCGCCAGCGCCATGCGTTCAGTCGATCAGCGGCTGGTGGATAACGATGCAGGCTTAATCAAACTGCTGACGCCGCCGTTCGACGGCAACGGCCCGAACCCCGGCTACATTAGGGGCTACCTGCCGGGCGTGCGCGAAAACGGCGGGCAATACACCCACGGCGCAATCTGGGCTGTCATGGCCTTCGCCAAACAGGGCAATATCGAACGCGCGTGGGAGCTGATGTCGATGATCAACCCGATCAATCACAGCCTCAGCGCCGACGACATTAATCGCTACAAAGCCGAACCTTACGTTATTTCCGCCGATATTTACTCGGTGGATCCGCACAGCGGTCGAGGCGGCTGGAGCTGGTACACTGGCTCTGCGGGCTGGACGTACCGTCTGATCACCGAAGCCCTGCTCGGCATCACCCGTCACGGCGATGCGCTATCCATCCATAGTCACCTCCCGGCGGCGTGGCCGGAAATCACGCTCAGCTATCAGCAAGGCAGCAGTTATTACCAGATAATCGTTCGCCGCAGCGAAGGCGAATACCGCGTGCTTCTCGACGGCAACATTCTGGAAAATGACCGTATTCCACTGACAGATGACGGGGTGGCACATCGGGTAGAGGTGGAGTTAGGGAATTAACCGCAGAAGTCAGACTTCATGAAGCCCCGTTCTGCGGGGCTTTTCTTTTTTTCGCACAAGCTAAACCAATAAAGTCGGTCGCCCGTGCAGCCATCAGCTGTTAGGTTGATAAAAAAACCTGAAGGAAAACATGATGAGTACTCTCCCTGTCGCCGTAATAACCGGCGGAACCAGCGGTATCGGGCTGGCGATTGTTCACGATCTGGCCCGGGACCATCGGGTCTACGCACTCGGGCGCAATAAAAATAGCCTGCTGGCTTTGCGGCTGATTGAAAATGTCGAAGCGGTCGAAATCGATTTGCTGGATTTCAGTGCCGTGCAGCAGTTCGTCAGCGAACTGCCGGAAATTGATGTGCTGGTGCATTCTGCGGCGGTCTCCAAACCCCTGCGTCTTGAACAGGCGCGACCGGAGGACTGGCAGCAACAGTTTTCCATCAACGTGTTTGCCCCTGCTGAATTTACCCGGCTGGCGCTGGCAGCGCTGCGCAAACAGGAAGGCCAGGTGATCTTTATCGGCTCCGGATCCGGCACCAAAGCCGATGGCGGCAACACAGTGTACTGCGCGTCAAAATTTGCACTCAGCGCCCTCGCCCACGCACTGAGGCAGGAAGAAAGCGAGCACGGCGTACGTGTCTCCACTGTCGCGCCGGGCCCGACCGATACTCCGATGAATCGCAAAACCCGCGAGAGTCAGGGCAATTTCGACGCTATCGATCCCCGCGAATACAGCACCCCTGATTCCGTCGCCGCCGCCGTACGACTGGTCATCAGCGCCAGTGACGACACGCAGATTACCGATATTGCGGTAAGACCGAGAAGGGATAAGGCGAAGCGCTGAAAGATACCGCACAGCAATTGCCCGGACTTAAACAAAGTAAAGTCTTCAAGCCTTTTGGCTTGCAAGTTGGTCTGGTACCCACTTCTCGTCATATACTGTCCGCTATGTTTAAAGAATAATTATCAAACAAAAAAGCCGCTCCCCCCTGAGCGGCTTCCTGCATTTTTATCCTGTCATTATTCCTTCGTCGCCAACTTCAGTAGCACAACGCCTGCGAAAATCAGTAATGCGGCAATGACACGCAGCGGATTGAGGCTTTCGCCAAACATCGTCACGCCGAGAATAAATGCGCCGATCGCGCCAATGCCTACCCAGACGGTGTAAGAGGTACCAAGCGGCAGCGTTTTCATCGCGACAGAGAGCAGCGCGAAACTAAGTAACATGAAAACGAGGGTGATGATGCTGGGAACCAGGCGACTGAACCCGTGGGACTCTTTCATCGCCACTGACCAGACGACTTCGAAAATTCCTGCACAAAACAGATATATCCAGGCCATGATGTTTCCTTTAAGAATGCCAGGGTCGTCCCTGAATAATTAAGCCGAATCTCTGGTCGTCCAGTCAGCGAATGAAGGTTTTATATCATACTCAATTCAGCCAGGTGCAGTACCGTCCTTTAAGGTTTAATCAGAACGAATAAAAACCGGTAATATGACATCGCATATTACCGGTTTTTATATGACATTTAACTGCTCGTCTGTATTAGCGTTTTTCTTCTAACAAACCGCGATAAATCAGACCACCAACCACGGCACCAATAATGGGCATCAGCCAGAACAACCATAATTGTTGCAGCGCCCAGGTCCCCTGGAACAACGCAACGGCGGTGCTACGCGCCGGGTTAACGGATGTGTTGGTGACGGGGATGCTGATCAAATGAATCAACGTGAGCATCAGGCCAATGGCGATGGGCGCAAAACCGGCCGGTGCTCGTTTGTCAGTGGCACCGTGAATGACGATCAGGAATAACGCGGTTAATACTACTTCAATCACCATGGCAGAGAGCATTGAAAACCCGCCCGGAGAATGCTCGCCGTAACCGTTTGACGCGAAACCGCTGACGGTCGCATCAAAACCCGCGTGGCCACTGGCAATGACGTACAAAACAGCCGCCGCAGCGGTGCCACCAAGAACCTGACTGATGATGTACGAAGGGACGGTGGATAATTGGATACGTCCACCCGCCCATAATCCTAAGGTCACCGCCGGGTTAAAGTGTCCCCCGGAAATATGCCCTACGGCAAAGGCCATGGTTAATACGCTCAGACCAAACGCCAGCGCAACACCTGCAAAGCCGATGCCTAATTCTGGAAAACCGGCAGCAAGTACTGCACTACCGCAACCGCCAAAGACTAATACAAAAGTACCAAGAAATTCAGCCGCTAATTTCTTCATTTATTTTTCCCTGATATTTAAAAACAGAATAATAAATATCACTCTGCAAATTCACTCAACACTGAGCGGGCACAATTAATCATAGGGAATAAGTTAAGTAAAGTTATATTTAGTCTTTTTCAGGATGTAGGAAAATACTGTCTTTTTAATAAGAATTTTCTTCATCGAAAACAAGTAAAAATCTTATTATTACTTCCTGAGTTTGATAAATAACATTACTTTTACTGTTTAGGATTCATGATTAGAAATGAATGGCCGGGTGGGGTTTATTCCATCCCGGCTATTTATTTTATTTCAAGAAAATAGCCACCTAATTTTCCCGCATTGTTTTCACAGCGGCACAGAGAACTGAAAACATGCGCCGCGTTTCGGTTCTTCGATTAGCCGGATATCGCTGCCGTGCAGCTGCAAAATGCGGCGGACGATCATCAGCCCGAGGCCGCCAGCACGGTGTTTGTTAGCGCTGAGAATTGACGGGCGCACAAACAGACTGTCTTTCAGTTCCGCCGCAATACCCGGCCCGGAATCTTTCAGTTGCACCATCACCTGCCCTTCGCTTTTCCACAGTTTGATTTCGATAGTGCCGCCTTCCGGCGTGTGGCGGATGGCATTGTCGAGGAGATTGGTCAGCACGCGTTCGATCATGCCGAGATCCGCATTCACCAGCGGAATACCGGGAGTGATATCCGCCAGCAGTTTTTGCCCGCGCGTTTCGGTCGCCAGTTCGAATTTCGCAAACACGTCCTGTACTAGTTCGCACAGTGAGAACGGCTCTTTTTGCGGCTTCACGACGCCGTATTCCAGCCGCGCCAGTTCGAAAAGTTCCTGTGCCAGACGCCCGACTTTTTTACTCTGCGTCAGGGCGATGTTCAGGTAACGCTGGCGATCTTCATTGCTCAGCTGGTCTGATTTCACCGACAGCGTTTCCAGATAGCCATGCAACGACGTCAGCGGCGTGCGCAGATCGTGGGAAATATTGGCGATAAATTCACGGCGCTGCTGATCCTGTACCATCAGGCTTTGCCACTGCTGGTCGATACGTTTTGCCAGCGCCACAAACGCCTGTTGCAGCTGTGACACTTCATCGCGCGGCCCACCGGCAGGCGGTTCACTTTTCGCCAGCGCCTGAATGGCGTCCATCCCGCCGCTGTCGAGCTGCGCAATCTGAGCGGTCAGTTTACGCACCGGGCGCGTCACCCAGCGGAACGCCAGCGCACCGGCCAGCAGGCCAAACAACGCCACCAGGCCCATTGAACGCAGCGCCAGATAAATCGCCGACTGATATTGTGCATCGCTGGTCAGCGCGGTGTATTCATCGCCGAGCAAAACGATATAGACGTAGCCTTTGGTCACACCGTCCGCTTGTAACGGTGCGGCGCTGAAAACCTGACGGGTCTGCGGGTCTCGCGGGTTATCGCCGTAGACCGGCATTTTTGCGCCCTGCAACAACGCGGTCACCGGTTTGAGATCGATTTTTTGCTGTTGCAACCGGCCCGCAGGTGCAGCGTTACCAACGATGTTGCCGTTGCTATCGAGCAGATAGACCTCAACGCTGGGGTTCACCGCCATCAGCTGGTTGAACAGCGTATGTACCGCTTTCGGATCCCATTCACCCTGGCTCAGCAGCGGGTTATTGGCCGCGATCTGCGTCGCCAGATTCGCCGACAAACGCTGGATCACCGCCTGACTGTACTGATTGCTCGAACGCACCTGCATGTAGCCGGAAAGCGCGCAGCAGGCGAGCAGCAGCAGCGTAAATACCAGTGTCAGTCTTTGTGCCAGCGTGAGATTTTTCATGATTTACCCTTGTGCCTCTTCAGCAGAAGACGCGAATTTATACCCTTTGCCCCACACGGTCAGAATACGTTCCGGCTCGGCCGGATTGGTTTCTATTTTGATGCGCAGCCGGTTGATGTGAGTGTTCACCGTGTGCTCATACCCTTCGTGCTCATAACCCCAGACCTGATTGAGCAAACTGAGACGTGAAAAGACTTTGCCGGGATTTTTGGCGAAGAAATACAACAGATCAAATTCGCGCGGCGTCAGTTCCACTGGCTGATGGTTGAGCATCACTTCGCGCGCAATCGGGTCGATCGCCAACCCGGTGAAACTCAACGTCCCTGCATCCATCTTCATGTTGCGGCTCATCGCTTCCTGACGGCGAAACAGCGCTTTGACCCGCGCCACCAGCTCGAGCATGGAGAACGGTTTGGCCAGATAGTCGTCCGCCCCCAGCTCCAGCCCGAGCACGCGATGCACTTCGCTGGAACGGGCGCTGATAATAATGATCGGTGTGTAACGCGTCATGTTGCGGGCGCGGCGGCAGATCTCCAGTCCATCGACGCCCGGCAGCATCAGATCGAGAATTAACGCATCCCAGCCGCCCTTTTCCAGTAACGCTACGCCGAGATTGCCGTCGGCGGCGTGGGTTATTTCATAGCCCTCATCACGCAGATGCAGACTTAGTAAATCGGCGATATCACCGTCGTCTTCCACGATCAAAATCTTCCTGGTCTTATCCATTTTATTCTCAACCTGTTCTTCCAAACCCTTCCCTGAGTCTACACAAGCGCATGCCACAGAGTTATCACATTTAATTTAACTTTGCGTGAGGTCTTGGGGAACAAATCCGCCCAATACTCTTTACATCAACAGGACAGATGGCGGGCAGACATCATGACGATACACACAGAATTACCACCGGTCTCAGCACGCAAACCGGCCACGGTTCACCCTTTATGGCTGCGCCTGAGCCACTGGCTGAATGCGCTGGCAGTGCTGATCATGGTGACCAGTGGCTGGCAGATTTATAACGCATCGCCGCTGTTTGATTTTGATTTCCCCTCCACAGTGACGCTCGGCGGCTGGCTAGGTGGCGCGATTCAGTGGCATTTCGCCGGGATGTGGCTGTTCGGGTTTAACGGCGCGTTTTACCTGCTGATGAACATTTTCACTGGCCGCATGAAACAGAAATTCTGGCCGCTCACGCCGCGCGGCATCTTCAGTGACCTGCAGGCGGCAATACGCGGCAAGCTGCAACACGACGATTTACGCCACTACAACATGGTGCAGCGCGCAGCCTACGTGTTCGTGATGTTCGACGGCATCGTGCTGGTGCTTTCCGGGCTGGTGGTATGGAAATCGGTGCAGTTTCCGCTGCTGCGCGAACTGATGGGAGGTTACGACACGGCGCGTTACGTACATTTTCTGGCGATGGCCTCACTGGTGGGATTTGTGGTGCTGCATCTGGTGATGGTGGCGCTGGTGCCGAAAACGCTGATTGCCATGATCCGCGGACGTTAAGGAAAACCCATGAAAAACATCATCAAAAAAAGTATCAGCCAGATTTTCAGCACCTCCGACAGTGAAACGATTGTGCAGGAAGCGCAGAAACAGATTATTCGCCAGCTGGACGCGCCCTCTCGCCGCCTGTTCTTACAACGCGGGCTGACGCTTGGCGGCGTGGCGATGCTGACCGGCTGTGACATCAGCGATAACGCCAGTGTGGAAACCGCGCTCGGCAAAATCTCCGGCTTTAACGACCGCGTTCAGGGCTGGCTGTTTGGCTCCGTGCGCCTCGCGCCGGAGTATGCCGAATCGATGATCACCCGCCCTTTCCCATTTAACGCTTTTTATGCCGAAGACGACGCGCCGGAAGTTGACGGTAACGCTTACCGCCTGAAAATCGCCGGTCTGGCGCTGGATAAACGCGAATGGTCTCTGCCGACGCTTTATAAAATGGCGCAGGTCAGTCAGGTGACACGACACATCTGTGTCGAGGGCTGGAGCGCGATCGGAAAATGGGGAGGCGTGCCGTTCGGCGATTTTCTGCGCCTGATTGGTGCCGATCTCAGCGCCGAATACATCAGTTTCAAATGCGCCGACGAGTATTACACCAGTATCGACATGGCGACCGCGTTGCATCCGCAAACTCTGCTGGCGCTGACCTACGACGGGCAGATTTTACCGCGCAAATACGGCTTCCCGATGAAGTTGAGAATGCCGACCAAGCTCGGCTACAAGAATCCGAAACACATCGAAGTGATTGAAATTACGAATAAGTTTACCGGTGGCTACTGGGAAGATCAGGGCTACAACTGGTTCGGCGGAAGTTAAATCCTCCAAAGCCCACACTCTTACCTTAACAAGACCTTAAAGAAGGAAATACCATGAAAAAGTTAACCGCAATAATGATGTCTGCCTGTCTTATAATGGGCGCAGTGAGCACCACCTATGCCGCTGACGCAATGATGAAAAAAGACAGCATGTCCAAAGACTGCATGAAAAAGGACAGCATGAGCAAAGATTCAATGGCAAAAAACAGTATGAGTAAGGACTGTATGTCCAAAGACAAAATGTCTAAAGATCACATGAAAAAAGACAGTATGTCGAAAGATACAATGTCGAAAGATGCGATGAAAAAAGACACGTCCGGCCAGTAAGTTTTTCGCAGTTTGCTTTACTGTCACGCCTCCGCCCTTTCTGGCCGGGGGCGTTTTACTGTTCCTGGCAGCCAAACGTTGAGGATCCTCTCGTTTCGGCGTAGTATACGATTCATATATAATTCGTATACTACTGAGGTAACCCAATGGGTATCATCAAGATTTCAGAACTGATGCATGAAAATCTGCGCATCGCCAGTCTGGCCTACACGCGCTCAATGAACGCGCAGGCCGAACACTGGATGAAAATTGGCATGCTGATGGAGACGCATCCGGACATGACGCACAGTGAAATTTCACGGCTGCTGGTGCAGTGCAGCATGGAATCTGATGAAAATACCGGCAGTATCCGCACGCTGTTAAACGTGGGTGGCACACACAGGAAGGCAAGTAATGAATAGTGGTTTAGACAGCAAGTACTTTGTGAACAATAACCGGATGATCAAAACACCGGAAGGCATCGATAAAGCCCGCATCGCCGGGCAATTAGCCGCCCGCGTACTACACATGATCACACCGCACGTCGTACCAGGCGTAACCACCAATGAACTGGACCGCCTGTGTCATGACTATATCGTCAACGAATTGCAGGCAATCCCGGCTAATATCGGCTATCACGGCTACGAAAAAACCGTCTGCACGTCCGTTAACCATGTGATTTGTCACGGCATCCCTTCGGACAAAGCGCTGAAAAAAGGCGATATCGTCAATATTGACGTCGCCCTGATCAAAGACGGCTGGTACGGCGATACCAGCCGGATGTATTACGCCGGTGAACCGGGCATTATGGCCCGACGCCTGGTGGATACCACGCTGGAAGCGATGATGGCCGGCATTGAAGTGGTGCGTCCGGGCGCAACCTTAGGTGATGTCGGTTTTGCTATTGCTGCCGTCGCACACCGCGAGGGCTTTTCTATCGTCGAAGAGTATTGCGGTCACGGTATCGGTATGGGCTATCACGAAGATCCGCAGGTACTGCATTACGGTGAGAAAGGTCGCGGCCTGGTCTTGCAGGAAGGCATGCTGTTCACCATTGAACCGATGCTTAACGCCGGTAAGAAACAGAATAAAGTGCTCGGCGATGGCTGGACGGTGGTCACGAAAGATCACTCGTTGTCCGCGCAGTGGGAACATATGGTGGCGGTGACTAAAGACGGATATGAAATCCTGACGCCGTGGCCTGAAGAGAATTAATTCCTCTGTAAAAGCAAAAAGCCTCCAAATTAACCGGAGGCTTTTTCTTTTTATCACAGGTTATGACATCAGCTACGCTCAATTTCTTTCGTCGCGCGATCCAACGCATCGGTAATTTTATACAGCGTATCCTGCCCGATCGGGCCTTTGGCCAGCCGCAGGTTTAATGCCATGCGGATATTATTAATCGCACGCTGCATTTCAGGAATACTGCGGTTATTGGATAATATCGCCAGAGAATGCAGTTTCTCTGTCACTGATTTCAGTAATTCGCCCTGCCCCGCCAGCGATTCTGCACCTTCGGCCGTGATCGCGTATTGTTTCTTTCCGCCCTCTTCCTGGCTTGACGTGATTAACGCCTGCTCTTCGAGAAACGTCAGATTCGGATAAATAATACTGGCGCTCGGCGTATATTCACCTTTGGCTAATTCTTCTATTGCTTTGATCAGTTCATAACCGTGTGCCGGACGCTGCTGTAAAAAATGCAGCATCAGTAGCCGGATATCTCCGGTTTCAAACATCCTTTCACGGCGGTGTTGTTTGTTCATCAGCATTATTTATCGTGCCAGTACGCTACGCAACGCACATATGCCGGATCCAGCCCCTGCTCCACGGTAAAATAATCATTCAGGCCTTTTACCCGCTTGCCTTCGCCAGTCGCCCAGACGTAATAATTGCTGTCCGGCAGTGTCAAGTTTTTTACCTTTTGCAACAGCGCTTCGTCGCCGATAACCCATTCGATATTAAAATCTGCTTCATCTTGCAGATAGCTTTCACAACCAGCGTCTTTGATTTTCACCAGCACGGTGATTTTCACGTCAGTAGCTGCCTGTTTCAGTTCGCCAAGGCGACGTTTCAGTGCCGGAAGACCGGTTTCATCGCAAAGATACAGTTGCCATTGATAGTCAGTCGGGATGATAAGCGATCCGCGCGGCCCGCCGATGATTAGAGGGTCGCCGGGCTTCGCGGCAACCGCCCATTCACTTGCAACGCCGCCGTCGTGAAGATAAAAATCCAGCGTCAACTCGTTGGCTTGTGCATCAAAGTGCAGCGGCGTGTATTCGCGGTTCAGCGGACGCGGGCCTTCGCCCCAGACAATGCCTTCTTCGGTAGCGACCGGCGCACTGATTACATCGCCCGATGTGGCAGGGAAAAACAGTTTGATGTGATCGTCAAAACCACGCGAACTGAAACCTTTGAGGTCTTCACCGCTGAGAACGATACGTTTAAAACAGCCCGCTACGGTTTCACTGCGTTTAACGGTGAGGGTGCGAAAGGTTAGTTCGTTTTTTACACGAACGGGCAGATTTGCAGCAGGGGAATCTTGACGAGGGTGTTCCATGTTGTTTTCTCTTTCAGGGAATCATTTACCCTGAAAGATATATCTTAGGAGTATTTTCCACAAGCAACTTAACGCACGCCACCGCGCAAACACGCCATCGAAGTGCAAAGATTTCGTTAAGAAAGGAGTTTGTTCTTAACATTTGTTGATAACAATTATCAATATCATTATCATTCGCACCAAGCCGGAGTGGGTATCGCATACCAATAAACCCATATTTTATAAGGATAATGGCATTCTCAGGAAGAGATCCTAACTTGCGTCTTAGTTTTTGCAGGGCAGTTTTGTTGAGCAGAACTTTAAAAATTAGTGCAGGACGAAAAACACATGTTCAAATCCTTTTCACAGCAGGGGTTGATGAAAAACGTCGTTTTCATGGGGACGATTCTCACCACCGCCTTTAACGTTAACGCAGCGGAAGTCGTTAAAGAAAGTACCGATCTGGCGCAAAACCAAACAAAGCCTTCTGACGTGATCAAGAAGAAGCCGGTGCGTACCGCTCAGGATCTGGCGCAGAGCCATGAAGAAGTGATGACCGTGACGGAGACGTTACCGGATAAAAAGCCGGGCTCCAAAACCACGATTTCCGCCGCCGATATGCAGAAAAAAGGCGGCAAAGATTTCGGTTCGATCATGCGTTATGAACCGCTGATCAGTGCAACCGGCTCCAGCGGCGGTTCCGGTAACGGCAAAAGCGGCTTCGATCGCGCGGGCTACACCGGCTATAACATTCGTGGTCTGGAAAGCAACCGCGTGAGCATTGACGTCGACGGCATTCCGCAGCCAAGCGCCACCGGCCGCGCCTATGCGAGCCGCGCGGGTCTGGGCACATTCGGCATTGGCCGTGATTACATCGACCCGTACATGTACGGTCAGGTGGATATAGAGTCCGGCGCCACCTCCGCCGAGCGCGCCAACACCTCTATCGGCGGTGCCGTCTCCTTCCTGCCGAAATCTGCAGACGATTATCTGCGTCCGGGCAAAGAAACCTACTTCGGTTATCAGTCGGATTACAGCTCATCAGACCATTCATGGCACAACGGCATCACCGCCGCCGCAGGCGATCAGGAGCTGCGTGGATTAGTGGCGATCAGCCGCCGCGACGGTCAGGAAACCAGCAATAACAGCGGCACGCATGATGCGTATCCAGCCAACTGGCACTCCACCGCCATCATGACCTCTGGAGTCTGGCAGCCAAGTGATGAACATAAGTTCACCGGCACGCTCGATTACTACGAGAAAGTGAATCACACCCATTACGATGCGTGGGACAGTGCTGGCAGCAGCGTGCTCGGCACGGCGCAACAGCAAAGTAATACCCGTCGCTGGGGAGCAAGCCTGAAAGACGAATGGACGCCATTCAACGATTTTGCCGATGCGGTCGTCTCCAAAGTCTATTACCAGTACACGCAGGCGCATGACAACACCTACATGCCGAACTCCGGCAAGCAGATGATGAACGTGTATTCTAACTATGACACCGATACCTACGGCGCGGAAACCAGCTGGCTGAAAACGCTGGGACGTCATGAACTGAGCGCTGGGATCAACGGTCGCGTGTCTGACACCGAGCGTCCGTTCCGCGAAACGCCTGCGCAGAGCATTTACACCACCACCATGCAGCCGGAAGCCAACAGCCGTACCTATGTGTTAGGCGGCTTCCTGCAAGACACCGTGAAGTTTGACCTCGACGGCCATAACTTCTCGGTGATCCCGGCGGTGCGCGTCGCGTATCAGAACACCAAATCGAAAAACCTGTCCGATCTCTCCAACAACGTCGTTTCTGAAGACTCCGTCTCAACCCTGTACGGTAAAGCTAATTCGGATACGCAGGTTCTGCCGTCTCTGGCCTTTACTTATGATCTGACGCCGAAGTTAATGACGTACCTGCAATACAAACGCGGCGCGCAGTTCCCGGATGCCAGCCAGCTTTACGGCTCATGGAACCTGGGTTCTTCTTACGCCGGTGCGGCGCAGTACGCGCTGATTGGCAACACCGATCTGAAAACTGAAACCAGCAATAACGTTGAATGGGGCGTGAAAGGGGAAGCGACACAAGGCGTGAGCTTCAAAACGTCGGTGTTCTATAACACCTACAAAAACTTCATCGCCAATACCCGTTACACCCGTGCGAAGAACGGCAACATGTTCACCAATGTGCCTTCCAACATTTATACGATTTATCAGGCTGAAAACCGCGATAAAGCGTATATCTACGGCGGCGAGCTGAGCACCAAAATCGATTACGGTACATGGTTCAGCGACGTGAACGGTTTGAGTACCTCCTTCGCACTGGGTTACGCGCAGGGTCAATCCAAGTCCAGCTATGCCGGCGACAAGTACGTCGATCTCGACAGCGTGCCGCCAATGAAACTGGTAGCAGGTGTGGCGTGGGATGATCCTTCCGGCGTCTACGGTACTGCAGTCACCGCGACTTTCGTTAAAGGCAAAAAAGCCGAAGCAACCAGCCGCCAGAGTTACACAAACAGCGGTACGCCAATTGCAGATTCCAATGTGGATTACATGAACGTGCCAGGGTACGGCATGGTCGATGCCACCGCTTACTGGCAGGTCGCGAAGAACGTGAAAATCAACGGTGGCGTGTATAACATCACCGACCGTAAATATTGGGATTACCTGAGCAGCCGTACGCTGACCGACACTACCAATCAGGATGCCTACAACAAAGCGCTGGCCGTGATGCCAGGCCGTAACTTCCAGCTCGGCGTGAACGTTGATTTCTAACCGGTTGTTAATGCAATAAAAGCCTTTAAGGGTGCCAGTGCCAACGTGGCACCCTTTTTGTTTCTTAAGGTTCTCGTTGCTATTGATGAATAACTGTTTAAACGCACATTCCGGCAACGCGGCGGAGCGTAAGATGATGTGCTTTTTTATCATTCACCGAGAGATTACATGGAATTAATCAGACCCCCTCTGGCGATACTGCTCGCCCTGTTCCTGCTTCCGGCGTCAGCGGCGACCCACCTTCGCTATACCGATCACGAGCCGCTGGGCGGCATGCGTACCCGCTTTATTAATGACGTGTTCTTCCCCGCCGTCGAAAAGGAATCGCACGGTCGCCTGAAAATTGAAGCGCACTGGAACGGGGAGCTGGCGTCAAGTTACAACGCGCTGCACCTGATCAAAGAAGGCACCAAAGTGGATATGGGGATCGTGGTTCCCGAATATTCCGCCGACGCGCTGCCGCTGCATCAGATTTTCAAAAGCTTTCCGGTCGGGCCATCCGGCGATAATCAGGTTGCGTTTTTCCGTCGTGTCTATGCGGAAGTGCCCGCTTTCCCGGCTGAACTGAAAGCCAATAATGTGGTGAACCTGTATTTCGGCACTGGCTATCCGGTGGCATTTTTCAGCACCCATCCGCTAAAAAATCTGCAAGACATTAAAGGCACAAAATGGCGATCGGCGAGTTTCTGGCATCAGGATTTCCTGCACAACGCCGGTGCCACGCCGGTGAACACCAAATGGGGTGAGGAAACCGTCAACGCCTTTAAGAACGGCGCACTGGACGGCATCATGGTCAACGCAGACAGCGCGTACGATTTGAAAATCCACAAAATGGCACCCGATGCGCTGATCTCCAGGGATTTATGGCTGGGGCACGTTTATCTGCTGGTGATGAATCAGAAAGTCTGGGACGGTCTGGCGCAGGAAGATAAAGACGCTATCGCGCGCGCCGCGCAGAGCGCCTATAAAACCGCTGGCTCAGTGATGGATTACAGTTTTAACACGCAGATACAAATGCTGCGGGAAGACGGAGCGAACGTCCGCATCCTGCAACACAGCGAAATTGAACACTGGCAGACGGTAACCCGCTATCAGGAAATTCAGGCCAACTGGGTGAAGAAACAGGAAGCGCTGGGCATTAAAGATGCCGGATCCTCGATGCAGAAAGTGACGGAGATTTTGGCCCAGATGAAGTAAGAATAAAGCGCCTGATTTATTTGTGCCCCACACCCGCAGGAAATAAAAATCACAAAACCTTTTGCATCAAATTAACACATTTTGTTATGTTATTACATATCAAGTAAGCAAAGGCGATGAGCAGGTTGAAGGGAATGGCGGCAGAAATGACAAAAATGGACCAACCGGTTCTGGAGGTTGATGAGCTAACGTTATGGATCGCCGGTGAAAAACGCATCGCTAATCTCAGCTTTCGCGTAAACGCCGGCGAACGCGTTTGCCTGCTCGGCGCCTCCGGGTGCGGCAAATCACTGACCGCCCAAACTATCACCGGTACACCGCCAGCGGGTGCACGCATCAGCGGCAGCATTCGCGTCAACGGTGTGGAAGTCTGCGGAAAACATCCGGTAGCCCGGCCTCAGGCAGGTCGCGTGGCGACGGTATTTCAGGACTCATCCACTGCACTGAATCCGCTGATGTCGCTCGGTAAACAATTACGTCTCGCCCTGCCCGCAACCTGCGACGATGAAATCACTGCCATGCTGGAGGCTGTCGGGCTCGGCGATATCCCACACTTTGCGGCTCGTTACCCGGCAGAGCTTTCCGGCGGCCAGCGCCAGCGTTTATGTATCGCGCTGGCAATTCAGTCTTCGTCTTCCCTTTTGGTTGCCGATGAGCCGACCACCGCGCTCGATGTGCTGACCCAGCAAAGAGTCGTCGAGGTGATGCGCAGAGCCTGTGAAGATCGGGCGCTGCTATTTATTACCCATGACGTCACGGTCGCTGCGCAGCTTTGCCAGCATGCGCTGGTGATGGAAAATGGGCGGCTGGTGGAATCCGCCAGCATGGCGCAGTTACTGTCTCATCCGCAGCATCCCTACACTCAGCGTCTGGTTCAGGCAGCAAAACAGGCCGCACTACCTCAGCCAATTGCATCTCTTTGCGGAGTCGCTGTCTGATGTCCCCTCCCCTGCGTCTGGTCATCGAACCATTTCTGCGCCTTCAAAATATCAGCCGTCATTTGTCACTGCCGCGCGCTTTCTGGCGGGCAGCGCCAGAGCCCGGTGTACTGTTCTCGCATCTGTCTCTGAGTATCGGCCGCTACGAGCGAATCGGGCTGGTGGGTGCTTCCGGTTGTGGAAAATCGTCACTGCTCAAAATTCTGCTGGCGATGGACGCACCGGACAGCGGTGAGGTGTTCTGCGACGGCGTGCAAATTCGCCCCGGTTCCGCGCGTTCGCTGCGCGATTACCGCCGGCGTCTGCAATACATTCCGCAGGATCCAGCCGGTTCTCTGCCGCCCGAACATACTGTCAGCCAGATTGTGGCCGAGCCGCTGAAACGACTCGGATACCACGGGGCGATCCTTGCGCGAGTTCGGGAAGTACTGGCGCAGACAGGTCTGAATGAAACTCTGCTAAACCGCAAAGCGGGCGCACTTTCCGGCGGACAGGCGCAACGCGTAGCGATCGCCCGTGCGCTGGCGATTTCCCCTGAATTTCTGATTGCCGATGAGCCAGTCAGCGGGCTTGATCTGCCACTGCGCGCGCAAATCAAGCAACTATTGCAACAGGTGACACAGCAAAACGGTATGGGGTTGCTGATGGTGACACACGATATTTCGATGGTCGCCGGGCTGTGCGAGCGGCTGCTTATCATGCACGCAGGCCAGATTATCGAAGACCGCGCCACGCGGGATATTCTGCGTTTACCGGCCCACCCGCATACCCGCCAGCTGTTGCAGGCGATCCCTCATTTACCTTTGACCGTTAACGGATAACCGGATGTTCACCCGCACTCTTTCGCGCACTGGCGCACCCTGGCCGCCGTTGCTGCTTGGCAGTAATCTGGTGTTCAACATTGGCTTTTATGCCGTCGTGCCGTTTCTCGCCATCTTCCTGCGCGACGACATGCTGCTTTCCGGCTGGGCTGTTGGGCTGGTGCTTGGCCTGCGAACTTTTTCACAGCAGGGGATGTTTTTAGTCGGCGGTGCGTTGTCCGATCGCTTCGGTGCGCGCGTGGTCATTCTGTGCGGCTGCGTGGTGCGCATCGCCGGTTATCTGCTGCTGGGGCTGTCAGATACGCTGACGCCGGTGATTATCGGAGCCTGTCTGACCGGCATCGGCGGCGCGCTGTTCTCACCCTCCATCGAAGCTTTGCTGGCGCAGGCCGGAACGCACAGTGAGAAAGCCGGAAAACGCAGCCGCGCCGAATGGTTCGCGCTTTCCGCCGTGTGTGCAGAGCTGGGCGCAGTGCTCGGGCCGCTGCTCGGTTCGCTGCTTTCCGGTTACGGTTTTCAACCGGTGGCGCTGGTCGGTTCCGGGCTATTCATGCTGGCGCTGGTGGTGCTGTTTTTCACCCTGCCCGCCGCGCCAAAACGTGCTGCCGAACTGAAAATTGTCCCATGGTGGCAGACCTTTCATCAGCCGTGCTTTGTGGCGTTTATTGTGGCCTACAGTGCTTACCTGTTCAGCTACAACCAGCTGTATCTGGCGTTGCCGGTAGAGCTGCGCCGTTCCGGCGGCGGCGAACAAGATCTCGGGCCGCTGTTTGTGCTGGCGTCGGTTCTGGTGATCGTTCTGCAAATGCCTCTGGCGCGATTTTCCCGCCGGATTGGCGCGCGAATCATCCTGCCCGCCGGTTTTATGCTGCTCTCTTCGGCCTTCGCCGCCGTCGCGCTATTTGCATGGACGGTGCCGCCGGAAGGCTGGATGCGCCTGCTGCCGTCAGTACTGCTGATCACGCTGCTGACCGTCGGCCAGATGCTGATTGTGCCGGTGGGGATGGATCTCATTCCGCGCTTTGCCGGGCAACATAATCTGGGCGCGCATTACGGTGCACTCTCATCGATGGGCGGCGTGGCGGTGTTGGCGGGCAATTTTATGCTTGGCGGGCTGCTCGATACTGCCCTGACGCCCTCACCCGGTGCGGTAATACCCTGGCTGGCGCTGGCGGCGGTTCCTTTTTTAAGCGCGCTGGCGATGTGGCGAATCTGCCGCCAGCTGCCCCCTCCCGCAATCTGACAAGGAATTTCTGATGTCACCGTTACGCATAAGCCCGCTGGCCGGGCTGCTTTCTGCTGCACTTTTACTGACTGGTTGCTTCAACGAGGCCGATGAAATCCCCGAAAACAGCGGGGATGCACGCCTGCGTCTGGCGATGTTACAACCGCCGCGATCCGGTCTGACGCCGCTGAGCGATGACGCGTTCAAACTGTCGCGATGGAGTACGGCAGAAACGCTGATCGTTCTTGATAAACTCGGTGAAGCCCAGCCAGCGCTGGCAACAAAATGGCAGCAAACCGGTGAAAACAGCTGGCGCTTCGAGCTGCGCCCTGACGTCAAATTCCACGACGGCACCGCACTGGATGCGGCCACCGTGGTGAACGCGCTGACCGTTGCAGCGCACGCGGCTCCTAAACCCCGCATTCTGGATGGCGTCCAGCTGTCCGCCGCTGCCGACGGCGAACGGGCGGTTGTCGTCACCACGGCGCAGCCAGATCCGCTGTTGCCGCAGCGTCTATCCAGCCCGCAGCTGGCGGTGTTATCACAAAAAGCCTACAGCGCCAGCGGCGCAGTAGATCCGCGTCACACCGGCACCGGCCCGTTCGAACTGGTACAGGTAAACGGCACCAGCAGCGCCCGCCTCGAACGTTTCAATGGCTACTGGGGTGAAAGAGCCAAGGCCAGCGGCATTGACGTCAGTTTTGTGCCGGACGGTACCGCCCGTGGCGCGGCCCTGCGCACCGGTACGGCAGATATCGTCGAAGCCATTCCGGTTTCCCAGGCGCCGTTGCTCGATCAACGCTTAATTCATGAAGTGCCGATGCCCCGTACCAACACCCTGTATCTGAATACAAAGTTTGGCGTGATGCAGGAACCGGCGTTGCGGGCCGCCGTGCGTGACGCGATAAACCGTCAGCAGCTGGTGGATAACGTTTACGAAAAACGCGCCGACGTAGCACAGGGGCTGCTCGGCCCGGCGTTACCCTGGGCAGCACAGCTGCGCCAGCCGGTGAAGACGCCGGTCGCTGCGCGTAAACCGGCCGGGGAGACCATCACGCTGGCGACGTTCAGCGACCGGGCAGAACTGCCGGAAGTGGCGGTCTATCTGGCGCAGCAACTGACCGCCGCCGGTTTTAATGTCAAACAAGTGGTGCGCGAATACTCACAGATTGAGACCGACGCACTGGCGGGTAAATTTGATGCCTTTATTCTTTCCCGCGCCACGGTGCTCGATTCCGGCGATCCGGTGGCGTATCTCTACAGCGATTTTGCCTGCAAAGGCTCGTTTAACATCGCCCAGCTTTGCCGTCCGGAAATCGATCAGGCGCTGCAACGTGCGTCGGTCATCCCGGCAGGTATTGAACGCCGCAAGGCCATTATGCAGGCTGAAAACCTGATCCTCGCCACCGATGCCGCTATTCCGATGCTGCACGAACGCGTCATTCAGGGCGAAGCCGCCAATGTGCGCGATACCGTGCGTGACCCGCGTGAACGCACGCTGATCTCCGCCGCAACACAGCGCGTGGAAGAGACCGACTGATGAGCGAATCGCTGTATTGCCGCACCTGCGCGAGCATCAGCCGTTTTCGCCAAAGCCAGCCGACGACGCTGTTGCCACTGATTTCCCGCCTGCTGACGCTGGCCGCGATTGTGGTGCTGATCGGCCTGCTGCCATGGCTTTCAGGCACCGATCCGGCATTGTCTTTGCTTCGTGCCCGCTCTGGCGATCAGGAAGCAACGGCGGAGACGCTGAACGCAATCCGTCTCTCGCTCGGGCTGGATCAGGGGCCCTGGCACGCGCTGACGCACTGGCTTAGCGGCCTGTTACGCGGCGATGCCGGGATATCGTGGGTGTCGGGACTGCCGGTGTTGCCAGGCATGCTGCGGGCAACCGGTGTTTCACTGACGCTGATGGCTACGTCTGCGCTGGTGGCGATGATCATTGCATTGCTGCTATGTGCAGGAACGCTTAAACGTGGATTGCAGGGTGGCACGCCGCGTCCGGCGGGTTTTCTGGCGGCGCTGCCGACTGCGCTGCCAGAGTTTTTACTGTCTTCGCTCTTGCTGATCGTCGGTGCGGTCTGGCTGTCTCTTTTTCCGCCTTACGGCTGGATGGGCTGGCATTACGCCGTGCTGCCCTCGCTGGCGCTGGGTTTGCCTGCGGGCGGTTATCTCGGACGTATTTATTCCGATGCGCTGGCTGGTACGTTTAATGAAAGCTGGCTGACGACGTGGAGCGTGCTCGGCATTAAACGCCGCCACACGGCGCTGGCGGTCATCATGCGCGCACTGCCCGGCGTGACGCCGTTAACCGGTCTGGTACTGGTGGCGCTGACCGGCGGCGCTGTCGCGGTGGAAAAAGTGTTCGCCATCCCCGGTCTTGGTCGCGCTACGCTCGGCGCAGTGGCGGCCGGTGACTTACCGGCGTTACAGACTGGCGTGCTGATCCTGCTACTGCTTGCGTCCGTCATCGGCATACTGGCAGGCGGCGCACGGCGGCTGTTGCTTGGGCGTGCGCCGTTGCTCGGCGCTATGCCGGTTCCGGCGCAGGCCGCGCCAGCCCACAAACAACGGGCGTGGATCCCGCTGCTGTGTCTGACCATTCTGATGGCGATGGTGATTGCCGGTTTACCGCGCGATCCGCTGACGTCCGGTTCTGTGCGTTTGCAGCCGCCGTCGCCGGGGCTGCCTTTTGGAGCGGATGCGATGGGGCGTGACCTTCTCGCCCGTGTCGCGCACGGGACGCTCAATACCTGCTTACAGGCGCTGGCCGTTTCACTGATGTGTCTGGTAATCGGCATGGCGGTCGGTGCTTTCCCGCGGGCGATGACCGGCCCTGTCGAAGTGACCAACGCGCTGCCCCCGGTGATCGCCGGATTGGTGGTCGCCGCCGTGAATGGCCCGACGGCCACCGGTGCGATCATCGCCGTCACCTCCGTCAGCTGGGCACCGATCGCCGCGCATACCGCCGCGCTGGCGGGAGAGATTCAGGCGCGGCCTTATATGAAAATGCTGCAGATGGTGGGCGTCGGTGCTTTCCGCCGCACCCTCTTTTACGTGTTGCCCGCCCTCTTCGGCCCGTTACTGCGCCACGCCATGTTGCGTCTGCCGGGCATCGCGCTGGCGCTGGCCTCCCTTGGCTTTCTCGGACTGGGTGCGCCACCACCGGTGCCGGAATGGGGACGCGTGCTGGCCGAGGGAATGCCTTACATCGAACGCGCCGGATGGAGTGTCTTCGCCCCAGCTGCCGCGCTTTGTGTGTTATCTGTCATGACGGTCACGCTGAGCAGCCTGAGATGGAAAAAACCATCAACCGCACACTGAAACGTTATCTGAATCGCTAAATCGCGCTAAGCTGTCGGCTCGATTTTTAAGGGGTGACAGGAAATGGATGCGCGTAAACCGCTGGACGGATTCGCCAGCAGTGTGATGGTGGTGTTGTGTGTTATCTGGGGCGTGCAGCAGGTGGCGATCAAAAGCGCCGCGGCGGACATCACGCCGTTATTGCAGGTCGCACTGCGCTCCGGCATCGCCGGGCTGGCAGTAATGATTTTACTGCTGGTACGTCAGCGGAGAATTCCGTTCAGCGCCGACAATCTTGGCCCTGGTTTGCTGGTCGGCCTGCTGTTCTCAATCGAGTTTATGTTTGTCGCCGAAGGGCTGCGGTTCACCACGGCAGCGCACATGGCGGTATTCCTCTACACTGCCCCAATCTTTGCCGCGCTGGGGCTGCATTTTCTGGTGCCGGAAGAGCGGCTGAGCGGGCTGCAATGGTCGGGCGTGGGCGTAACGTTCATCGGCGTAATAGTGGCGTTTCTGTTTGGCGGCCATACCGCGAATTCGCCGCAGGCCAGCAATATGCTGCTCGGCGACTTCTTCGGCCTGCTGGCGGGGGCGTTCTGGGGTATGACCACCCTTGTGGTGCGCCGCAGTAAACTTTCCTCCGGCAGCGCCACCATGACGCTGTTCTATCAGCTGGCAGGGGCTTTCGTGCTGCTCGGCGGGCTGGCGCTGCTGACCGGCCAGACCCATTTCCATCTCACGCCGGTGTCGGTCACCAGTATGGTATTCCAGAGCGTGGTCGTCACCTTCGCCAGCTATCTCGCCTGGTTCAGCCTGATGCGCCGCTATCACGCATCCCGGCTGGGGATCCTGTCATTTATGACGCCGGTATTCGGCATTATCGCCGGTGTGATTTTCCTGCATGAACCACTGAAGGTGAATTTCATTATCGGTGCCCTGCTGATTATGATGGGCATTCTGACCGTCAGCGCCGAAAGCGTGCTAAAGCAATGGGTGGCAAAGCGGCGCAAACAGTAAAATGATAAATACCACCGAACTGATCCCCGGTTTATACCCACTGGTTTCTCTCTTTGAGGTCGGAAATTGTGATGGTTTTTATCATCCATCACATAAAGAGTGGGTGTTTATCCTAGCCATGCCAACGATTCCAAACCTGAATCAGTAACCAGGCAGCAATTACCCAGCACCCTACGGCAGCAGTCAGAGCGAGTGGTAATTTCAGAAAATTTAACAGCAGATACAAAGAAACGAGATAAACCAAATAGGGGATCACAGCCCACATCCCGAAAAGAATAGTCGTGCGTAAAGCGTCTAGTGAGCGTTCGGTGCCAACGATGTAATGAGCAATAAGCGCAAATGTTGGGAACAGAGGTACAAGACCAGCAATATAGTAGTTTCTTGACTTCGATAAGATGCCTATCAGCACCACGACCAACGCACCAATTAATGCCTTAAATATCAGCCCCATAACATTCGCACTCTTAATATTAAACACCAGACCTTGCCGAAGGCACATCATGGTGTCAATGATTTAATCATACAGGTTATTGATATTTGACACTTTCGATGTGCCTTTGAGGGGCTTCGGGTTCGAGCAAGCGCGCTCCCGTTAGATGGGATGCGCAAATCCAGTTTCAGGCTTTCAGGCCGCAACTTGTTGCGCTTGTAAAACCAGTGCTCAGGCGGCTCGTTGGTTAGGTCGACGGAACACCCGCTATATGACACCTCGGCGACACCGAACCTTGCAAACCATTCGGCGACTTCGGGGTGGGTAGGATGGTCGAACATATTTTCCATGCTCCTTAAAAAGCGTCATATAGCACAACAGCTTATCGCACGTAGCAGCCCAATAAAATCCTTTTGGGCTGATATATGCCAACAGCGAACGTTATACTTGCCAAAAAAAATATATCCATACCTCTATCAATGGATTTATAAATAAAGAAAATTACTTTATTGCCGATAACAAGTTTAATTAAAATTTAGAATTGGGTAGAATTTGTAAAATTGATCTCAGTAAATAAAGGTGACCGTATTACTTAAAAACTAAGCATTTTTTTATTTATTTGTAAAAGTGTACGTAAGTAAAGTTCGCTTTTTGCTAAGAGCAGATCCCCAACTCACGCCACAGTACGCTTCGTGCCAGAAGCAGAAGTTGGAGTTTTAGTAAGTATTTTTGCCGCATGCAGAAGTAATACGCTGCCCTTCTCCGTGGGACAGGTTTTCCCACCGACGCGTGTAGATTGTTTAGAAGCAGTCAGTGACCAAATAGTCCAGCACTCTACTCTTCATTTATACTATTTTTACGCGGGCAACTTTAATCTTTATGTTGTCTCTATATCCTTTGCCTGATACATAAATTAAGCTCATTTCATCGCCGGAAGGCATAAATGAAACGAAAACATGAACCTCAAACTTAATTCTTTTTCATTTAAAAAACGCCCTGTATCGCTCAGTTCATCTCGGGCCACGGATCCAGCGGCCAATGCAAGCGGGTTAACTTTAGCCGGATCCATGGCCGGGAATGAAATTCAATTCTCGCAAGAGGTGGCAGATTATTTATATAAATATCCCAACACAAAGCACATTGATATTTATATTAACGATATCAGCGGTGCGTTCAGAGGAAAAAGAGTGACCATAGCTACCCTTATGTCTCTGGAAAAGGGTGCCTACTTTCCTCAGTCGGTATATTCGATGGATAAAGAAGGTAAAGTCATGAACGTTGGGGATAATGATATGGCCGCGAATGAACCGGACAGGATCTGCATTCCTGTAGCGGGCACGTTACGTCCATGCGGCCATAATCCTGATGAAAATGCGCAAATACTTCTGACGATGCAAGATGATCTTGGTAAACCCTATAAACTGGAACCCCGGGTTATACTGGGGAATGTATTGAAAAAATTCCATGAACATGGCTTGTATCCTGTCATTGCGCCTGAAATTGAGTTTTACCTCGAAGATTCGCAAAACAGGAACATTCAGAGTTCAGGATGTTTTAATTTAGCAGTGCCTTCAGAATATACTCCTTTTATTGAAGAGCTTGAAACACTGGCGACACAGCAGAACCTGCCGCTGTCCGGTATTGTTTGCGAGGCTGAGGCGGGCCAGTTTGAATTAAACTTGCAACACTCCAAACATGTGGTGGATATATGCGAAAACATTCTGGCTCTTCGCCGCTTAACCAATACTGTTGCTCATAAATTCGGTTTTAACGCTAATTTTATGGCTAAACCTTATTCGGGAATGTCAGGAAGTGGTTTACACTTTCATATCAGCCTGAATGATGAACAGGGAAATAATATTTTCTCCTCACCGGAGGAAATTCCTAATGAGATGATGCGTCTTTGCCTTATGGGAATGCTTCATCTCATGCCAGCCTCCCTCGCGATATTAGCTCCTAATGTCAACGCTTTCAGAAGGATACGCAAAAACCTGAATGAACCACTTTTCAACTCCTGGGGCGTTAACCAGCGATCTGCGGCTTTGCGCATTCCGTGTTCAAATGAAATGCACCGGCGTATTGAGTACCGTCTGGCAGGTTCAGATGCCAACCCTTATCTGGCGATGGCAACCATACTGACCGGGATGCTTTATGGTCTGGAAAAAATAGAAGACGAGCCCCTGACCGATTTCACCCACTGCTCGCCTATTTTGCCTTTATTCCAGCAGCATGCTATTGATGAGTTCAGGCAATGCCAGTATTTAACTTCCTCATTGGGAGAGGCGTTTTCTAAACAGTGGATACAAAACAAACTGTCTGAGCTGGCATTGTTCGAAAGCATTGTCACTCCCGGTGAAAATACTTTTTCTTATTGAAGAGTAATATAAAAGCAACCTTGTTATCAGTTTAAAGGTACATCAGAGATAAATGAATCATGGTTCTTGGAGCTTATTTATATATAAGCTCCATTTAAATTCAACACGTTCGTTTTACTTACAGGTTGGAGATGGCATCAGGGGCCGTCAGGTCCTGAATAATAATCGTTATGGATATGCCGTGATTTTAACTAACACAGCAGAGAGAATTTGCAGCTTTAACTCAGAGCGAGCGGTCAGGATTAACGCGAGACCGCGCGCAGCCAGTTGTCGAGCAAAGACCGGTCCTATCCCCGAGTTGGCCCCAGTAATCAGTGCAGTTTTTCCCGTATAATCAAAAGTATTCATGCCATTTTTTCTGTTAGTCGATATGCTCATAACAGGATAAACCTTGGACTCAGGTCAACGGTCAAGAGCGTTTTTAAACGAGTTTAGTTTATCCCCTGCAAGGGATAAAATGCACAATTTGCCCTCCCCGCTCACGCATGTTCAAATACCCTTTTACCCGATCTCACAGAAGCATTGATGAAAAAAAGTGAATTTATTGCTCAGGATCTGCTGAGCAAGATTTATCAGCACAGCGGGTCACTCCCTGAAAAGTTGCCGCCGGAGCGCCAGCTGGCGGAGGAGTACGGGGTTTCTCGTTTCACGGTGCGTAAGGCGCTGGAAAAAATGGTGAGTATCGGGGCGGTGCGAATTGTACAGGGCTCGGGGATTTACATTAATCCGGGCGTCAGCAGTAATCCGCTGGTATACAACTCGATCACTGAGAAAAAATTCACGGATATCAGCTTCAAAATGCTTGAGCTGCATAAACGGCGGCCGGACAAAGAAGAGCAGCAGGTTTTCGGATTAACCCGCGACGATTTTATCTGGGCATTCACTCGCCTGCGTCGCATTAATCAGCGCAATGTGCAGATCGAATACTCACGCATACCTGCAGAAGGTTTTGCCGATCTGAATCAGACAACCATTGAGCATTCGATCCAACAATATGTACTGAGCAAGGGCTACGTGATTTCGCACTCCCTCACCCGCTACCAGGCGGTGACAGTCAGCAAAGAGCAGGCGCAGATACTTGGCTGCAAAAAAGGCATCGCCGCCATGCACATTACCAACAGAGGCATTTTGCAGGGCGGCCGGGTGTATGCGTTCAGCGATATTGTAGATATCGATTATTCATGTACCTACGTCATCCCGTTTAATCAGGACAACCTGGCCTTCCGCCAGGCTTAAGGCGTGTGGATCACGCCATTCGGCAGGCGGCTTTGCGTCCATTCATGCGGGCGATACACCACCGGAAACTCATCCGCTGCCTGCTGGTCAAAGCCCACGCCGATCCCTGACTCTTCGCTCGGATAAAAATAGCCGTTTTCCGGTGCCTGCGCGCCGGGGAAAACCTGCTGTGTATTCGCCGGATAGGCTACAAATTCCTGGATCGCGGCATTATGCAGATGGATATTCAGATGCGTGTTCACCGCCGCACCAATGGGCGTCATATCCGGCGGGCAATGCCACGCCAGCCGCACGCCGAAGCTCTGGCAGAAATGCGCCAGTTTCAACGCCGGAGTGATGCCGCCAATTTGTGAAACGTGACAACGGATGAAATCGATCCGTCGGTTGATGATCAGATCCTTCCACTCGGCCGGATTATTAAACAACTCGCCGGTCGCCAGCGGAACGGCTGTCTGGCTGCGGATTTGCGCCAGCCATTCATTTTGATCCGGCGGCAGAATATCTTCAATGAAGTAAGGCCGGTATTCCTCGACGGCTTTGGCGAACTGCACAGCCTGCTGCGGGAACAAACGTTCGTGAACGTCGTGCAAAATGTGGAACTGATTGCCGTATCTTTCACGCAGCGCTTTGAACATCGCCAGCGTATTATCCATGTACTGATCCTGATCGTAATACGCGCCCGCTGACGGTTCACGCGTGCTGTGGAAATCACGCCCGTTACCCCCGTAAAAGCCCAGCTGACAGCGGATATGGCGATAACCTTCGGCCAGAAGGCTGTCCACTTTCGCACAGAGTTCTTCCAGCGTTTCCCCGGCGGCGTGGCTGTATGCAGTCACCGCATCTTTCGATTTGCCACCAAACAGATGGTACAGCGGCATATTTGCCAGCTTGCCTTTGATATCCCACAGCGCCATATCAATGCCCGCGATGGCATTGTTAATCACCGGTCCATTGCGCCAGTAGGCGTTGACCATCATCATCTGCCACAAATCTTCGATGTGATTAGCGTCGCGACCGACAAGCAGCGGTTTGAGGTATTCATCGACCATCAGTTTGACCGCCAGCGGACGCTGCTGGAACGTCGCGCAGCCCAGCCCGAAAACGCCGCGGTCAGTTTCAATTCTTACCACCACTAAATTATGGCGATCTGGGCGCGTAATCTGGCATTCAATATTAGTAATCAGCACAGGCTGCATAAGAAATCCTTAATACTTTTCATAATGAAAGTCTGATTTGCCAGCAAAATAAAATGGCAAAGGAATATTCGTATTGGGGTTATTTCAACGTATTTTCAGCCCGCTTGTAAACCTTAAATTGATGATTTTATTTTGGTCTGAAAGCGCTGCGAATAGTTCATTAAAACCGTACCAATTTAGCCTTTACCGCTGAATGATCTGCTTTGTAATGAAGTTATGTGATGGAGATCCAGTTTTATTGGTTTGTTTTTAAAAACTGACGTCATTACACTTCAATCCCATCTGACAAAATCTTTCGGCACGGAGTTCCAGGGTGAATATAGAAACAATGCAGTCAGTCATTAAACTGGTTGGCGGTGCAGAAAATATTAATAAAGTCTGGCATTGCATGACGCGTCTGCGTTTTGATTTAGCCGATGAAAATAAAGTCGCGTGGGAAGAGATTAAAAACCTGCCGGGCGTTTTAGGTGCGCAAAGCCAAAGCGAACAGGTACAGATCATCATCGGGCCAAAGGTCAATGTGTGGTACGACGCTATCGTGTCACAGCTGGAACCGGTCGCTGGATCAACAGGAAATGTTTCCACAAAAGGACGCAAAAGCCTGGTCTCACTCTTTATGGACACGGTCTCCGGCGTATTCGGGCCGATCGTTCCGGCCATCGCAGGTGCGGGGATGATCAAGGGGTTGCTTGCCGGACTGATTGCGCTGAAAATCATTTCGGGAAAAAGCGAAACGGTGATGATCATTGATTTGATTGCCAGCGGCGTTTTCTACTTTCTGCCCTTTTTCCTGGCGGTATCTGCGGCCAGGATCTTCAAAACCAACGAGTACCTCGCTGCCGCCGTGGCGGCGTGCCTGATGTATCCGACGCTCATCGACGCCGCCAAAGCGCTCGCCAGCCATACCGCCGGCGCACCGACCGCGTTGTATTTTATGGATGTCCTGCCGGTCTCGGTCTTCAACTATTCTGCCAGCGTGATCCCGGTGATTTTCTCTGTACTGGCGCTAAGTTATATCCACCGCTGGGTGGATAAAATCATGCCGGACGTGCTGAAAACCGTTTTCACCCCCACCCTGACGTTGTTTATCGCCGCGCTGGTTTCGCTGACGGTCATCGGCCCGGCGGGGATTTACCTCGGTAAACTGCTGGCGTTCGGGATCCAGGGATTATTTGATGTCTCGGCGGTCTTTGCGGGCTTTATCGTCGGGGCGATCCGTCCGGTGGCGATCCTCACCGGAATGCATCACGCCATGACGCCGATTGCGCTGCAAAACTTCACCGATCAGGGCTGGGACATGCTGATGCCGATGATGTTTATGGCCAACATGGCGATTGCCGGATCAACCTTTGCGATTTATTTCCACGTCAAAACCCGCGAACAGAAATCCGTGGTGCTGTCGGCAGCGATTTCAGGGCTGTTGGGGATCACCGAACCGGCGCTGTTTGGCGTACTGACGCGCTACAAAAAAGCGTTTATCGCCACGACTATCAGCAGCTCGGTGGCATCGGCGTTCATCGCTTTCTTTGGGGTGAGATTGTACGGCTATATTCTGTCGAGTATTTTCAGCCTGCCCGCCTACATCGGCCCGTACTTTATCTATGTTCTGATGGGCGTCACGCTGTCTCTGGGGATGTCATTTACGCTGACATATCTGATGGTGGTAAAAGGAAAAGGCACCGAACAGACGGCGCCTTTGGTAAACCAGACACGTTAAGAAATCAGGCCGCTGTCTGGGACTGAACGACTTCAGACAGCGCCGAATCCTGAATGCGGTTGGTCAGACGACCAATGTTTTCGATTTCCACTTCAATAACGTCATCCTGATGCAGGAACAGCGGAGGCACGCGGGTTTTACCTACCCCGCCCGGTGAACCGGTCATGATCACATCGCCCGGAGAAAGCTGTGTAAAGGTGCTGATATACGCGATGATCTGCGGAATGGTATGGATCATGTTAGCGGTGGTGTCGTCCTGCACCAGACGGTTGTTCAGCCAGGTTTTGATTTTTAAATTCTGCGGACAGCCCACTTCATCCGGTGTCACCAGCCACGGGCCAAATGCGCCGGTGGACGGCCAGTTTTTCCCGGCGGTGTACCATTTGTGCTGCCAGTCACGCACTGAACCATCCATGTAGCAGCTGTAGCCCGCAATATGGCTCAGCGCCTCTTCGGCTGAAATATTGCGGCCTGTGCGGCCGATAACAATCGCCAGCTCGCCTTCGTAATCAAACTCATTGGTTGACGCCGGTTTAATCACGGTACCGTTATGCCCGACCTGAGAATCTGCAAAGCGGATAAACAGCGTTGGCGCAGGATTCGTTTCGTTAAACTCTTTACGTTTTTCCGCGTAGTTCATACCCACGCCAAATATTTTGCCCGGACGATCGATAACCGGCAGGAAACTGATGTCGTTCAGCTGGAGACTGGCAGGCAGCGCGACATAGCGTTGCAGTGCGTCGAGCGGGTGATGCGCCATGAATTCGTTAATATCCCGACACCCGGAATGAAGGCCAACGTCGACGATGCCGTCTGCGTTAAGGATGCCAAAACTTTTAGTTTGTTCTTTATTGATGACGAAATTAACAATTTTCATAGATGCACTCAGATTCTTATTTTACTTAAAAACAGGCGGATTCGCTGCCGCAAAAACTGGCCACGCCAGGCCTGCGACCCCGAAGATCGCGAGATTATTGACCCTGCCTCTCATGCCTTCTACTATATTTTATTACCAAATCGATGAATTTCAGGAATACATGATAAATAACAGAGACCTGGATTACTTTGTGACAGCTGCACAGATAATGAATTTGAGACTTGCGTCACAAAATTTAAATATAACTCAGCCCGCGCTTTCCAAATCCATCACTCGCCTGGAGAAAGAACTCAGCATAAAACTGTTCAAACGGGCAGGTCGCGGGCTGGAGCTTACCGAGGCAGGTCGTATTCTTTATCAACGCGGTCTGGCGCTGCAAAGTTCATATCATGAAATCACCGAAGTGATGAACGAACTGAGCAGCGGCGCGGGCGGCATTGTGCGCGTGGGCATTTCAGGTTCATCCACCCAGTTCCTGTTACCAGAAATCTGCAAAATGTTGCAGTCGCAGGTGCCGAACATGAAGCTGGAAATTCAAATAGGCATGAATGACGTGCTGTTCACCCTGCTGGAGCGCCACGTGATAGATATCATCATTGGTCCGCTGGTGAACTACGAAAGTCCGGTGGTGCAGCTGCCGGTCACCGCAGACCGCGTGGTGGTCTGCGCCTCCAGTGACCATCCGCTGGCCGGCAAACCCACGTCTTTACGCGAACTCAGCCGTTTCGGCTGGATCTTACCGGCAAAAACGGTTTCGATGCGCCAGTGGCTGGACGGGATCTTTTACGAGAACCATTGCCCGCCGCCGGACGTCAAAGTCGAAATCAGCTCGCTGGCGTCCGTACCCGGTTTGATCGCTAAAAGCGGGCTGCTGAGTTTTCTGTCAGAGAATATTCTGGCAGAGGAAGAGTTTATTTCGCGGCTGATCCGCATCGATAACGATCAGCTGGTGATGGAACGCCGCGTAGGTATTACGTGGCTGGAAGGCGCGTTTCTTTCACCCGCCACGCAGAAAGTGATCGAAGTGACTAAAGCCGTCGGAAAGAAAATGCAGATGGAAAGCCGCCGGGTATTGGAGGAATGACCTCCTCACCGGCGCAGAATTAAGGTGAATCAGACCAGATGACAGGCGACGCGATGACCGCTTTCCACCTCACGCAATAGCGGGATTTCTGCGCGGCAGCGATCGGTTGCCAGCGGGCAGCGGGTGTGAAAACGGCATCCGGCAGGCGGTCTGGAGGGATCCGGAATTTCGCCGCTGACCATCGCCACCGGCTCGCTGTCAGGATCGAGCGTTGGTACTGCGGCCAGTAGCGCCTGCGTGTAAGGATGCAAAGGCTGGCGAAACAGCGCATCACGACGGGCAGTTTCCACCAGTTGACCAAGATACATCACCGCCACATCGTCGCAAAGATGCTCTACCACGCCCAGATCGTGCGAGATAAACAGAAACGTCACGCCGTGATCGTCGCGTAAATCCGAGAACAGATTGATGATTTGCGCCTGAATCGACACATCCAGCGCAGAAATGGGTTCATCTGCAATGATAAATTCCGGTTGCAGGATCAGCGCGCGGGCGATGCCAATACGCTGGCGCTGACCGCCGGAAAACTCGTGCGGAAAGCGGTTGTAATGCAACGGCGAAAGACCGCAGATCTTCATCACCTCCAATACTTTGGCGTGCAGTTCTGCGCGCGTGCACAGCTTGTGTTCCAGCATCGCTTCGCCAATAGCGTCACCGATACGGATCCGCGGGTTTAGCGAACTGTACGGATCCTGAAAAACCAGCTGGATTTTAGGCCGCAGCGCTTTCAGCTGTTTCGGTTTTAGCTGGTGGAGATCCTCGCCGTGAAATTTCACGCTGCCCGCCGTTTTGTCATACAAACCGAGCAAGGTGCGCCCAACGGTGGTTTTACCGCTGCCGGATTCCCCCACCAGGCCGAAAATCGTGCCTTTGCGGATATTAAAGCTGACACCATCCACAGCGCGCAGCTGGCCGGTTTCCTGCCCGAATACGCCGTCGCGGATTGGGAAGTGTTTTTTCAGGCCATCGACCTCTATCAGATATTCCGCGCTCATGGCTGGAACTCCCTGCTTTTCATTTCATGAACCGGACTCAGTCCGCTGTAAAAACACGCGGCCTGACGCGACTGCCCTTCCAGCGGCGGAATACCCTGACGGCAGCGGTCGGTTGCGCGATCACAGCGGTCGGTGAATGCGCAATACGGCGGCAGTGCGGCCAGATCCGGCACCTGACCGGGAATGGAATATAACCGGCGGAGACGTTCGCCTGGTTTTGGCCTTGAGGCAATCAGCCCCTGCGTATACGGGTGCAGCGGATTACGCAACACCTCAGCAGTCGCGCCCTGTTCAACGATTTTACCGGCGTACATCACGACGACATGATCGGCCATCTGCGCGATGACCCCCAGGTCATGCGTGATCAGCATCAACGCCATATGGTGGCGCTGTGCCTGTTCGCGCAGTAAACGCAGGATCTGCGCCTGCACGGTGACGTCCAGCGCGGTCGTTGGTTCGTCGGCGATGAGCAGCTGCGGTTTGCAGCTCAGTGCCATCGCTATCATGATGCGTTGTAACATGCCGCCGGAAAGCTGATGCGGGTAGCTCTTCATCAGGCTGTCGGCGCGCGCCAGCCCGACGTCGGTGATCATCTTCGTCGCCAGCGCCCACGCCGTTCGCGGTGATTCGCCCAGATGGCGGATCAGAGGCTCCACCAGCTGTTCGCCAATCGTCAGCACCGGATTCAGCGCCGTCATCGGTTCCTGAAAAATCATCGCCAGCTGATTGCCGCGCAAATCCGCCATCTGTGACGGACGCAATTTGAGCAGGTCACGCCCCTGAAAAAGAATTTCGCCGCCGTCGATGCGTGCCGCCTGAGGCGGTAACAGCCCCATCAGCGACATAGCAGTGACACTCTTCCCGCAGCCAGATTCGCCAACAATGCCGACCGTTTGCCCGGACTGAACGTCAAACGTAACGTCCTGTACCGCACGCACACGTCCCTGATCGCTGGAAAACGAGAGAGAAAGCTGATTAAAACGGATCAAAGGTTGAGTCATTTTTTGCTCCGTTTCATTTTGGGATCGAGCGCGTCGCGCAGGCCATCACCCAGTACGTTAATGGCGATCACGGTGATAAAAATCGCAATGCCCGGTGGCATCCATAACCACGGACGGCGCTGGAAGTCGATCAGGCTGTTGGCGGCATCCATCATATTTCCCCAAGACGGTGTCGGCGGGACCACACCCAGACCCAGATAGCTGAGCGCGGATTCGCTGAGGATGGCATTCGCAACGGCCATCGTGGCCATTACCACCAGAATCGGAACCGTATTCGGCAACAAATGGCCGAACAAACGACGACGCGATGAAAGACCGAGCACCTGCGTCGCCAGCATAAAATCACGCTCACGCAGCGAGAGGATCTGCCCGCGTACCAGACGGGCCAGCTTCGGCCACTCGAGCAGGCTGAGCATGACGATCACCATGTAGACGCGTGAATCCGGCGAGAAATCCAGCTCCGACAGCATCGCGCCCATGACGATCAGCAGCGGCAGGCTCGGAATAGTCATCACCAGATCGGCAAAACGCATGATGATTTTATCGGTCACGCCGCCGAGATAGCCTGACACCGCGCCAAGCAGGTAACCAAGCGTCACCGACAGCAGCATGGTCAGCAGCCCGATGATGAGCGAGATACGCCCTGCCAGCAGCAGACGCGTGTAAACGTCCCGGCCGAGGAAATCAGTGCCCAGCCAGTGTTCTGCATTCGGTGCTTTATTAATCATCAGGGCATCTGTGGCATCATCACGCCACGGCGAAAAGTAAGGGCCCGCTACGCACCAGACCGCCATTATCAGCAGTAAGATCAGGCAAAACATCGCCAGCCGGTTCTCGCGCAGTGCCTTCCACGCCTGCCGCCAGGGTGACGGTGTCACTTGTGCCATGACCGGGATTTGTGCGTCGCGCAGCCGGCGGTGAGTTGAAAATAACGATCCGAACATCACGACCTCACACGAATACGCGGGTCAGCCCACGCATAAAGCACATCGGCAATCAGATTGCCCAGAATGGTTAATACCGCCAGAAACAGGGTGAAGCCCATCAACACCGGGTAATCACGCGCCGCCAGAGAATCAATATGGATGTGCCCTGCTCCCGGCCAGTTAAAGACTTTCTCAGTGATCAGCGCACCGGAAAACAGTCCCGGCAGCTCGAAGCCCAGCAGCGTGATGATCGGCAACAGCGCATTACGCAGCGCGTGTTTGAAAATGACGGTGCGTTCACGCAGCCCTTTGGCGCGCGCGGTGCGGATGAAGTCCATGCGCACGACGTCCAGCATGCTGGCGCGGAAATAGCGCGTCAGGCTGCCCGCCTGTAACATTACCAGCGCAATTACCGGCAACACCAAATGCGCCGCCACCTGCATCACCCAGGCCCACCCCGTGGCGTCGCTGCCGATGTTGGTCATACCGCCTACAGGCAGCCAGTGCAAGTCCACCGCAAACCATTTGATCAGCAGCAGACAGAGGAAAAATGTCGGGAATGACATTGCGGCAAAAATCACCACGCTGACCACGTGATCGAATAGCGAATAAGGTTTCATCGCCGAGACAATGCCCACCGCCAGCGCAATTCCCCAGTACAGCACCATCGCGATGGTCGCCAGCAGGAAGGAATTCCAGATGTACTGATTCAGAAGCTGGCTGACGGGGATCTGATATTGCAGCGAGAACCCGAGATCGCCCTGCAGCAGATTCCCGAGCCAGTGCAAATAACGGCTGATTAAAGGCTGATCGAGGCCATATAACGCTTTCAGCTCGGCAGCGCGTTGTGCCGTAAGGGTGATATTCCCATCGATGAAATCGCCTGGCGTTTTGGCAAACAGCATGAAGATAATCAGCGAAGCGAGGAACAACATCGGAATAGTTTGAAGCAAACGACGCAGAATGAAATTTCTCATGACTTTCTCATTGAAGCTGCCGGTTAAAACCGGCAGCAACGTGATTTTGATTATTTGACGATTTTTACATCCGGCAGACTGCCGGTCAGGCCGTTATAGATGTCTGGTTTGAAGCCGGTCACCCGGGCGCTGCTGGCCGAGAGAATCTTACGGTTACCGAGCAAGATCACCGGAGGGTCGTTCGCCAGCACCTTATAGAGTTCATGATAAATCGGCTTACGCTTTTCGATATCCAGCGTGGCGTTACCCTCGTTGATGAGCTTATCCACTTCGGCATTGTGATAGCCCTGAACGGCGGCCTCGGTGCTGTAGAAGTCCCACACGCCATCGTGAGGATCGTTCAGCGTACTGGTGCTGAAGGATGCAAGATCGTAGTTACCGGCCTTGCGCTGTGACATCAGCGCATTGAAATCGACTACCTGAGGTTTCAACAGCACACCAATTTTCTGATAATCCTCTTTAGCGATCGGGATCAGCGCATCGTTCAGCACTTTTTTACTCACCAGCAGCGTCAGTTCCAGACGTTTGCCGTCTTTTACGCGGATACCGTCGCCGCCCACTTTCCAGCCTGCTTCATCCAGCAATTTCTTCGCCTGCGCCGGATCGAATTTGTATGGATTCACGCCGTCGGTATTGTACGCCCAGGAGATCGGCGAAATTGGCTCAATGGCGACAGTACCGTAACCCTGATACACCACGTCGATCAGTTTCTGACGATCCAGCCCGTAGATCAGCGCCTGACGCACTTTCGCATCCTGCAACGCCGGGCGTTTAAGGTTGAATTCAATCTTGCTGTAATCGCTGGATCCGTAGAGGTTGATGTTGGCAAAACCGAGCAATTTCAGCTGTTCGATATCATCCGGTCGGGAAGTAAACGCATCGTAATCGGTATCACCGGTCTGGAATAACTGGAAGTTGGTCGATGGATTGGTGACGCGGTAAATGAAACGTGGGGTTGGTGGGACGCCACGGTAATAATTCGCGTTGGCGTGAAAACGGATCTCCTGTCCCGGAATATATTTGTCATAGACATAGGGTCCGTTGCCGAGCGGTTTGCCGTGCAGCGTGCGCAGGTAATCGAGATTTCCGCGCTGGTAGCCTTTGCCGTAATACGCTTTCGACAGCACCGGGCCGCCGATCTTTTGCAGCGTGGTCGCGCCCGGCTGAGTAGTCGTGACCTGCAGGGTCAGCGGATCCACCACTTTCAGGCCGCTGACGCTGTCGGCTTTGCCTTGTTTATAATCATCACCGCCAGCAATGTGTGCCAGCGTGATGTCCGTGTCGCCATCGTATTTCGGGTCATACAGGACAGTCAGGGTGAATGCGACATCTTCCGCCGTCAGCGGGGAACCGTCGCTGAACTTGAGGTTCGGGCGCAGCTTGATGGTGTAAGTCTTGCCGTCCGGGCTCACCGTCCAGCTTTCAGCCAGACCGGGAACCAGTTTGCCCTGACTGTCCCAATCGACCAGGCGGGCGAAGATCACGTTCGTGACGTTCTCGTCCCAACCGTTTACGAAGAAGTACGGGTTAAAAATCCCCTGTGGTTCTGAGATCCCGGCGATCACTGTGTCGGTGCGCAATTTTGCCGAAGCCGGTACCTGACTGGTATCGGTAGCTGGCGTGATGCCTTCTTTGAGCACGTCATCAGCAAATCCAAAAGAAGAAAACATTACGGCGCTGGCCAGTAATGCGATTTTAAAAGAATTCGGTACTGTAGCCAAAAGACATCCCTCATCAATAAGTGTGCATGCAATTTACAAAACATGACGAAGAGTAAGGTTGGGGTTTGTCCTTGTCTAACAACGAAAAAATATGGCTTATAGCTTTTGGAGAGCTTGCTGCAAAAGCCGCCAAAACGGGTTATGTGGAAACTTTTCCTGATCATACCCAGTAAGTGCTTACTAACTTTTAAACACTTGTATAGGGCGGATCTAATAGAACATGTCGGTGTATAGGAGAGGATTCAGGCAACGAAAAACGGCGTATCTTGTGAAAGATACGCCGTCATGAATAATGCAGGGAGTAAGGCGTTACCCGGCCGCCTTCTTACTGCGAGCACTGACTTCGGAGAGGATCTCTTTTTGTTTATTCTTCTCGCCAATCATCTTGTACCAGCCTGAAAGTTTGCGCAGATCCGGCAATGTCGCTTTCTCATCCACATCGTAAGCACTTAATTTATCGCGATACTCTTCAAAGATAGCAATACAGCGTCGTGCCCACTCACCTTCCAGCGCAGAGCCCGCAACAGCACGCGGACGGCGTGGCAAGCGCGGCCGCAGTGGCTTGCTGGCTTCTGGCGCGGATTCATCCACGTAGGCAAACTTGATAGACATCACGGTTCTGCCCTGCTTCACCGGCTCCCAGACCACGGAGATATCCGTATTGGCATTGATCCGGTTGATGGTCGGCTCCAGCAGCTTCTGGCGGAAGTCACGATAGTCCTCGTATTTACCCGCCAAACCGGCCTTCTCGCGCATCCAGTTAAGATCCAGGGTCACTTCAATGGCTTTACCGCTGCGGCGCCCGTAGAGATTCTTGGCTTTGATTAACCAGCCATACAGGCGAACGGAGAACGGTGTATCAAGTTTTGCAATGTTGGCAAAATTCAGTTTAGTAAAAGATTCTTTTAGTTCATAGAGATATGGCGCAACATCCTGCCCAAACCTCAATACCACCGCGCTGTGATCGTCACTGCTGACGTATTCCAGACGCGAGAACCAGGACAGTTGCACAGTACGCACTTTGCCAGTTTTGACGTCCGGTTTGTAGATCGTCACCGGTTTTTTCATCAGGCTTTCCGCCGCTTCGCGCAGCTGCCTGTGGCTGCTGGTCGGGTTTACGCCGTAGATACGCTGATAATCCTGAGGAAAAAGGCGGTATAACGTGTCTGGTTGCGGTTTCCTGCTATCAATTTGAGCCAGAGCCAGGTTCAGCAGGCGCATTTCATCCAGAGTGACGCTGTAAGCGCCTTCCAGAAGATCGTTCCCCTGAACTACGGTCAGTTTATTCAGTTCCATGTAGCAGGATCCATAGGTGGAATGTAGGTAAATTATTCCACATAAAAAATACTAACGTAAAGTAAAAACAGGTGTTATTTACTTATTATATTTCAATGCATTAAGTGAAGATCGAAAAAGATGGATCAGGAAAAATCTCCACATATTGATTTCCTAACGACTGAGGATCCTTTTTTTAACATCTTGGATCTTCACTCTTTTTACAGGAAATCACTCCACATATGACGTGGACGATCATTTACGACGTTCTCGGTTATTCAGCAACGTGGCAAGATACAATTCACTCCAGACAACAGAAAATCACTCCACATAAGCATCCGGAATGTTGATTAATCATACGAAATCGGTTTGTGACCGGCATCTCACTTATTAGGAACCGTCAAAGGAGCCCTGCCCCGGAAGATCAACAGGAAAAATCTCCACATATCTATCACCGAGGGATCAGATAATCTTTCCACATATAGCGCACGACGATCGCGTGATCAGAAAATCTCTCCACATTGTTATTTGGAGGGATCACAGAAAATGTCTCCACGTATAGTCTGCCAGGGGATCAGGAAATCTTTCCACCTGTGGGTAAGAAATCATTTATCCGATCACACTTTCGAGCATCATTTTCGTTACGAGATCAGGTAATGTTTCCACATATAAGAATGTGACACCGTCACCTATTTCAGTAACTAATTGATTTAACTTTATTATGTGACTTATTCTCTTCTCTTTGTCACGTAAGTTGATCAGATAATTCTTCCACATAAGAGGAATCAGGGATCAGATAATCTCTCCACATATGCTCTTTTAGTGTGAAAAAAGTGAAGCTGGTTTGCCAGATCTAGTGGGTTCACGATCCAAAAGTGACAGTCAGGGCATCAAGTGACGCTGTCACAGGAAATTCTTCCACATATGGAAAAACACAGGTGATCAGGAAATCCCTCCACTTTGGAGAAATAGTGCTTTCTGGCGGTAAGTTAGCGGTTAAATGGCTAGAATGGGCGCAGGTCTATCGGATCTGGCAGGATATCCACAGGAAATGTCTCCACGTCGATAATATTCTGATCGCTAAAGAGTTTATCCACAGGAAAAAGCTCTACATTGATCATGAAAAGGATCCACATCCAACAGGAATGATCTCCACCCCAGACAGGAAAACCCTCCACAAAACAGCGTGTAACGTATTAATAAATAAGGTGAAAATTAGCCCTTAAAGAGAAAGATCTAAACTTAAAAAAGAAACAAAACATTATTTGATTTTGGGATCTTCTTTAAGTCTTGCAGGATGTTCTGGAAAATATTGAAGAGCAAATTAATTCTTATCTGGCAGGGGGTTAGTGCGGTATTTGCCAGAAACGGGCCTGGTTTGACCCGTTCCGGCGCAAGATCAGTGACTCACGAGCGTTCGTTATTGATAAGCCAGCCCTGGATCAACTCCGTCAATACGTCTTTCATCTCGCGATCCTGCAGGAAGCAGCTGGTTTTGAAGCGGCGATGCAATTCTTCGTCAATGTTGGTTTGCAATTTTTTCACGGAAGCAGGTGGCTTCGCTACAGCGTCCAGTGCTGTAGTCAGTTGTCTGTGCTGCCCAAGTTTCATTTTCATTTCAACAGCTCCGTAATTTCTTTTGTCATGATTTCAATCTCGCCCTTCGCATTACCATCCGTTGTATCGAAAACAGTGCCGCCATCCATCATTGTACGTATGTAAACCTGGCGCTGAGTCGTGCCGGTACGAAGTGCAGGAACGCCGGTATCAGCTATCGAGGCTTTGAGTACTTCCAGCATCTTAGCGGAAGCCACTTTTTTCGTGATGAGAAAACGCGCAATGACCGGTTGTAGGTTTTCACGTGCTTCGACGACGGCAAGAATAGCACCACAGGCCGCAAAATCTAAAGGTGACGGTGTCACTGGGATCAATACCAAATCACTGACCATAACAGCGGCAGATGAAATTGCTGAAATTGCCGCTGCTCCATCAATCACCACGTAATCATATTCTTTCAATTGCTTACGTACGGTATAGACTTCTTTTTCTGAGGCAGCTTCAGCCAGATCGAACTGACATTTGCTATCATCGTACCAGTTACTGATACTTCCTTGTGGGTCGGTATCGACCATCACGACCTTGTGACCTTGTCTTGCAAGACAGGTAGCAATGTTAATGGACGTCGTGGTCTTCCCTACCCCGCCCTTCCCGTTGAGGAAGGAAATAATTTTCGCTGCCATAACACCCTCTTGATGAAGCGTTCGGTGAATTACTTGCATCCCAAAATTCTAAGATTTTAGGATTCAAAAAGCTTGTAATCATAGGATTATGAGATTTAAAAATCCATGAATCATAGGATTGAGTTGCTACTATAAGGTTTGCATCCGAGGATTTCAATATTTAAGGATTACTGAATTACAAAATCCCAGGATTATGAGATTCTATAACCAACATCACAGTCTAAGTGCAAGGTCTGAAGTAAAGGGTTTGAATGTATATTCCTAGATCTCAGAATTCTAAGATTCTAAGATTATGAAATCTTCTACATATTGCCCAGGATGGTCGAGAGTGTGCAATTTCCCATCTCACAAGAAGCGTGTAATCAAACCGGTCGGAATTTTAGCAATCACTGAATTATGGGATTCTATGATTTTTGAATCTCAGGGGGCTGTGATTTCAATGGATTAGTAGTGTCTAACCAAATACACAGGAATAAACAATTGGGTATACAAGCCTGAAAGCTCCTGTAAAATCTCACCATCTCACCATCTCACCATCTCACCATCTCACCATCTCACCATCTCACCATCTCACCATCTCATGATTTTCATGCGATATTGATTTCATAATCTCATCATTATTATTCGATTACAGTGTCACGTGATTTCGAGATTCTGCAATCCTGGAATCACTTTATCACTCCATCCTGAGCTACCGGGATGTAATGATTATAGGATTATTTTGTGAGTGTAGTGAGAATCTACAAGATTATAGAAGGTTAAGATTCAAAGATTCTGTGAGTGCAGGATTTAAAACAACTTTGAAAATTATCTCAGGATAGTAGTATCATTGGAAGGTTATGATTTCAGGATTCTGTGATACTACACCAGTCAACAAGGCTTTTACCATATCGTTCACGCAGCATAACGTTAAGAATCCTGAGATTCCGTGATTAACATAAAATCTAATAATCCTGAGATTATGCACAAGCAAATGATTACAAGATTTCATAATCATAATAGTTTAATCAGTGAGTTAAGATGATAATAAAGTGCGAGGATTCTAAGATTCTAGCATTGACTGACATCCTGGAATCCCGGGATTTAATTATATAATCCAATAATCTCAGGATTAAATTTCAATAATCATAGGATTCTAGTATCTTGAGATTAGCATCTTGGGATTCTACCTGTGCAAGGTTTAAGTAATCCTTAAATCTTGTAAGGACGAGATTTGGTTGCTGGAAGTCTTAGTCTGTAAACATAATCCTGAGATTATGGGGTCACATTGGTTTCTGGGATTATGAGATTAGGTAATTGTGGGATTTCAAGATGGCAGGATTGGGGGATTCATCTAAGATAGAATTACAGAATTACAGAATTACAGAATTACAGAATTACAGAATTACAGAATTACAGAATTACAGAATTACAGAATTACAGAATTACAGAATTACAGAATTCTGAGATGTTGAGATGTTGAGATGTTGAGATGTTGAGATGTTGAGATTATAAGACGCACTGTGATAACGCTCCAAAGATTTCTTATGCGTCACGATTCTACGCCATTGTACTTTGGGGTTTCAGCCTTCGCTTAAGCGAATCAACGATATGTCTAAAAGCCTTTTCTATATCTTCCTCCGCCACACATCCGTAGCCGAGCAGTAATCCCCGTCGGGTAGCAGGGCGCAGGTAATACGCGGATAGAGGGCGTGTCAGCACATTTTTTTGTTCAAGCTCCGCGCTTAAAGCAACATCGTCAATTGAATCAGGCAAAGAAAGAATCAGATGTAGTCCGGCGTTGCTGTTCTCGCACATAAATTCAAGACCGAGTTCCTGCTCAATTTTTCGCGTCAGCACACCGCGGCGCTTGCCGTAAATCAAGCGCATGCGGCGGATATGCGCGGCGTAGTGCCCTTCGCGGATAAACTCCGCCAGCGTCAGCTGTGTCAACCCGTTCCCGCCCCGATACAACTCGGAGTGAGCTATTTTCAGCCTCGACGCCAGCGAATGCGGCAAAACGACGTAACTGATACGCATTGCGGGATAAAGTGTTTTGCTAAACGTCCCGATGTAAATGACCGGTGCGTCGCTGGTCAACCCCTGAAGCGCGGGGATAGGGCTGCCGGAATAGCGGAACTCACTGTCGTAATCGTCTTCCACCACCCAACTACCTTGTTGCGCTGCCAGCGCGAGGATTTTTTGTCTCCGGGCCAGACCCATAACGGACCCCAATGGGTAGTGATGTGACGGTGTCACGCATATCAGTTTTGGTGCCTGATTTTCGGGCTGATTTTCAGGCGGATCCATACCGTTATCGTCTACGACGATAGGATGAATTTCTACCCCATTCACTGACAACACGTTGCGGATCCCCCAATAGCTAGGTTCTTCAATCCAAGCGACATCCCCCGGGTCACAAAGCATTTTCGCCAACAAATCCAGCGCCTGATGAGTACCGGCGGTGATGAGAATTTGGTCGGGTGTGCAATCGACTGAACGCGCTACGCGCAGATATTCCGCCAATGCCTGTTGCAGCTGCGGGCAGCCACCGTGGCGGGAGTAAGTAAGGAATTCAGGATGCAGGCGGCGGCTCAGGCGGTTTTGCAGCTTGCGCCAGATATCATGCGGAAACTGGGTGACATCCGGGACGCCGGGCATAAATGCCCCCCACTGGTGCGAAGCCACACCGGTTCGGGTCAGCAATTGCGAACCGCGTTTGGAAAGCGTGACGTGACTTCGAACCGGTGCACACTTCGTCAGCGTCTTATCGGCTATCACGCCGTCTTTAGGTAAATCAGAGGGGACAAAGGTACCGCTTCCCCTTCGGGTCTGGATATATCCCTCGGCCTGCAGTTGATCATAGGCCGCAAGTACCGTATTCCGCGAAATATCCAGTTCTTTGGCGAGATCGCGCGAAGCGGGCAGGCGGCTGCCGGGTCTGATGCTGCCATCGAAGATAGCTTGTTGTAATACCTGATAAACCCTTTTGTTTAGGGTACCAGGTGTGGCGTCAGTAATACTGGTCAGCCGCTGCAAAATGAGGTCAGAAAGAAGTGATCGCAAAAGTGGATCCTCGAAATAAACAGAACTGGTTCTGGATTATAGAGCCGCTGGCAGGATAAAAAACAAGGGTGGATAACAACTTTCATACTTTATTGACCCTGTACCCTACAAAACATTAGCCGTCAGGCAGGAGCAAAGATGAGTCACAGCGAACTGGAAAAACGTCGTAAAGAAGCGACACCTCGCGGTGTTGGCGTCATGTGCGATTTCTACGCAGCGAAGGCCGAAAATGCCACGTTGTGGGACGAAGAGGGTAAAGAGTACATCGATTTTACGGCGGGAATTGCAGTGCTGAATACCGGGCATCGTCATCCCAAAATTGTCGATGCTGTCCGCAAACAACTCGATCAGTTTACGCATACAGCCTATCAGATTGTGCCTTATGCTAGTTTTGTCACTCTGGCGGAGCGCATCAACGCGATTTCTCCGGTAGCAGGAAAAGCCAAAACGACCTTTTTCTCAACAGGCGCGGAAGCGGTAGAAAACGCGGTGAAAATTGCCCGTGCTGCTACCGGTCGTCCCGGCATCATTACTTTCTCCGGCGCATTCCACGGCCGCACTTTACTGACCATGGCGTTGACCGGCAAAGTCGTGCCTTACAAAGTGGGTTTCGGGCCGTTCCCGTCATCCGTTTTCCATGCGCAGTTCCCTAATGCCCGGCACGGCGTCAGCACGGAAATGGCGCTCGACAGCATTGAGCGAATTTTCCGCAGTGATATCAGCCCGTCTCAGGTCGCCGCCATTGTCTTCGAACCGGTACAGGGGGAGGGCGGTTTCAATATCGCACCGGAAGATTTCGTCAAAGGACTGCGTGAAATCTGTGATCGTCACGGCATCGTGTTAATCGCCGACGAGGTCCAGAGCGGCTTTGCGCGCACCGGCAAAATGTTTGCGATGGAATATTACGGCGATGCGAAACCGGATCTCGTCACTATGGCGAAAAGCCTGGGCGGCGGACTGCCTATTTCAGGCGTGACCGGCCGCGCTGAATTAATGGATGCACCAGAACCGGGTGGTCTCGGCGGCACATATGCCGGTAACCCGCTGGCCGTGGCCTCGGCGTTGGCGGTGCTGGATATTATTGAAGACGAAAAACTGTGTGACCGCGCCAACAGTCTGGGTGCAGAACTCGTTGAAGTGCTGGAAACGGCCAAAGGGAACTGCGCAGCGCTGGTGGACGTCCGCGCGCGCGGTTCTATGGTAGCCGCTGAATTTAACGACCCGGCTACCGGAAAGCCTTCGCCTGAGCTGACCAAACAGTATCTGCGCAAGGCGCTGGATGCTGGTTTGCTAATGCTGAGCTGTGGCGTACACGGTAACGTAATTCGTTTTCTGTATCCGCTGACGATCCCTGATGCTCAGTTTCAGGATGCACTGGCGATTTTATCTCGCGTTCTTGCTGACTGAGGGATCTCATGCAACTGAAACATCAAACACTGCTGCGCCAGCAATGCCTGATCAACGGCGAATGGGTGGACAGCGAAAATGGTGACCGTGAAGATGTTATAAATCCGGCGACGGGGAATGTTCTCGGCAGCGTTCCGCAAATAACCATGGCACAAACGGCGCAGGCTATTGTGTATGCAGAAAAGGCACAGGTGGGCTGGCGGGAGAAAACCGCTAAACAACGTGCCGCAGTGATGCAAAAATGGGCGCAACTGATGGTCGAACACGCTGACGATCTGGCGGCATTGTTGACAGCAGAACAGGGAAAGCCGCTGGCGGAAGCGCGGGGTGAAATCGTTTATGCCGCCTCATTTATAGAATGGTTTGCACAAGAGGCTAAACGCGTTGAAGGTAGCGTGCTGGCACCGGTGCAGGCGACACAGCGCATGCTGGTGCTGAAACAACCGATTGGCGTATGCGCGGCGATCACTCCGTGGAACTTTCCTGCAGCGATGATCACCCGTAAGGCTGCGCCAGCACTGGCGGCGGGCTGCTCGATGATTGTCAAACCGGCTGAACAGACGCCGCTCAGCGCATTAGCCTTAGGGCAACTGGCCATTGAAGCCGGTATTCCTGCGGGGGTCTTGCAGGTGATCACGGGGTCAGCCAGTGACGTCGGCAAAGTACTCTGTGACAGCCCGGTGGTTCGCAAACTCAGCTTTACCGGTTCGACCGAAGTTGGACGTATCCTGATGGCGCAAAGTGCGCCAACGGTGAAAAAACTCTCGCTGGAACTCGGTGGAAATGCGCCGTTTATTGTCTTCGATGATGCCAATCTGGAACGCGCGGTGGCGGGAGTGATGGCATCGAAATTTCGCAACAGCGGGCAAACCTGCGTCTGCGCCAACCGCATTTATGTCCAGCAAGGCATCTATCCGGCTCTGGTGTCCAGACTGGTGGAAGAAGTAGAAAAGCTCAATGTTGGCGATGGTATGAAACCGGGTGTGACGCAGGGGCCACTTATTGATGATGCAGCGATTGCGAAAGTGCGCGAACACATTGCGGATGCGCTGTCTCGCGGCGCAACGCTGTTGACCGGCGGGGAACCTCACGCGCTGGGTGGAACTTTCTTCCAGCCAACCGTGGTGGGGAATGTCACTTCCGCGATGAAATTCGCCCGAGAAGAAACCTTCGGGCCGGTCGCACCTCTCTTTATCTTCACTGATGAAGCAGAGGTTGTGGCGATGGCCAACGACACTGAGTTCGGATTGGCTGCGTACATTTTTACGCGTGATGCCGCACGCCAGTGGCGGGTGCCGGAAGCGCTGGAGTATGGCATGGTGGGTATTAATACCGGGTTGATTTCCAATGAAGTTGCACCGTTCGGAGGCATTAAACAGTCCGGGCTGGGGCGTGAGGGATCTCGTCACGGTATGGACGAATATCTGGAAATGAAATATCTGTGCATTGATCTGGCGGAATAAACCCTTCTCAGTAAGCAGACTTTATACGGATAATGTGCAGGGATGCACGCAAGCAATACTGAGGTGGGCTGTAAATAGATACTTAAAAAATGTGTGATATCAATAAAAAGTAAAATATAAAATAATAACCCCCATCAAATTGAATTATATTTTCCTATGTTGAGATTCTCAACTGAATATTTTCATATGATAATGACTATTCCATTTTTTATTTACACATGTTTTTTAGTGAGTTGGCTAATAAATAAATCGTGGGGTTAGAATGTTTATTAAAAAGTAAGATAAAAATGTCTATTCAGGAGCTACAAAAATTTTCGCTGTCGTCAGTATGAGTTACAAACTCAGGGTGGGTTTTGTTGTGGGCTCAGTATCGCTCTAATGGTACATCTGATTGAATATGCTGAAGGTTCCTCTCTCCCACTAAGTCCGCTTCAGGCGTTTAATTATGTACAGGAGTATATGGGAGCAGTACGTGTATCGGGGAATATTTTAGAAAATACCACTACGCCAGGATTTCAGATCTTTCGCCAAAGAATCTTCCATCTTCAATCCCAATATACCCGCAGCATTCTTCCTCAGAAGCCATTTGTAAGAGGATGCGGTGTGGTATTGCTGGCTTTATCGGTGGGGGAGACTCGTAGCCGTTTTGATAATTGTGCCTTCCGAAAACGCAACTATTATCCGATGAATCACATGGGAATAGCATTCTACGGCACAGGAGATGAAATATTTATTTTCGATCCCAATACAGGAGGAATGATTATCCGCTGGAACGAGGATTGCTTCACTCCTACGGCGATTCATGCCGTTGATTGTGCATTGCTGAGAATGTACAAAATGTACGACCGTATGCAAGGCGCCCGTACCGCGAACGTTGTGCTTACCGAGACAATTTCTGAAGATTCCATGCCGTATGGAGATAGTTTTTAACTCCGCTCCTAATCCTTCCAGCTCCAGCGCCTGTTCTTTCGCCAGCTGTAAAATCGCATCCCGCACCGGCGTTACGCTTGCGAAAACGCAGGCGATCATCAGGTTTTAGACGGCCAGTGATCAGGGCTTCCCGCAACGTGGCATACACGCTGCTGCCCAGATAGGCGTGGTTAATTGAGCTGATATGATAATTCAAAAGTTCACCGTAGCAGTAGAGTACGCGCACCCAGATTAATGAGGAAACCGTCAGATGTGATTAAACAACATGATGCATAAAATGTGATGTGGAGGCGGCCTTCAGCTACCCAACGCCGTAGTTAGCCAATGCCGGGCGCTGCCGATATCAAAAGCCCGCCGTCCGTATCCTTCATTCAGCAAATCATCCGGGAGAAATTCATCGTATTTTTCAATGTGTTTTTCAGCAACCTGCCGGGCCAGTTCCGCCTCTGAAGGGAGCCCCGCTTTCAGCGCGTCACTCAGCGAGTGTCTGACTTCATTCACGGTTGTATTCTCCACTTCTATCACACCGGCAAATGCTCCGGCTTTAAATCCGCGCTGCAACAGTAAGGCATGCAGGGTATTCACAGTTTTATCGCCCAGCCACGGAATAATACACACCTGATCGCCTTGCTGAACAAAGCGTGCAGAGACAAGATTACCGGCCTGAAAACACTGGCGGCCTTCGCTAAATAACCCTCTGGCCGTGGAATTGGCGAAATCCATTTTTTGGCTGCCTGAAGGAATTCGGTAATCGCCTTCACAATAGATTTTGAACATTTCCTGTCTGACTCTGTCGTGTACGGACATGCCTTCACCACCAAAAATCGGCGGCTGCCCACCCTGCGTTGCGGTGACATGAATGACTTTGGCCTCACTGCTGATTTCAGTCACTTTCCATCGGCGTCCGGCAAAAACAATGTGTTGATCGGGCATCATTGGAGAACTCATCGGGATCGTCCCAAGTGTTCTGTTACCTGTCACAACACGGAACTCTTCCGGCGTGTTGAACACGGCGTAAAACGTGTAGTGATTTACCCGCCGTTCGCCTTCAACCCCCAGAACCAGTTCTCCGCTGGAGAGTTGCGTCAGGAACTGCATGGCACCCATGTGCCTGAGCAGCATTTTGAAGCGATCGCCAGTGACATGATTAAACGGGCCGGTCTGGCAGAGTTGAGCAAAGAGCTGTTCAGCCCGGACGCCGCCCCACTGCGCGGTGATCGCCAGTATCTGATGAAACAGCGTCGAATAATGCGGCTGACGCGTATCTGCGGGTTCAAACCATTGATTGGCGATCAGCAGGCGCAGCATCGCCAGTGCCTGAACCAGCTGTAGCCGCAGTTGATCGATCAGCCCGGATTTGGCCGTCAGCTCACTTTCTGTTATCAGCATTCTTAATATCGGGGAAGAGTCGCGCCGGCCCGAACGTCCCATCCGCTGACGCAGGCTGGAGACCGAATGCGGCACCGTGACCTGAATCACTGATTTCACCTTGCCGATATCAATACCCAGTTCCAGGGTCATGGTACAGACGGCGGTTGTGGGTAAATCCCCTTTTTGCAGGCGCTGTTCAAGCGTTTCACGCAACTCTTTTGAAAGCGAACCGTGATGAGGAAAAAACTCATTAGGAACGATATGCGCCTTGCTCAGGTCGCTCAAAGAGGCGGCGAGGCGTTCGGTACGGTTGCGGCTGTTGGCAAAAATCAGATGGGAATCACCACGACATAGCCGGAAAAGATCCTGACAGACCTGTTCTTCGGCGGCAGACGTCTGACCCGCTTTACCCGGTGGCGATGCCTGATAGCCTCGTACCTGCACCTGGAGCTGCGAATGACTGAGACTGTCCGTCACAATCTCACACGGGAAGGCGTTTCCCGTCCTTAATGACAGCGGAACGGTCTCGAGTTCACCCAGCGTGGCGCTTAATGCCACTCTCGGTATCGGCTGGTTAAGCCTGCCCAGCAGATGTTCCAGCCTGTTGAGCAGGGACAACAGCTGCATACCCCGCACCGAGCCGATAAACGCGTGAAATTCATCAATCGCGATGTAAGACAGATTGGAAAACGCCTGTTCCGCCCAGCCCGGCGAACGGATCATCATCGCTTCCAGCGATTCCGGGGTGATCAGCAAAATGCCGGAGGGTTTTTTTTTGGCTTTTATCTTTTTACTTTGTGCGACATCGCCGTGCCAGGGCGTGATCGCCATATCCAGCGCTTCCCCCAGACTTTCCAGCCGCCGATACTGATCGTTGATTAACGCCTTCAAAGGACTAATGTACAAAATCCCGAAGCTGTTTTGCACATCGGCAATGGCAGAGCAGGCGGGTAGAAAGAATGCTTCGGTTTTGCCCGCTGCGGTAGAGGCACTGATCAGCACATCGCGGTTGCCTGCTAAAATTGCCGGAATGGCCTTTTTCTGGATATCGCGCAGGTCACTCCAGCCCTGTCTGAAAACCCATTTTTGCACCCGTGGATCTAAGCGCTGATATTCGCGATTCATAATCTGAAGTCTGCCAGCTCGTCGTCATCTTCGGCATCAACAATGATGTCCATATCGCTCGGCTTATCTTCTGCGATATCGACGGTAGCGATCAGCTGTGACCAAAAAAGGTTCGGGTTTTGTTCCAGCACGGCGAGCATATCCAGAAATGCTTTAATGGTGTTTCGCGGCGTGCGGAAATACGCATCGCCCACGGTATGGCTGCAATGATGTAAAAACGCCGTCAGCGCTTCATCCGGCACCAGATATTGCGCTTCATCACCCGCGGCATAAACGTGCCGGAGATTTCTTAACAGGATGTACAACTCCTCCGGCGTCAGGCTCGCCAGATGCAGGGCTGGGGAGGAGTAATCGATCACACCCGCGCGCTGGGCAAACGTATTTTCGGCCAGCCGTGACTGCAACGCTTCGTAGCTGTACAAACCTTTACGCGGATCGAAAAGGAATTCCGGTGTGCCGCTGAGTAAAAAGCCGATGTGCTCAGCCGTGCCTTGCAGGCAGTCATTCAGAATGCGCAGGATCTGCTCGTAGTTTGAGGTGCGGGCCTGCGAGTTGCTCAGCTTGTAGAGATTCACCATCTCATCCAGATTCACCAGCAATCCGGCATAGCCTGCCTGGCGGACAAACAGGCTCATCAGTTTCAATGCATCGTAAAACGACGTATCAGAAATGATCGTACGCACGCCCAGATCGTTTCTGGCGTCGGTTTTGGTGGTGTATTCGCCTCTCAGCCAGCGGATGGCGTTCGATTTTAAGATCTCATTATCCTGCTCGTGGCCGGTCCAGTAGCATTCAATCACTTTGGCAAAATCGTACCCGCCAACCATGTCGGACAGCGCCGCAAGTTTCTGATGTATTACAGAAGGAACGTCTGCCCCCGCGGCGTCGGCCTCTTTTCTGGCTTCCGTAATAAAACGTTCGACGACGCTTAACAGCCCGTTGCCATCCGGCTTATTGCGAGTGGACAGGTTTTTCATCAACTCAGAATAGAGATTTCGCGCCTGTCCGCCCGAGGCATGAATGCGACGGTCGGGCGATAAATCGGCGTTCGCGGTCACCAGCTTTTTCTCTAACGCGATGGCGCGCACCACGCTGAGAAAGAACGTTTTTCCTGAACCGTATTCGCCAATGATAAGACGAAATGCGGCGCCGCCGTCGGCGATACGCTCGATGTCCTGATACAACGCTTTCAGTTCATGAATGCGACCTACCTGAATGTGCTGAATACCAATTTTTGGCGTGACGCCTGATTTCAGCGATTGAATAATGGCGTCTTTCTCTTTAAGGCGAATACGAATACCTGACATTATTTATCCTTCGAGTTCCTGAACAATTTCCATGTCGACGTAGATTTCCACGTCGTCATCCAGCACTGGCGCATCAACCCGTTCGTAAGACCAGTCGTTGATGGTTTCAATCGCGCCGCTGAGCATCAGGCCCAGCCGGTCACACAGTTGAGTGACATCATCACGCGCCCAGGTTTCTTGCTTTTGCAGATGCTGATAGAGCTGATGATGTGCTTCATCGAGCTGCGGTATCGCAGGTTTGATGTCGACGGCGTCTTTCTCTTCCTGCTCTCCGGTCTCGTTATCGATGAAGATCGTACTGAGTAAATTGCGCGCATCTTTGGTTTCTGATTCGTGCCGGGCAAGCAGGTTTTCGTCAAGCGAAAAACCTTTTCCCGGCGTGTCTGCTGAAGGTGAAGCGGGGACTTTTTTCACTGCAACGGAAAAACGATGGATATTGCTGGTGACCGTGCTGCTCTCCAGTCCCAGATACGCGTAGATTTTTTCCAGCTGCTTAATTTCCACAGGTGCAATTCTGCCATCGGCACAGGCAACGCTGACGATGACCTCCGCGATGTCCAATTTTTCCTGCGTACTCAGTTGCTCGAGGCGGGTTTTCAGCCCGGCAGAACTGGTGGGTGAATCCAGTCGCCATACGAGATAAGCCCGTAAAGAACGCTTTTCTGCGGCAGACAGCGACCGGTTATTCACGATAATCCGCAGCAACAGTTCGCGTTCGCAGGTATCCACACCGGCATCGATTTGTGCCATCTGTGCGCCGAGTTGCAAAGCGAGCACTACGGCCGCAAATCCCGCTGAGGGCACTAATGCTTCCCGTGAGGGAACGGGGAATAACACGATGTGGCCGTCCGGCTCAGGTTTTGCATGATGGTAGCGGGTATCTGGCGCGATGCCATAGCCTGCTTTATGAACAAATCCCAGAATGAGATCAGATTCTTTTTTATTGATTTTGGCTGGCGCGGGGAGTCCCAGACAGGTCCAGAACTCCTCCAGAGCGGCTAATCCCTCCTGGTTTTCGATGCATTCATCCGCCCAGATTTTAAAATGCGTGATCATCTCTGTTGCGCTGTCGGAAAGGATTTCGTCGGGAAGCAATATCACCGCAGCAACATCACTAGCCGAAGTATTTTTCTTACCGAGATATCGGCTGTAACCTTCCAGAGCATCGGTTGAGTCTTCAGCGATGTTCATTAGTTTTTGCACCGGTGTTTTTAACATGCTTGGGTCCGGCAAATCAGGCTGATCAAGCCGCGCTTCTATGATGGTGCTGCTGGCGGGTGAATATTCAAGCTTCAGACGCGTTTTATTGGGTTTAACGAGCAGACCCGCACCCAACTTTTCAACGTAACGTTGTTTAAATAACGCGGCAAATTCGGCTTCGCATCGGCGGGCGGGAGTACGCAATGTATAAAGGGGATAATACCTGATCCAGGCCAGCGCCATTTCTGCGGATACCGGTGATCCTTTATTCACTGTATTTGCCAGCTGATAGCGGAAGAACAGCGATTCATTCGTTAAAGGCAAACCCGACTCCGGCGCGAGTGACACAGTCTCTGGCCTGATAACCAGCATGACGTCAATTAAGCGGGCGGAATAGTTTCTGAAAGAATAGTTTTCCCAAAACACATCTCCCAGCCGGCGAACTTCTTCAAATATTGCTTTGAACTCATCATCATTCACCAGACCTTGTTTGCCATCGATAAGGATCCGACGTTCGAGCCCGTAGAAATAAATAAAAACGTAGCCAATAGGGCAGGATGAGTCGGTGCGATCAGTGGCCAGCCAGTTAAGATAAGCGCCGCGGCACGCGGGCGACAGGGCAGAGAATCTTGGCCAATAGCCGAGGGATTCATCCTGATAGTTTCTGGATGCAGGGGTGATGGGCAGGAGGTCGTTAAGCAATGACGCGTCATTACTGTCGTCGTCATAATAACCAAATGAAGATGCGTGTTTTAACTCACCGCCGTAATAGAAATTCCCGCCAGTAATAACGTTATTTTGAACCACGCAGATTTCTCCCGGTTTAATCCACCGGGCATTTTTTGTGCGCTTAACGGATTCCACTTTCTGTGACGGGCTTTCTATTGCCTGATAGGGGATAAGCCGCCAGTTATCAGGCGTCAACACGTGGTCATCTTTCTGTGGCGGACTTTCGATTGCCTGATAGGGGATGAGTCGCCAGTCTCCCAGAGTAAACGTGGTGAGTTCATCATCGTCATCCGTACGGGAAATATCAGAGTCAGTTTTATTCACTGTTTTGCCTTTCTCCACCAGAGCAGCACTATCGGAAAAGCGATTTATATCGGTCAGGCTTTGGGCTGGGATCCTCCAGTCAGCCGATTTTCTCTTATTGATAAATAGAAAGAAAATAACAATCACAACGGGAATTAACAGCCAAAATCCCATGCCAGAACCCTCAGTACGGGGATGTAAAGCCCACCAGCCGCAACAATAAGACCGCCAGAGTCCGTTGAATTAAGTGTTGAGGTTGAGAGAGCGAAAAGACGCTAATGCGGATAAAACCATATCAGAAATAGGGATTTATGTGATTACACGTCTTACCTACACAAAACTTAAGCCATGCTTGAATTTACCCACGCCTTACTTTCTCTCTAAATAGCCGGGCGTAGCAGACGTTAGCGCAGCAATCAGTTGCTGTTTAGCCGGTTGCACCAAACTTTGCTGCGCCAGCAGGGCGTATTTCGGCCAGATTAGTGGCAGCAAGGACTCCGTCACGTCCAGACCAAAGCAGCGATACAGCGGCGTGCCGTACTGCTGTTGATCAAGCCGTGGGTTTAATCAGGAGATGGCGGGTAAAGTACAGGACGCAGTCTGATTATACCTACAGAAGATCTATTCAGTGAAATAAACTGCATTATATCTATCCGTCCCGTAGATAATTTAGCAACTGAGTTAATCGAATCAGGATATCCGACTAAAGGATTTCATATTAAAGGGAAGAGCGCTTCCTGGGGGCCTCAGGCCGGATTTATCTGTGAGGAACAACGCTTTAGTAAGCTGGAGGATGCATCAGTTGAATGTATAGACAAATTCAACCAACAGGTAAAACAGTGTATAAAGGAAAAACACGCTGTTTCTTCGGAGTTGACGATAAACAACAAACGACTGAATACATTATTAGAACAGGGGGTTATTGATTACCTTTCTTTTGAAAACACTTATGGAGTACGTAGTTTTAAGGCTAAAGGACCCAGCGGGAAATATTATTTTTTTGAAGCCAGGAAATTATTACGCTCTGATGAGGAAGCTTACCTTATATCACATGATAATAAACCAATTCGCGTCTTAGCACCTTTAAAATGGCTCCCTGATAATTTTATAAACTGCGGAACGAGCAATGTTAATCTGACGGGTAATTTCTATTTGCCCACTCATTTTTTAGACTTAGGAAGAACCGCTCCATTAGGCTGTTGACGCTCCCTGTAGTTACCGCGTCGCCTCATACTCTGCTTCTTACGACGGGCGCGCGGGTTTCGAATTTATTCACCTGCTACGCAAGGGACAGCCTGAGTAGCCGCATACACGGGGACGGTCTGTCCCCGGCATTTAGCAATGTTTGTTGGTTTTTTTGACCTGAGCCTGTCAGGTATTCTTATTTATATATGGTGCAATTTCAATCATCTCACTTGAAACGCTAACTTTGCCTTCCTCCAGGGTTAACGTTTTAATTTCATAAACTAAATAGCCATCAAACGGGATAACATCATCAACATCTGTATCATCAGTATTTCTTTTTACTCTCGGATTATCTATTACTTGATCATCTAATGATGAATCAGAAAATCTTATCTCATATCCATCACTCAAACCGGTACGTTTTACTGGTGCTAATGTACCAGGACGTTTCTCCTCACGACATGCAACAAACACCAATTTTTTATAATTTTGATATTCCCCTGGTTGTCCCATTTGGCTCACAATATCTTTCAGGCTTTTATCATTTCCTGCTATTGTAGTATTCCTCCATCGTGATATAGCGATTGTCATCGATACGATAAACGACCTGCGGCGAACTGTCGGGCGGAGTGGTGGCGCAGCCGTTCAGGCCAGTCAGAGAAAATATGACCGCGCCTGTCAGCAATGTCAGCTTGTTCATTTTCTATCCTTGAAGTTGTTATTCGTCATCCAGTCACGAGAATCCCTGTTAAGAGTGGGGCTAATTATTATGATTTGTCAGGGCGAAGGAAGGGTTAAGCCGGTGAGTTGGCCTGAAATACTATGAGCTTGAAAGAGGGAAAAGGCGCTTCCCTGCGCCTGTGGTGCGTTAGATTCCGGCCTCTTGCGGGGCAGGGACATCCTGAAGATTCTTTTTAAAATACTTTTCGATTTTTTCCCGCGTTTTGCCCTGAGTTTCTGGGGCGAAAATGATGGCAAATATCCCGCCGCCGACGCCGATAGCAGCGAAGGTGAAGAAGGACATCGTGAGCCCGAAGGTTTCCAGCAGCATCGGGAACACACCTAAAGTGGTAATAAAGGCAATCACTTTTACCAGCGGTTCCGTGGACAGCGAGGCTTTCGCCCCTTCATTCCGACCGCCGCTGTTTATTTTCTCAGTCACAGATGCAGGTCACGTCATAATAATTTAACGCAAAATCAGGATTTTGACAGATAACAGGTGAAATAAAGAGAAACGGACAACTGTTGGCAGGTTTTTACGGGGAAGGGCGTAACCTTTTTATGACTTTATATTCATGGTATTTATTATTCAGGTTAAATAAATATTTTCCTTATATATTACCTGTGCCGAAAAGATTAAAAGATAAATATATTTACCCAAAAGTAAGTAATAACCAGCATTGACTTGATTTCCCACAAAGAAGAATTTGGGTTAAGCGTGGGATAATTTATTTTTTTCTGAGCCAATGTTATGAAAAATATAGATAAAAGTGACATCATTTCACACGTCACCCGGCGTGATTTTGTCAAAGTAAGTAGTTTGGTGGCTGCGCTTCCACTGGTTGGATTTAAATTCGCGCATGCGGCAGAGAAATCTGCCCTTACTCCTTTAGGTGTATCTCAGCTTCCAGTTAATGTCATCCCGACTTGCAGCACTTTCGACTGCGGCGGGAAATGCGATATCCGTGCGCATGTGCAGGATGGCGCGGTCATTCAGATTACGACCCGGCCAGATGCCGAGCTTGACCCGCAAATGCCGGTGATGCGTGCCTGTGTCCGTGGCCGCAGTTACCGCAAATTTGTCTACCATCCGGATCGTCTAAAGTATCCGATGAAACGCGTGGGTAAACGCGGCGAGGGTAAATTCGTCCGGATCAGCTGGGATGAAGCCACGACGCTTATCGCCGAAAATCTCCAACGCATTACCCAAAAATATGGCCCGTCATCGCGTTATGTGCATGTGGGAACGGCCGTCAGCGGCGGTACATTTTCCGGCGATACCATGGCCCGCCGGTTGCTGAATCTGACCGGTGGTCATCTCGGCTATTATCATTCCGTGAGTATGGGCAACACGGCCGCCGCGACGCCTTACACTTACGGCACGGCTGCGAGCGGTAACTCGCTGGATACGCTGGTCGACACGTCACTGGTGATCCTGTGGGGCCATAATCCGACAGAAACTATTTTTGGTCACACCAATCACTATTTTCAGCAGATGAAGCAAAACGGTACCCGCTTCATTGTGGTTGATCCGCGCTATTCCGACACTGCGTCGTCTCTGGCTGATGAATGGATCCCGTTGCGTCCATCAACCGATAATGCGCTGATGGATGCGATGATGTACGTCATCATCACCGAAAATCTGCATGATAAAACCTTTATCGAACGTTATACGCTTGGGTTTGACGAAAATTCTATGCCCGAAGGGGTGCCCGCTAATGAATCGCTGGTAGCGTATCTGACTGGCGCGAAAGATGGCGTCAGAAAAACACCAGAGTGGGCGGAAGTCATTACTCATGTTCCTGCGCAAACCATCAGGCAACTGGCGCGTGATTACGCAACGACCAAACCGGCGGCACTGATTCAGGGCTGGGGACCGCAACGACATAACTGTGGCGAACGCACCGCACGCGGTTCAACGCTGCTGGCGACCATTACCGGCAATGTGGGTATTAAAGGCGGCTGGGCGGGCGGCTACGGCGGTATCGGTAACCGTAAATTCACCACGGGACCGGAGATGCCGGATAATCCGGTGAAACAAAAAATCTCAGTAATGAACTGGGTGCAGGCCGCGGATGATGCGAGTCAGGTGACGCCGCAGGTCGGACTGACCGGCGGGGAGAAACTCGACAGCAATATCCGTATCCTTTTCTCGCTGGCGGGAAATTATCTGGCGAATCAGAATCCAGATATCCACCAGGCAACCAAAGTGCTGGAAGATGAATCCAAAATTGAATTCATTGTTGCTAGTGATCTTTACCTCACTCCAAGCGCGAAATATGTCGATCTGCTGCTGCCTGAAACCAGCTTTATGGAACGCTGGAATATCGGCGAAACCTGGGGCACCGGCAATTACCTGATGCTATCTGAAAAACTGATCGAGCCGCCATTTGAAAGCCGGTCTGATTACGACTGGCTGCGCGAAGTAGCAGCCAAGCTGGGTGTCGAAAAAGAATTCAGCCAGGGACGTACCGAGAAAGAATGGATTGCCCACATCTGGGAAAATACCCGTCAGGCAATGCCAGATGAAAAACTGCCGACCTTTGAGGAACTACAGGTGACGCGCCGTCATCTGTTTAAAAGCGAACCCTATATTGCGTATGAAGCCAATATCCGCGATCCCAAAAATCATCCTTTCCTGACGCCTTCAGGGAAAATCGAGATTTTCTCCCGCCGTCTATATGACATGCACAACCCGGAAATTCCGGCGCTCTCACATTACGTGCCTGCTCATGAAGGGCCTGAAGATGCACTCGCAAAAAAATTCCCGTTGCAGCTGATTACGTGGAAAGGCAAAAACCGCGCGAACTCTACGCAGTATGCCAACCCGTGGTTGCAGGAAGTTCAGATACAAAAATTATGGATCAACCCGGCTGATGCACAGCAACGCGGCATTGCGCAGGGCGACAGCGTGCGTATTCACAATGATCGCGGAGTAACGCAAATTCCCGCGGAAGTGACGCAGCGAATTATGCCCGGCGTGGTGGCCATGCAGGCTGGTGCCTGGTGGCAGCCTGATGCCAATGGTGTCGATCATGGCGGTTGCGCCAACGTACTCAGTTCGGCGCGTATCACCGCGCTGGCAAAAGGGAATTCCCATCAAACTATGCTTGTGGAGGTTGTTAAAGCATGAGCCAGTTTATTGATTACCCATCGGTCAGCGACCGTCAGCTCGGCTTCTTTATTGACTCTTCACGTTGCTCCGGCTGCAAAGCCTGTCAGGTCGCCTGTAAGGATAAAAACAACCTTGAAGTCGGGCGTCGTTTCCGACGGATTTATGAAATCAAAGGTGGCGGTTTTATCCCGACAGGGCAGGGTGGCATGACCAACAACGTATATGCCTATACTTTATCGCTTTCCTGCAACCACTGTAAGGATCCGGTCTGCACCAAAAACTGCCCGACCACAGCGATGCATAAACGTCCCGGTGACGGCATTGTGCGGGTCAACACTGATAAATGCGTGGGTTGTGGATACTGTGCCTGGTCGTGCCCTTACGGTGCCCCGCAGCTTAATGCGAAAACCGGCCAGATGTCGAAATGCGATTTCTGTGTTGACTTGCAGGCAGCCGGTGAGCAACCCGTGTGCGTCGCGACTTGTCCGTTGGGTGCGATCAAGTTTGGTCCGATCGATGAATTACGGGCGAAATACGGCAGTCTCTGTGACGTTCAGGGGCTGCCAGATTCTGCGCTGACTCACCCTAACCTTGTCATTAAACCGCACCAGGGTGCAGAAAAAGGGAGTCAATAATCATGCAGGAATGGCCACTGATTATCTTCACATTGCTTATCCAGCTCTCCGTAGGCAGCACAATTTTCACGACTTTTACGCTGATTTATGGCGCTGATAACCTGAACACGCAGGAAAAATGGCGGGTGGCGATACCGGCCATGTTGCTGGCTTTTGTTGCCGGGGCGCTGGGGCTGATGACCTCGACAGCACATCTGGGGTATCCGCTAAATGCATTTCATGCGCTGAGCCATATCGGCAGTTCCTGGCTTAGCCGGGAAATTGTCTTCGCCAGTCTCTATCTGGGAATGCTGGGGCTGGCTACGCTGATTGCGTTGGTGTCGAAACGTGTTGTCACCGCGCTTATGCTGATCGCTTCACTGCTGGGTGTGATTGATCTGTTTTGTATGAGCGCAATTTACGTGCATTCGTCAGTCGCAACCTGGATGCACTTCAATACTTACGTGATGTTTTATGCAACGGCACTCAGCCTTGGCGCGATTGTCGCCGTTTGGCGGATTTCGCGATGCCCATGGCTGCCGTGGCAACAGGCACGGCGTTTAGCCGTTGTCTGCGGTGGCATCCTGATTGCTGCCACGCTGGTGCGCCTGCTGGAACAACCGTTGTATCTGACTTATCTGCACAACGTAAGCACAGATGCGGTGACTTTCCCTCATCAGCCACTGATTGCTTTTGCGCAGTCAGGCACCACCCGCTTAATCGCGTGGATAATTCTGACGGTCGGCACTGCTGTGACGACCTGTAGCCTGCAAACTCATCGTATCGGGCGGGGTTTGCTGGTAACAGGTGGCATTCTGGTGGTGCTGGCCGAAATTATGCTGCGTTTTAGCTTCTTTACCATTAACTGATGAAGGTATTTTCGACTGAAACCCGTCCGCGCTATACCGGCGCCGGACGGGTATGCGTGCGCAATACGGTGAAACACAGCCGGTGCAGGGCCTGCGCAGAAATCTGTCCGACCGGCGCTTTCACGTTAACCGCAGAAGGGAAGATGGAGATAAACCCGCACGCCTGTATCGGCTGCGGGTATTGTCTTTTTAACTGCCCGGTCGATGCCGTTGAGGGCATTGCGCCTGCGCAAAGGCATTATCGCGATAACCGGCTGGTGTCGCCGTTCAGTCCGGTTGCGCCATGTACGGAAGAATTACTGATGTGGCACAGTGAGTACGGTATTCGTCTGGTTGAAATGGAACCCGATACCGCTTCTGTTTGGTTTCAGGCTGTCGCGGCGCTGAACGTCCGATTGAGACAGATGTGTGAACCCCTGTGGAATATTGTTCCGCCTTCCCCACAAACGCTAAACGGTTCGCGCCGTCACTGGCTGCATCTTAAAAATGCAGGGAATTTTACCGGGTGCGTGACACCGGGACGTCGCATCAGACGATCCCTGCTGACACAGTTTAGCGAATACAGTCCTGATCTCGACCTAAGCCGCTGCACGCTCTGCGGTGCCTGTGCAAGAAGTTGCCCTGAAGAGGCTATCCGCTTGGATGATCTCTCCATGACGTTGGACCCGGTTAAATGCACCGGCTGTGGTAACTGCGAGGCGGTGTGCTTCGACCGCGCTTTATCCGTGCGTGAAAACCGGGAAAGTACAATCAGCATTTTCCCGGTTGAACAAACCCGTTGCGGGGTATGTCGCCGAATCTATATCGCCTGGACAGAGGAGGAAAACGCGTGTCCGGTTTGCCGCCGTCATCCTTATGGAATGCGCGAAGCCTGAGATGAAAATCCCGACGAAACTGAGTTACACTTCTGGCTCAATTTTTAGTCTTTCCGCCCAAAAGTAGTCTGTTTTCGCTGCAGAGAAGTCTTTTTACAGGGCGACAGAGCGTCAGGTTTTGCCTGAAACGGCGCAAACCTATATTCTATCGGCCAATTTACTGAGACAGTTGCAATGAGGTCTATATGATTATCAAACCACGCATCCGTGGCTTTATCTGTGTTACTGCCCATCCAGAAGGTTGTAAGGCAAACGTTAAAGAGCAAATCGACTATGTGACCCGTCAGGGCAAAATCGACGGCGGTCCGAAGAAAGTCCTGGTGATCGGCTCCTCTACCGGCTACGGCCTTGCTGCACGTATCTCCGCTGCTTTCGGCTCCGATGCTGCCACGCTGGGCATTTTCTTCGAGCGTGCGGGCGACGAATCCAAAACCGCGACGGCTGGCTGGTACAACTCTGCCGCCTTCGAAGAATTCGCTGAAGAGAAAGGCCTGTATGCAAAAAGCATCAACGGCGACGCATTCTCTGATGAAGTGAAGCAAAAAACTATCGAGCTGATTAAACAGGATCTGGGTCAGGTTGATCTGGTGGTTTACAGCCTGGCTGCGCCGCGCCGTACTCATCCGAAAACCGGCGAAGTATTCAACTCCACACTGAAACCTATCGGCAAACAGGTCACCATTCGCGGCCTGAATACCGATAAAGAAACCATCAATGAAACTACGCTGGAACCGGCTTCTCCTGAAGAAATCGCAGGTACCGTCGCGGTCATGGGTGGCGAAGACTGGCAGATGTGGATTGACGACCTGAACGCTGCCGGTGTGCTGGCTGATGGCGCAAAAACCACTGCGTTCACCTATCTGGGCGAAGAAATCACGCAGGACATCTACTGGAACGGTTCAATCGGCGAAGCGAAAAAGGATCTGGATAAACGCGTTCTGGATATCCGCCGCTCACTGGCTGAGAAAGGCGGCGACGCGCGCGTTTCCGTGCTGAAAGCCGTTGTGACTCAGGCGAGCTCCGCTATTCCGGTGATGCCACTGTACCTTTCCCTGCTGTTCAAAGTGATGAAAGAGAACGGCACGCACGAAGGGTGTATCGAACAGGTTTATGGTCTGTACAAAGACAGCCTGTACGGCACTTCACCGTTGCTGGATAAAGAAGGCCGCCTGCGTGCTGACCTGAAAGAAATTACGCCAGAAGTGCAGGGCGAAGTCGGTAAACTGTGGGATACCGTCACCAATGAAACGCTGGCCGAACTGACGGATTTCGTCGGTTACAAAAGCGAATTCATGCGTCTGTTCGGTTTTGGTCTGGACGGCGTCGATTATGCCGCTGACACCAATCCTGACGTGAAAATCAAAAATCTGGTTCAGATGTAATTTGAATTTCAGGTAGTTGATTGATGAAAACCCCACTCCCGCCGAAAGGTGTGGGTGGGGTTTTTTATGCCTTATCCTACTTAAACGCTGTTCGCCGCACGCGGATTCCGCTGCATCAGTTCATGGGTAAAGGGATGGAAATAACGGCTCGGCCAGATGATACTGGGGTGGATGCCCAGCGCCTGGGCAATGATGATTTCGCCTTTTGGCCAGGGTCTGGCGAGCGCATTCGACAGCGTCGAGGAGCTCAGACCGGCGGCGCGGGAAACGGCGGCCAGCGTTGTGCCTTTTTTGCGTAATGCGGCAATGATATCGGCCTGATGCCAGTCCTGATTATTCATCGTGAAATGCTCCTGTTTTTGAACGCGCAGGAACAGAGGAGCAGAAGGGCAGAAAAGTCGGGCTATGTGATAGTTTCATCGTTTTACTCTCTGGTTTGTTAATTTAACCACCCCAAGAGCTGCGAAACTCAATATTGGTGGTAGCTCAGACAAGGTTCGCAGTACCGGTACAAACCAGAAACCCGGCCAACCCGAAGGTTGCCCCGCCTGAGCCACCATTGAAAATGCAAACACGAGTTCTGTGTTTAACAGGTACAACGAGGCTCAACACATAATTATCACATATGTGTTTCTGGTTTAGTATTCAGGCTGCGAAACCCGGCTGCGGATTTTGCCGCTGCGGGCGCACTATAACGTAATAGAGAGAGGTAAACCAACAGGCTACATGCGTAATTGTGGTTTGCTTTCCAGAGAAAGTTTATGCGTTGCATTGGGTTACATTGAAAAACCCCAGTCCCGCCGAAAAGTGAGAGTGGGGTTTTTATTCCGTCGCGGCTAACCTGAAACATCAGTCATAAGCCGCTTTATGATTGATATGGTAGAAGGTCGCGGTCGCAGCCATGACATGCTGATCTTCTTTGCCCGGCTTGTGCGATTCCACATTGGTAATGTGATAACCGGCAGCCCCGGCGTCTAACGCTTTTTTAACAAATGCGTTGTTGAGTTCTTCCATGGAGGTTGCCCAGGAAACCGTGGTCACGCCGACGGCGTGCAGCGAGGCGATTTCACGATGCGATAATCCTGTGCGAACCAAAACAGGCGTAACCGTCTTGGGGTAGAATATGGAGATGATATCGTTCACTAAGTTTTTCATGGATTTACCCCTCATCAGGTCAAGTTCTACATCGGTTATTCCGGCAGTGCCTTTACTAAACCAGGATGGATGACCAATCTGAAATATTCGTCAGCCACGATCCCAATAGATACCTTTTTGTGTTTCAACCTTTAGCTTTAATTGCTAATTAGTTGTTAAGAAAACTTCCGCCATAATTAACGCACTTTTTAATGAAGATATTTGCAGATGGTTACAGGTCAGGGGTTTTTGAAATGCGCGGATCGAGGACTTTTGTTTAACCGATGACTTCATACTAAAATGCCAGTGCCTTTCCTTTAACTAAGCCGTGACCATGCCTCTTTCCATTCAGTCTCTTGCCGCGATCGCCATAGAATTACAGACCGGGCTGACACGCCGGGATCACTTCAGCGTTTTAGTCAGCAGTCTGCGCAAACTGCTGAACTGCGATGCCTCGGCGCTGTTGCGGTTTGAGCAGCAACAGTTCCGCCCGCTGGCGATTGACGGGCTGGCGCAGGATGTTCTTGGACGGCGTTTTGCGCTGAACCAGCATCCACGGCTGGAGGCGATCGCCCGTGCAGGGCATGTGGTGCGATTTCCTGAGGACAGTGATTTGCCGGATCCTTACGACGGATTGATCCCCGGTCAGGACGAATTGAAAGTTCACGCCTGCATTGGTCTGCCTTTATTTGCCGATCAGAATCTCATTGGCGCGCTGACGTTTGACAGCCTGAATCCCCGGCAATTTGATCAGTTCAGTGATGAGGAGTTACAGCTCATCAGCGTGCTGGCAGCCGGGGCGCTGAATAACGCGCTGCTGGTGGAAACCCTGGAAAAACAAGCGATTCCGGAACTGGTTCGGGAAAACAGTGTGGCGCGCGACGCGGATGAAATTATCGGTTCCTCTTCCGGGATGCAGCATCTTAAGCAGGAAATCGACATTGTAGCCGGCTCGGATTTAAATGTTCTGATCCTGGGTGAAACCGGCGTAGGTAAAGAACTGGTCGCCCGCGCTATTCATAAAGGCTCGGCGCGTGCGTCGCAGCCTCTGGTGTATTTAAACTGCGCGGCGTTGCCGGAAAGTGTGGCGGAAAGTGAATTATTCGGTCATGTGAAAGGGGCGTTTACGGGCGCCATTCAACATCGGGTGGGGAAATTTGAGCTGGCCGATAACGGGACATTATTTCTGGATGAAATCGGTGAGCTCTCGTTGTCCCTGCAGGCGAAATTGTTGCGCATTATTCAGTACGGTGATTTGCAGCGCGTTGGTGATGACAGTATGAAACGTGTCAATGTCCGCATTCTGGCGGCGACCAATCGTGATTTGAAACAAGCCGTGGTCGGCGGGCAGTTCCGCGCAGATTTGTACCACCGGTTGAGCGTTTTCCCGGTAGTGATCCCCGCTTTGCGTGAGCGGGTGAGCGATATTGCGTTACTGGCGGGATATTTCAGCGAGCGGTATCGCGCAAAACTCGGCCTGGCGCAGCTGGTGCTGAGTGGTGATGCGCTCACTTTACTCGAATGTTATCCGTGGCCGGGAAATATCCGCGAACTGGAGCACGCCATCTATCGTGCGGCGGTGCTTGCCCGTGCGACGCAAAACGGCATGGTCACTGAGTTATTGCCTCAGCATTTTAATTTGCAGGGCGACGTGCAGGCGGATGTTGTAAAAGAAAGTCATGAGGAAGCGATAGTGCAGGCCGATCTGGCGACCATGACCAGCCAGTTTCAGCGGAATATCATTCATAAAACGCTGATCGGATGCGATATGAACTGGGCATCGGCGGCGAGGAAACTCAATGTGGACAGCGGCAATTTACACCGGCTGGCGAAACGGCTTGGCCTGAAATAAAACAGACTCTGGAAGATAAAAAAGCCACCCCGGCAAGAGGTGGCTTATCAAACACTCAGCAATAAATTTTAAGCACAGCGATTCAGGCATTCAGTGATTTAAGCAGAGCAAAGGCCTGCTTCATATGATCTTCACTCACGACAAACGCCCGTAATTGCTCATCCGCATCAAAACCCTTAGCCACCATACCCTGCGTTTGAGTGGTGATGGTCCAGGTTAAATCTTTCCGCTGCGTTTCACCGGCCAGATGCAACGGCATATTCGGGGTTTTAACTTTGATCAGCATGGCGGGCAGCGTTAACCCGTGGCGTGCGCCAAGCAGATTTTTGGCCAATGTCATGGCGCTGAACTGAATGGGTTGCAGGAAGGGCAGGACTTTGCCCTCGATCTCTGCGCAATCTCCCAGCGCGTACACATCGGGTGCGGATGTCTGTAAGGCGTCATTGACCTCAATCCCCCGGTTTACCCGCAGGCCAGCCTGCATCGCCAGTTGCGTGTCAGGCCGTAAACCCACCGAGGACACCACCGCATTCACCGTTATCTCCCTGCCATTATTCAGCGTTACCACCAGTTCTTCGCGGGAACGTTGCAGGCCGGTCAATTTCTGATTTAGGGCGAGTTCCACGCTCATTTGTTGCAGGCAATATTGCAGACGGCTGCTGACTTCGGCGGGCATGAGGGAAGACAAAAGACAGCAGGACTGATCCACCACCGTGACCTGTTTCCCGGCGCGTGACATGTCCATTGCCAGTTCGCAACCTATCAGGCCGCCGCCGAGGATCAGCACATGTCGGGCCTGTTGCAGTTGATTTTCACATTCACGGTATTCCCGCTGGCTGTTGAGCGTCATCATATGCTCGCTTCCGGGGATCGGCGGCACAATTGCCGATGCGCCGGTCGCCAGTACCAGTTTGTCATACTGCCAGCTGCGTTCCCGGCCTGACACAGTTTTGCCGACAATATCGATAGCCGTGATCCGGGTATCGGAATACAGCTCCAGATTATTTTGTCTGGCAAAACTCTCAGACGTTTCTCGCGTCAGTGCATCTGCCTGCTGATTCTGGCTGATGACATGGCTCAGATCCGGCTTGTTGTATTCATCACAACTGTCATCGGCAATGAGCACAATACGAACGTCAGCATCCTGTTTTCTCAGATTTTTGACCAGTTGCCGGGCAGCAAAACCTGAACCGATGATTAAGATGCCGTTATTCATTTGTCCTCCTCCGCCAGGGTATCAAAAACATCTTTTCCCATGGCGCATTCAGGGCAGAGGAAATCATCCGGAACCTCTTCCCAGCGTGTATCAGGTGCGACGTCCTGCATCGGTTCGCCGAGTTTAGGATCATAAATCCACAAACATACGCTGCACTGCATACGCGGTCCCAGATCATTATCGTCCGTGGTGTGACAAGCGGCTGCGGGTTGAGCTTGAGACATTGCGCTGAGGACTGGCACTGCGGGCACTGGCGCAGTCTGTTCTGCTGCTGCCGATGTCTCAAGCGCTGCATCCGGCAAAGGAGCAAGAGCCCACTGGCGCGCGATATACCGTCCGTGTTCACGGCAAACTTCGAGATTATCGCGGTCTGGCCGCCATTTGGTTTTAAGTGCCAGAGTCGTTTCAAAACCACAGTCCATGAGGCGTGTCTGAATGCGATCCACCGCGCCGCCATTCCAGCCATAGCTGCCGAAGGCCGAGGCTTTCTTATTGCGGAATCGCAGGCCAGCCAGTTCCTCCAGCATTCCGGCGACTTTTGGCATCATGACGTTGTTCATGGTTGATGAACCAACCAGTACACCTTTCGAGCGAAATACGTTGGTCAGTATTTCATTTTTGTCGTGACGCGCAATGTTGAAAATTTTCACTTTTACGCGTGGGTCAACTTCACTGATACCCTGCGCCATCGCGTCAGCCATCATGCGGGTGTTATTAGACATGGTGTCGTAAAACACCGTGATACGGTCTTCCTGATAGTCCGCCGCCCATTCCAGATACTGATGCACAATCTGTGTTGGATTATCGCGCCATACCACGCCGTGCGAGGTAGCAATCATATCGACGGGGAGATTGAAGCCGAGAATTTCATGGATTTTTGGCCCGACCAGCCGGCTAAATGGGGTCAGGATGTTGGCATAATAGCGCTGGCATTGCTCAAAGAGTTCGTTCTGATCGACCTCATCATTAAACAGATGCTCATCGCAATAATGCTGACCAAAAGCGTCATTGCTGAACAGCACGGCGTCGCCGGTAATGTAAGTCATCATACTGTCAGGCCAGTGCAGCATCGGGGTTTCAACAAAAATAAGCTGCTTGCCGTTACCGATATCCAGCGTATCGCCGGTGTGAACGATATGGAAATTCCATTCCGGATGATGATGATGACCGTTTATTGAATCAATGCCGTTCGCCGTGCAGTAAATAGGGGTATCAGGAATGCGCGACATCAACTCCGTTAATGCGCCCGCGTGGTCTTCTTCTGCATGGTTGATAACAATGAAATCCAGCGTGGTCAGGTCAATTTCTGCTTCAAGATTCTGGACAAATTCGCGGCTGAATTTGTGGTCAACCGTGTCGATCAATACGGTTTTCTCTTCACGGATCAGGTAGCTGTTATAGCTGCTGCCGCGCAAGGTTTTGTATTCAGTCCCATGAAAATCACGCACTTCCCAGTCGCGTTGTCCTACCCAAGTGATGTTGTTTTTAACCTGAATCGCCATGTGAGATACCTTCTGATGAATAAATCGATGAGAGATATCTGTAGATAGCAAAGTGCGTGCCAGATTTTATTGCATTGATATATAGGGTGTAATGTTAACAATGTGTCATTTTGACAATAAAAATAAGTGTCGATATGACAAGGTGATTGTGTTTTTGACATTCTTTATCTTAGTCTGAGACGTAGTTTTTTACGCCAAATCTAATTAGAATGATAAGCATTATCATTCGTGATAATAATTTTCCGGCGCGGGTGGTTTAAAAGGATGTATGAAAGCGCCCGCCGCTGTTATTTTATCATCTTGTCTGAGAGGATTTATGGCACGCTTCACCTGTCCCTTAATCAAAAAACGTATCCTGCCGCTGGCGTTGTTAATTTCACTGATCACTTCCGGCACAGCGCTGGCCGAAAGCACGTTTACTGTCGATCGCAAACCGGTCAGCAAAGGCGCTTACGAGCTGGTTTATCGCTCACCGCAGGCGCTGTATCTGGCGACATCGGGCAGCCGTAAGCTGGATAAAGGCGGCGTGTTATACCGTATTGATCCGACGACGCTCAGCATCACTCAAACTCTTCCCAATGAGCTGAAACCATTTGGTCTGGCGATGAATAAGAAGACGGATACTCTGTTCCTCGGAAATACCGTTAACAGTGCCATTACTGCCGTGAATGCAAAAAGCGGGGAAGTGAAGGGGTCGCTGGTACTGGATAAGCGTCCGCGCACGGAAACTGAGCGTCCGCTGGCGCCTCGTGAATTGGTCGTCGATGAGAACACCGACACGGTGTATATGGGCGGATTAGGCAATCAAAGCGTGGTGTGGGTGATTGACGCCGGTACGCTGCAACTGCGTAAAACCATTGAGGGGCTGGGGAAATACGCCACCGGTCTGGCGCTCGACAGCGCCGCGTCGCGTCTGTATGTCACCAACGCGGACAATGAGTTCATCACCATCGATACCAAAACCCAAACGGTTATCGCGCGCGTAAAACTGGACGCCGATGCTGAACACTTTTACCTGAACATCGCGCTGGACCCGGCTATGCATCGCGCCTTTGTCACGGATTCTAAATCACCGCAACTGCTGGTAGTGGATACAGAAAACGGCAAAGTGCTGCATAAAATCGATGTGCCGGTCTCACTGGCGGTTCTGTTCAATCCGGTTCGTAACGAAATTTACGTGACCCACCGTGAGGCAGGAAAAGTCAGCGTGATCGACGCCAAATCTTACAAGGTGCTGCACACGATCGACACGCCGGTACACCCTAACAGTCTGGCACTGTCCGAAGATGGTCAGACGTTGTTCGTGAGCGTTAAGCAGGCTTCCTCGAAGCAGAAAGAGGCCAGCGAACCGGATGACGTTCTGCGAATTCACTTCACCGGTTAAATAAAAAATGCCGCGCGGATGACTCCGTCGCGGCATTTTTTTGGCTCACGCTAAATCAGAAGTGAGTATTGAGGCTCATGTAGTAAGTACGGCCTGGTTCGTTGTAAGTGGCTGCACCTGCACCGTACATGTAGGCGTTGGTGGTGGCATTGCCGACGGTCTGGGCGTTCCCCTGACGGAACTGACGTTTATCGAACAGGTTGTCTATCCCGGTGGTGACGCTGACATATTTGTTCACCGTATAAGTCCCGCTCAGGCCAAACACCGCGTAAGGGCTGACTTCCTGTTTTTCGCTTCCGCTGATCGCTTCCCCTTTGTAGTTGTATTTCTTCGGCTTCTGACGACCGTACCAGGTCATGGTGGATTGCAGCGAGAGGTCTTCCGTGGTCTGCCAGCTCAGCGTTGAGTTAATCGTAAACTCAGGAATGATCGACAGATAATCGCCGGTCTCTTTGTTTTTGCTCTCAATCATGTAAGTGCCGTTGTTATTCCACGTGACGGTCTCTGTCACCGGAATGTTCAGCGTTCCTTCCAGCCCCTGAACCACCGCTTTTGGCACATTTTCCCAGCGATATACATCGGTTTTACCATTCGTTGAGGTGCCGCTCGGTAAATATCCTGCTTCGATTTTGTCGCGATAATCATTGCGGAAGTAGGTCACACCCGCCTGATAACCGTTGCGATGGAATTCCAGCCCGATCTCTTTATTGATGCTGGTTTCAGCTTTCAGATCGTCATTACCCAGCAGGTAGCAGCCTCCGGCGCTGGCGGCGCAGCCCTGACCTTTGCTGTACAGCACATAGTTCGGGTTGGTCTGGTAGAGACTTGGTGCTTTATAGGCGCGGGCGATCCCCATTTTCAGCGTGAAGTCGTCACCCAGTTCCTGAGAAAGATTAAGGGACGGGCTCCAGTTGTTGCCGACAATCGAGTGATGATCAAAGCGCAGGCCCGGCGTCAGCATGGTGCTGTCCGTCAGCTCCATATTGTTCTCGGCAAATAAAGAGAAAATCTCTGCCGAGGAGTACGGGCTTCGGTTGGCACTGTCTACGCCATCAATGTTTCCACCGAGCATCGCCTGGGTATTAGAGGAAGGGTCCTTCATTTTTTGCTGATTCCACTCCGTACCGAGCGTCGCGGTCTGCGGGATCATGAAATCGAAGGGCACGCTGAGTTCACTGTGCAGCAGCACATCAGTCAGATTGGTGGTGCTGAATCCGTCATTGGCAAAAATACCTTCGGTGCCGCCAGCCAGACCCTCGTTCATGCGTGAGTTTTTAGTCTTTTCGTACTGAACATAATTAGTGGTAGTGACCCCGTTGTCCCAGCCGCCGCGATAAGTGACGGCATAGGACTGACGATAAATCCGGTTAGTCTCTTCGCCGTACATGCTTTTCACCAGATCGCTGGTGTTGGTATTTTGCGTATCACCGGCATAAAGGTTGCCCTGACGACCACCTGACGCTTCAAATTCCAGTGACTGCATACGCGCGAAATCCCAGCGTAGCAGGCCATTGATATTTTTATCGATGACCCCTTCACGCCCCGCTGGCAGGGTATCGGCGTAGGTGCCGGTGCGCAGAGACTGATGCCCCTGGTTGATGTCCTGAGCATCAGCCTGCGTTTTACTGTAGCCACCAAACAGGCGGAAGCTGAACTGATCGCCAAGCGGGCCGGAAAGGCTGAAGTCGGTACGTTTGGTCGATCCCTCGTCATCGTGCTGCGGCACATTCATGTAGGTATTCCATGAACCGTGCAGCTCTTTGGTATCGCGTTTGGTGATGATATTCACCACGCCACCTGCCGCGCCGTTGCCGTAACGGGCCGCCGCCGGGCCACGGATCACTTCGATACGTTCGATCATTTCCGGCGGAACCCAGGCGGTGTCGCCACGGGTGTCACGCTCGCCGCGCCAGCCTTGTCTGACTGAGTTTCTGCTGGTCACTGGCAAACCGTCAATCAGCGTCAGGGTATTTTCCGGACCCATCCCGCGAATATCAATCTGACGGTTGTTGCCGCGCTGGCCGCTGGTGGAGTTACCGGTCAGGTTGACGCCGGGCATGGTGCGAATAAGTTCATTGATATCGCGCGCCGGAGGGCGTTTTTTTATCTCTTCTGCCGTAATGGTCGAGACGCCCGGTGCCTGCAAATTCTGCTGCGCGGCGGTGACCATAATGGTGTCGCCACGGGCATCTTTGGTTTCACTGCTGTCAGCCGTTTCCGATGTATTTTCAGCAGAGGGGGCAGGCGCCGTTGCGGCGCTGACAGAGGTCGAAAAAGTGGTGGCGCCAAGGCCTAATCCTAAAAGTGTCGCTAAAGAGTAATGTGACAATTTGTTGTTCATTTGCGTTCCTGGTCCGGTATATCCGTTAACCGCTGGCTGCACAGGCTGCATGTAAAGGGGTAAAAACCAGTGGTGGGATCGGTTGTCGTGTGTGTCGTCAAAACTGCCCAACCCTGATGGGCTGACACACACTATTGCAAATGCAAACAATTATCAATACCATTCACTTTATCGTTTGGCTCAATCCTGACAAATTCTTTGATGATGTAACTCGTTATTAATTATTAAGTTATTGGTATGTTAAACAAAACAACCACAACGGTATTAGGGATGTTTAAAATGGAACCAGAGTCTGAAAGTGGCACACTTTTGGCCAGTCAGCATGCGGGAAGTGACCGCTGGTGGCTGGACATTGCCCGACGCGGAACGCCCTGGATTGAATCCACCGGACGGGGGAACTGGAAGGTCACCTTCTTCTGGCGTGACCCGCAGGGCAGTGAGTTTTCCTCGGCGTATCAGCGCGTGTGGATCAATATTACCGGCAAAACGGATCATCATCAGTCCAACCCTCCACGCAGTTTGCAACGTCTGAGTGGCACCGATGTCTGGTTCTGGCAAACAGAAATGGAAGCGGGCTGGCGCGGAAGCTACAGCTTCATGCCTTCCACTGAAAGCCGGTCTTTTTCCCCGCAGGCTGACGATGCCCGCGCCAATATGATGGCACTGCGCCACTGGTGGCGTGACTGCTTCAGGACTTCCACTTCTGACCTTCTCAATGCCCATCGCAGCTGGTCCGGCGGCCGGGGACACCGCGTGTCCGGCTTGCATATGCCGGATGCACCGCCGCAACCTGCCTGGCGCGATTTCGATAACTTCGCCACCGGCTGTGGCCTGTGCACGCCTGCGCCGCCCACCGTCTTACAAAAACACCAGTGGCACAGCCCGCGCCTTGGCAACAGCCGCACCGTCTGGGTTTACACCACCGGTGAAAACGATCCGGCGTCGCGTCCGCTGGCTATCGTGCTCGACGGCCAGTTTTGGTCCCAGCAGATGCCGGTCTGGGAACCGCTGCATCAGCTGACGGAGCAGGGCGCGCTGCCGGAAGCCGTTTATCTGCTGATTGAAGTGATCGACAACGAACATCGCAGCCGCGAGCTGACCTGCAATGCCGATTTCTGGCTGGCAGTGCAGGAAGAGCTTCTGCCGCAGTTGCGCGCGTGGGCGCCTTTTCGTGATTCGCCGGAAACCACCGTCATCGCAGGTCAAAGTTTTGGCGGCCTTTCTTCCCTTTACGCCTGCCTGCACTGGCCGCAGACGTTTGGCTGTGCGCTGAGTCAGTCCGGCTCATTCTGGTGGCCGCAGCGGGGTCAGTCCGGCGACGAGTCGGGCTGGCTTTTACGTCAGATAGAAGAGGGCGTCGGCAAGGGAGCCCCGCTGAAAATTTACCTGGAAGCGGGCGTTCACGAGCCGTTGATCCACCGGATGAATCAGCAACTGGTGACGTTGCTCCACACTTCTTCGTATCAGGTGCATTACCGCGCCGTGGCGGGCGGGCATGACGCGCTGTGCTGGCGCGGTGGACTGATGGACGGCCTGGCAATGTTGTGGTCGCCACATTTTGTTGCGACTCAACCCGCGTGTGAACCGCAAGGAGAAAGCTTTGGAAAATTGTAATCCGTTTGATGACGACAAGGCGGTCTGCTGCGTGCTGATCAATGATGAAAAGCAGTACAGCCTGTGGCCGGAAGCACTCGCCGTGCCTGAAGGCTGGCGCATGGTGTTCGGCCCCTCAGTCAGAACGCACTGTGCTGAATGGCTGGAAAAGCACTGGCGCGATATGCGTCCGCACTCGCTGCGTCTGCATGATGCGGCCGTTGCAAAACAGGAGGATGCCGGTGTCTGACACGTCTGTATTACCTGTAGCCAGTAAGACTGACCGCGCGATGCCGCTGGTAGCGGCGCAACCCGGCATCTGGATGGCGGATCAGCTTTCGCCGCACGGTAACGCTTACACTGTCGCGCATTATATTGAAATTGATGGCGCGCTTGACGTTGATGCGATGTTGCAGGCCATTGTTCAGGGGCTGAACGAAGCCGATACCCTCACGATGCGCTTTGAAGAGCGTGACGGCATTGCGTTGCAAACACCGTGCGCGCAGTCACCGGCTTTTGCCCCGGAGTGCATCGACCTGCGTCAGTCCGCGGATCCTGAACAGGCCGCGCTGAACTTAATGCGTCAGGATCTGGCGCAAGAAAGGCGCATTCTCAGCGGTAAAATGCTGCACCGGCATGTGCTTATGCGGATCTGTGACGCACGCTGGTTCTGGTATCAGCGTTATCACCATATTCAGGTCGATGGTTTCAGCTTTACTGCCATCGCCCGTCGTATTGCCCAACTTTACACCGCGATATCACAGGGGCGAACACCGGTCATTTCGCCGTTTACACCCTTTCGCGACGTGATTGAGGAGTATGCGCATTATCAGCAAAGTCCGGCGTTTACACGTGACGCCGCATTCTGGCGCGAAAAAGCCAAAACGTTGCCCGCACCGGCAACCGTCTGCCCGCAGCCTCTCGCCGGGCAGGTGCCTTCCGTGCGTCTGCACCGGCTGTCATGTACCTGCGAGGCCGGGCCGATCGCCGCGCTGGTCGCGCTGGAGACGGCACAGCAACTGACGGCCAGCGATATCGCCATCGCCCTGCTGGCACTTTGGGTATCGCGTCTCAGTGGCCAGACGGCTTTTTGCGGCGGTTTTATCTTTATGCGCCGTATAGGCTCAGCGGCATTGTGCGCAACCGGCCCGGTCATCAACGTTTTGCCGGTGGCTATGCACGTCAATCCCGATGCCACCCTGACGGAACTTGCCGTCAGCCTGCGCCATGAGCTGAAAACTGTCCGCCGCCATCAGCGCTACGACGCCGAGCAAATCTCGCGGGATCTCGGTCTGGCCGGCGATGTGCAGCCGCTTTACGGCACCGTATTCAACTTCAAAATGTTCGATTATCACCTTGATTTTAACGGTGTCGCGGGTATTACGCATGACCTGGTTTCCGGGCCGGTGCGTGATCTGGAGATTTCACTGCATATCGGGGAAGACGGGGCGCTGACGGTTGATCTCCTGGCCAACGCCGAACGCTATGACCGGGACGAATTACATGCTCATTTGCAGCGTCTGCCCGCGTTGCTGAGACAGTTTGCACAGGACGCCACGCTGAAGGTCGGCGCAGCGGATTTGCTCAGTGAAGCGGACCACAAGTTGCTCGAAAGGGTCAACGCCACCGGACGCGACGTCGTAAAAAGTACCCTGAGCCAGCAACTGGCGCAGCAGGCAGAACGAACGCCTCACGCGCCTGCGCTGGCGGATCAGCACCATCAGTTCAGCTATACGCAAACCCGCCAGCAGGTTGCGGCGCTGGCGCAGCAGCTGATTCAGCAGGGCGTAAAGCGCGGTGATATTGTCGCCGTCGCGCTGCCGCGCTCGGTATTTCTGTCACTGGCGCTGATGGCGATTGTCGAGGTCGGCGCAGCCTACCTGCCGCTCGATACCGGGTATCCCGATGAGCGTCTGCGGATGATGCTGGAGGATGCCAGTCCGCGTCTCGTTGTGACACACCCTGACCAGCTCGCCCGCTTCAGCAGTCAGGGGCAGGTGTTGCTGGTGGAGAGGCCGCTTGAGCTCTCGACGCCGGTCTTCGCAGTAAACGCCCCGACGCCTGAACACGCGGCTTATCTGATCTTCACCTCCGGCTCGACCGGCCGCCCGAAAGGCGTGGTGGTCGGGCATCAGGCCATCGTCAACCGGCTGCTGTGGATGCAGGATCACTATCCGATCGGCAATCAGGATGTCGTGTTGCAAAAAACGCCCTGCAGTTTTGATGTCTCGGTTTGGGAATTCTTCTGGCCGCTGATGGTGGGCGCGCGTTTAGTCATGGCACCGCCGGACGCGCACCGGGATCCGCAACAATTACTGAGCCTGATTGAACAGCATCAGGTGACCACGCTGCACTTTGTGCCATCCATGCTGGCAGCGTTTGTCAGCGCGCTGGACACGCCGCAGGCCATCGCACAATGCGCTTCTCTCAGGCAGGTATTTTGCAGTGGTGAAGCGCTGCCCGCTGAACTTTGCCGCCTGTGGCAGCACAAAACCGGCGTGCCGTTGCACAATCTCTACGGGCCGACGGAAGCGGCGGTAGACGTCAGCTGGCATCCGGCATGGGGCGATGCGCTGGCGGCGGTAAAAGGCGCGAATGTACCGATCGGCCTGCCGGTATGGAACACCGGAATGCGCATTCTGGATGCCCGCCTTCAGCCGGTACCGCCGGGCGTGGCGGGCGATCTTTATCTGACCGGCGACCAGCTGGCGCACGGTTATCTTGGCAGGCCGGATCTGACCGCCAGCCGTTTTGTGGCGGATCCGTTCGGGCAGGGCGGGCGCATGTACCGCACCGGTGATGTGGCGCGCTGGCTGCCTGACGGCGCAGTGGAATATCTCGGACGCAGCGACGACCAGCTGAAAATACGCGGTCAGCGCATCGAACTCAGCGAAATTGATCATGCGCTGCTTTCCCTGCCCGGTGTACAGCAGGCGGTGACGAAAGCTATGACGTTGGGTGCAGTCCAGAGCGATGCCACCGGCGGCGACGCACGCCAGCTGGTTGGCTATTTGGTTGCGCAATCAGGAGTCACGCTGGATGGCGAAAGTTTGCGTGCCGTGCTGGCGGAACGCCTTCCGGCGCATATGGTGCCGGTGGTACTGATTACGCTTAAGGCATTGCCGCTCAGCGCCAACGGTAAGCTCGACAGAAAAGCCTTACCGCAACCGCAAAGCGCGGCGACGGTGCAGGGGCGCGAACCGCTGCCGGGGCTGGAAAGTGACATCGCTGCGCTGTTCGGGCGTTTGTTGCAATGCGAACAGGTCTTTGCCGACGACGACTTTTTCGCCCTCGGCGGGCATTCGTTGCTGGCGATGCGGCTTGCTGCCGACCTGCGCCGCGAACTGGGTAAACCAGTATCAGTCGGGCAGGTGATGGTGGCGTCGAGCGTAGAAAAACTGGCGCATCTTCTGGCCGAAAACCACTCGCAGGAAGAAGCGGATCGCAGCGGTTTTGATGCCCTGTTACCGCTGCGCACTGGTCAGGGGCCGACGCTGTTCTGCCTGCACCCGGCCTCAGGCTTTGCATGGCAATTTAGCGTGCTGCCTCGCTATCTCGACGAACACTGGTCGGTGATGGGTATCCAGTCGCCACATCCTGAGGGGCCGCTGGCGGTGTGTCAGAACATGGAGCAGGTATGTGATGCGCATCTGCAAACCGTACTCTCGGTGCAACCGCACGGCCCTTATCATTTTATCGGCTATTCCCTCGGCGGCACGCTGGCGCAGGGCCTTGCGGCGCGCCTGCAGGCAAGGGGGGAAGAGGTCGCATTTCTCGGGCTGCTGGATACTTATCCGCCGGAAACGCAAAGCTGGGATACGAAGCCTGACGACGACGTCTTGCAGGAAATTCAGCGCGAACGGCTTCAGTTCCGCGCTGCGTCTGAAGAGACACTGAATAGTGAACAGACCGCAGCCCGTCAGACTATGTTTGACCATATCGAAGCCAACTATGCGGACTCGGTGCGGCTGCTGTCTGCCACTAAAACCGCACGTTTTAACGGTCAGGCCACGCTGTTTGTCGCCAGTCAGACGTTGCCGCAGGGGATGGATGTGCAGAAAACGTGGGCGGATTATGTCGATGAACTTCAGGTACACACGCTCGATTGCGCGCACGTTGACATCGTCTCTCCGTCGTCTTTCAAAACGCTGGGACCTATGCTCAACCGGATTTTGAGAACCTTAACCGTATAGCCCTTCAGGCCGCTGGCGAAGACGCTCTTCCCAGCGGCACCACCAGCGGCGTATGTGAAACCGGATCGTCGATTATCATGCAGCGCAGGCCAAAGACCTCTTCTATGAGCGCCGGGGTTACAATCTCAGACGGCGCACCTTCGGCGACAATTTTGCCGTCGCGCATGGCAATCAGATGCGTCGCATAACGGCAGGCATGATTAAGATCGTGCAGAACGACTACCAGTGTGCGGTTAAGTTTGCGGTTGAGATCCTGCATCAATTCCAGCAAATCAATCTGATGCGTGATATCCAGCCAGGTGGTCGGTTCATCGAGCAGTAGTAACGGCGTTTGTTGCGCCAGCACCATTGCGATCCACACACGCTGACGTTGCCCGCCGGAAAGACTATCCACCGGGCGATCGGCCAGTTCACTGATGCCGGTCGCCTGCATCGCCTCGCTCACCGCCAGCCGGTCGGCGTCACTCCAGCGGCTGAACAGGCGCTGATGCGGATAACGACCACGGCCTACCAAGTCCTCGACCAGAATATCACCGGGTGCGACCGAACTTTGCGGAAGCAGACCGAGCTCCCTGGCGACTTCTTTAGTGGCGTAGTCGCTTATCTGCCGTCCGTTCAGCAACACGCTGCCAGTTTGTGGCGCCGTCAGGCGGCTGAGCGTGCGCAGCAGCGTAGATTTCCCGCAGGCGTTCGGGCCAATAATCACCGTCAGTTCGCCGTGTGGAATAACGATATTCAGGTCCCTGATCACCACTTTCTTGTCGTAGCTCAGGGTCAGGTTTTCACCCTGTAACGGGGCATTCCGGCGGTCTGTGTTCATCATTTTTTGCGAGACTCACGAATTAATAATCCAATCAGGTAAATGCCGCCGAGGCTCACGGTCAATACACCTACAGGTAACTGATAAGGAAGGAAAAGGCGCTGGGTGGCGACGTCGGCGGCTAGCAACAGCAGTGCGCCGGTCAGACCCGCAATCAGCAGCGGCTGTGACTGATTGGGACACAACCGGCGGGCAATTTGCGGGGATACCAGCGCGATAAAGGAAATGGGACCGGCGACGGCGGTAGCGGCGGCCGTCAGTCCGACACCCGCCAGCATGAGCCACAGCCGCGTGCGCTCTATAGGCACGCCCAGCGCACGCGCCATATCGTCGCCCATTTCAAGCAAATGCATTCGTCGCGAAAGCAACGCCGCCAGCATCCACGCCAGAATAATCAGGCCCAACACGGGCAGACTTTTGGCCCAGGTGATGCCGTTGAGCGATCCGGCGCTCCATAAACCGGCGGTCAGCGCCGATTCCAGAGAGGCCGAAATCACCAGCCAGGTATTGCCCGCGACCAGCAGTGCGCGCACGGCAATACCGACAATGATCAGACGAAAGGTTTCAACGCCGTTGCGCCACGCCAGCAGATAGACCACCAGCGCGGTAAGCAACCCGCCCGCCATCGCTCCAAACGTAATGCCGACGATCGCGCTGTTAAACAGCACAATCGCGACCAGTACGCCGCTGTAGGCACCGGTATTGAAGCCAATCACGTCAGGGCTGCCGAGCGGATTGCGCATCAGCGACTGGAATATGGCCCCGCTGGCCGCCAGCGCTGCGCCTAAAATCAGCGCCATCGCCACGCGCGGCAGCCGCCACTGCGTGACGATCACCGTCAGGTTATGCGGCCCTTCTCCGCGCAGGGCGTCGATCACCTGTAAAGGCGTGAGCGACAGCGTACCGCTGCCCAGACCGTAAACGGCCAGTGCGGCGCACAGGAAGATTAAAAAAATGACAGTCTGCATTTGTCGCGAAAATAACACTAAATTTCTCGAACGTGTCATTACGGCAGGAATTGTTGTCATGATCAGCTCCGCTTCATCAGGTGCCGGTTTCGCACCAGAATAATCAGCACCGGCGCGCCGATAAACGCCGTCACGATGGAAACACGCAGTTCACCCGGCACCAGCAGCCTCCCCGCGATGTCCGCCGTCAGCAACAAAATGGGTGTCAGCACCAGCGTCCACGGCAATATCCAGCGCGGATCCGTTCCGGCCAGATGCCGGGCGATGTGCGGCATAATCAGTCCGACAAAGGCAATCGGCCCGACCGCCGCCGTGGCGCTGCCGCACAACAGGGTCACGGCCAGCAGACCGCAAAGCTGGGTTGGCACAATTCGGGTGCCGAGCGCGGTGGCGAGATCGCTGCCCATGCTCAGGTTATTGAGTGCGCGGGTCATCAGCAGCGCGAGAACAGCGCCACTGACGATCGGCAGCGTTACGACGCGGATCACCGCCATACTGCGAATATCCAGTGAACCGGCCTGCCAGAAACGCAACTGATCAAACACCAGCGGATTGAGTAAAGAGAGGCCGGACGAAAAACCTTCCAGCACCGCGCCGAGCGCCACGCCGGCCAGCGTCAGGCGGATCGGGCTGACTTTACCGCCGCCCACCGCACCGATCAGCGCGACTATCAGCGTCGCTATCAGCGCACCGGCAAACGCAAACCACAAATACTGGCTGACGTCGGTCGCGCCAAAAAAGGTCATACCCACCACCACGGCAAAACCGGCACCGGCATTAACGCCCAGAATGCCGGGATCGGCCAGCGGATTGCGGGTCAGAATTTGCATCAGCGCCCCGGAAAGCCCCAATGCCACGCCCGCCAGCAGCCCGGCCAGTGTGCGAGGCAGGCGCGCATCGCGGATGATCACGCAGTCGGGCAACAGGGCACATTGGCCTTGTAATACCGCGCTTACCGTGTGCAGCGGAACAGATTTCGCGCCAATCAACAGACTTAATAAAATCACTATGGCCAGCAGGCCAACGGCCAGCAGCATGAAAAATAAGCGACGCAGTAATGCCTGCGGGCGCACCGGTTGTCGTGAGTTTTCCGGGGAGGAATAGGTGGCTGAGGGTTCAGTAAGAGACCGTGACATGATGAGTAAAAGCACCAAAGTTAATCTTAATGATATTTATTATCATTATCTATTGCGTTTGGCTATGGTAGCATGAGTCATCCTGCAATAGCACTACATTGACTGTGCCTTTTACCAATATGTGACGCATCGATAATGAACAAGCCTTCGATTTTACTCGACTTTTCCCTGCTAAAAACACACGCCACTTTTCGCGCCGTCTTCTGCGCGCGCTTTATTTCTATTCTGGCACTCGGTCTGCTCAGCATCGCCGTGCCGGTGCAGATTCAGTCCATGACTGGTTCAACCTTGCTGGTCGGGCTGTCTGTCACGCTGGCTGGAAGCGGCATGTTTATCGGCTTGCTGATGGGCGGCGTGATGGCCGATCGTTATGAGCGTCGCCGCCTGATCTTGTTCGCGCGCAGCACCTGCGGGCTGGGATTTGTCGGGTTATGTATCAACGCGGCGCTGCCGGTTCCTTCTTTGACGCTTATCTACCTGCTGGCGGTGTGGGACGGTTTCTTCGGTGCCGTGGGTGTCACGGCGCTGCTGGCGGCGACGCCCGCGATTGTCGGAAGGGAAAATCTGGTGCAGGCCGGGGCGATCAGTATGCTCACCGTGCGCTTCGGTTCGATCCTTTCACCGGCCATCGGCGGGCTGGTGATCGCCAGCGGAGGTGTGGCGTGGAACTATGGTCTGGCGGCGCTCGGAACCGGCCTGACACTTATTCCGCTGCTGCGTTTACCGCAGCTGGCACCGCCGGTGCAAAAGCGTGAACATCCGCTGCGGGCGCTGATTTCCGGTTTTGCTTTTCTGCTGCAAAACCGGGTAATCGGCATGGTGGCGCTGGTCGGTGCGCTGCTGACGATGGCAAGTGCGGTGCGGGTGCTGTATCCGGCGCTGTCCGGAATGTGGCAGGTCAGCGCCTCAGAACTTGGGCTGATGTACGCTGCCGTACCGCTCGGGGCCGCAGTCGGTGCGCTGACCAGCGGACGGGTGGCGAATGTCGCCCGGCCTGGCTGGCTGCTGCTGATGACCGCCATCGGCGCATTCGTCGCCGTCGGCCTGTTCAGCCTGATGCCGTGGTTTGGCCTCGGATTAGCCTTTTTGGTTATCTTCGGTTATCTCAGCGCCATCAATGCATTACTGCAATATGCCCTGATCCAAAACCTCACGCCGGATGATTTCCTCGGCAGGATTAACGGCCTGTGGACGGCGCAGAACGTGACCGGGGATGCGCTCGGTGCGTTGCTGCTGGGTGCGATGGGATCGGTGATGTTACCGGCCATTACCTCGGCGAGTTTCGGTTTCACAGCGGCGTTGCTGGGGGTGATGCTGGCATTTGCGATGCGGGCGTTACGGCATACCGTGACGGGCGGGCAACAGGTTTAACCTGCGCCCGCCGCTGTGGTCAGTGAGAAGTAAACAGTGTGTCGAGCCGCGTCAGCAGGTTGCTGGCGCTGTAATAATCCAGCCGGAACGTGTCATTACCCAGCGCATAAACCTGTTTATGCTGAACTGCCGGAAGATGGGCCAGGAAGTGGTTGTCCATCAGCCGTTGCGTATCGCCGTCGTCGCCCGAAAACAGCAGCAAGGTTTTGCCATTCATTCCTTCTGCCATGTTTTCTCCCGCCAGTTGCACGATATCCTTTCGCACGCCCTGATTCTGGCTGCCGTGAACGTTGCCCGGCACTGTGGCCAGCGTAAACCCGAGTTCATGCAGCAACTGTCCCTGCGGGGAAGCGGATGTCCACAGATTGGCGGCCTTGCCATCGGGGCGATAGACCATTGCGGAGACCGGCTGGGCGGGTAATGTCAGCTGTGTTTTCAGCCGCTTAACCCGCTCATCAAACTGCTTCACCACGGCGTCGGCCTGCGCTTCATGACCGGTCGCCACGCCAAGTTGTCGCGCCAGTTCCTGCCAGCTTTTGTCGTCATAATTAACCACCAGTACCGGCGCAATCGCCGTAAGCTGGTCGTACAGTTTCAGGGCAGAATCCCCGCCAGTGGCTGAAATGATAATGAGGTCGGGTGCTTCCCCGGCAATGGCTTCGGCATTGGGCTCGCCGATATACAAACGCTGCACCTTACGCTCTGCGGCGATCTGGCCCCACTGGCGGAAAAAGCCCTGCGCGTCCGCAATCCGGCTGTTCGGGCTGGTTGCACCGCTGGCGATAACCGGCGCATCAATGGCCAGCAGCGTGCCGGTGACGGTCACGCTGGTGGAGACGATGCGCTCCGGCGCATGGGCCAGCGTAACGCTGCCATGTTCAGTGTTTATCACACGAGGCCAGCCGGTTCCGGCGGCCAGACAGGCCTGTGTCAGCAGGGCGAAAAGTCCGCCTGCAAGGGTCAGACGTTGGAGCAGGGTATACTTCATTAAAGACAATCCTTCACGATAGCGTACTGATAAATAGCCGATTTCCGGTAATTCTACGTGCTCTGAAATTAGAAAAAAGCGCAAGACTTCAGGTTTCTATGATTGACACACGTAAAACCGGCGAGTAGTTTACCGCCATCAGATGCAAATGATAATCGTTATTATATTCATTATCATTTTATTAACAGGAGTCGACTGATGGATGCTGTAGTAACGGATGGCAAAAGCAACGGAAAAGGGCAGATCGGGGAGCAGTGCCCGGAGGTGGCGAAAAACATCGCGGATATCTCTCCAGCCAGCGGATTTTTCTTCACTTCCCCTTTTCGAAGCTTAGCCACGCAAGGGTGTTTTACTCAGCTCACGCTGCCTGCCGCTGGCGGTGAGGCGCTGAACGGTGACTTTCAGCAGGCGGTTAAGCAGGCGTTCTTACAGGCGCGAAACGCCGGAATCACCCATCCGATTGTCTGCGGCGCCATTCCCTTCGATACGCAACAGCCCTCGGCACTGTTTGTGCCAAAAGAAGTGCAATGGTTTGACCGCCAGCAGTTTCTCGAAAATAAGCCAGTGACCCAAAACGCCTTGCCGCAGGTGAAGCGAAAAACGGAACACCCCGCGCAAACTGAATTCATGCAGATGGTCTCTTCAGCAGTTGAAGCTACGGAACGGGGCGCACTACGCAAAGTGGTGCTGTCGCGCCTGCTGAAGATCGAAACCCGCCAGCCGGTAGATCGCGCGGCGTTGATGGCGCGCATGATCGACCAGAATCCCGGCGGTTATCACTTCCACGTACCGCTCGCACAGGGCGCATTGCTCGGTGCCAGCCCGGAACTTTTGCTGCGAAAACTCGGCAATCATTTTCACTCAAATCCGCTGGCCGGTTCGGCGAAACGCAGCGCGGATCCGCGACAGGATCAGGCTGCCAGCCAGGCGCTGTTAGTGTCAGGAAAAGATGCCTACGAGCACCATATTGTCACCGATGCTATGCGCGATGTGCTGACCCCACGTTGCAGCCATCTGCATATTCCTTCGCGCCCGGAACTGCTCAGTACGCCAACCCTCTGGCATCTCGCCTCACCGATTAACGGCGACGTGGCGGACAGCGCTGAAAATGCCCTGTCGCTGGCCTGCCTGTTGCACCCGACACCCGCGTTGTGCGGTATGCCGACCACGTCTGCACGCGAGCTGATTTCTCGTCTCGAACCTTTCGAGCGCGGTCTGTTTGGCGGCGTTGTCGGGTGGTGTGATGCGCAGGGTAATGGCGAATGGGTGGTGACCATCCGCTGCGGCACGGTAGAGGCAAACCACGTTCAGTTGTTTGCGGGAGCCGGAATAGTGCCGGACTCTGTCCCTGAATTGGAATGGGCAGAAACCGGCACCAAGCTCAACACCATGCTGCGTGCGTTTGGTCTGGCGTCATAAAGGAGATTCGCATGACGATAGCATTTACCCGCTGGCCGGATGCCCTGGCACAGCGTTACCGTGAACGCGGTTACTGGCTAGGTCTGCCACTGACCGATATTTTACAGCGACAGGCTGACCGCGATGTCGCGGCAATATCTGATTCAATATCCACTCTCAGTTACCGCCAGTTGGATGACATGTCCGACAGGCTGGCCGCTGCGCTGCAACGACGTGGCCTCGGTGCGGGCGATACCGCGCTGGTTCAACTGGGTAACATCACCGAATTTTACGTGGTGTTTTTTGCGCTGCTGAAAATCGGCGTGGTGCCGGTCAATGCGCTGTTCAGCCATCAGCGCAGTGAACTCAACGCCTATGCCTCACAAATCCGGCCTGCGTTGCTGATTGCCGATACCCATCACGCATTGTTTGCCGATCACGCATTTGTGGCTGCTTTTGTTGAACAGCACCCTTCGCTGCGCGTAATGGCGCTGCGCAATGCAAAGGATGAAACGCATTCACTGGCGGCGTGGATTGCAGGGGAAGCGGGCGATTTTTGCGCCTCACCGACCCCGGCGGATGAAGTGGCGTTCTTCCAGCTTTCCGGCGGCAGTACCGGCACCCCCAAACTGATCCCGCGCACTCACAACGACTACTATTACAGCATCCGGCGCAGCGTCGAAATTTGCCGTTTCAATTCGCAAACCCGCTATCTGTGCGCCTTGCCGATTGCTCACAATTACCCGATGAGCTCACCCGGCGCGCTCGGCGTGTTCTATGGCGGCGGGCAGGTGATGCTGGCGCCGGATCCGAGCGCGCAGGTCTGTTTCCCGCTGATTGAACAACATGCGATCACCGCAGCGGCGCTGGTGCCTCCGGCACTCACGCTATGGCTACAGGCGATGAAGGAATGGGAAGGGCATCCCTCCCTCAACAGTTTAACGCTGTTGCAGGTCGGCGGCGCAAAACTGAGCGAGACGCTGGCAGCACGGGTGCCGCAGGAAATCGGCTGCCAGTTGCAGCAAGTCTTCGGCATGGCAGAAGGGTTGGTGAACTACACGCTGCTGGACGACGATCCGCGGCGCATCTTCACCACTCAGGGCACGCCGATGTGTCCGGATGATGAACTTTGGGTAGCGGATGAGCACGGCAATCCTCTTCCCGTAGGTGAAACTGGCCGTCTGATGACGCGCGGGCCTTACACCTTTCAGGGCTATTACCTCAGCCCTGAGCACAACGCCAGTGCCTTCGATGAACAGGGCTTTTACTGCTCCGGCGACCTGATTTCACTGACGGATGACGGTTATGTGCAGGTTCAGGGAAGGTTGAAAGATCAGATTAACCGTGGCGGTGAAAAAATCGCCGCAGAGGAAATTGAGAATCTGCTGTTGCGTCATGAGTGTGTGATTAACGCCGCGCTGGTGTCGATGCCTGACAACTTAATGGGCGAAAAAAGTTGCGCCTTTCTGGTGACCCGCAGCGGTTTCAAACCGGTGCAGCTGCGCCGCCACCTGCGCGAACTCGGTGTTGCCGAATTCAAACTGCCCGACCGCTTTGTGCGGGTCGAACGGCTGCCACTAACGCCGGTGGGTAAAGTGGATAAAAAGCTTTTACGCGAACAGTTAATTGCACAAGAACATTCTGTTTCTCAAGAACACACTGCGCCTCAGGGAGAATAATTCATGGCCATTCCTAAACTCGAATCCTACGCACTGCCTGCGGTCAATGAACTGCCCGCCAATAAAGTCAGCTGGACGGTTGAGCCGCAGCGCGCGGCATTGCTTATCCATGATATGCAAAAATACTTCCTCAATTTCTGGGGTGAAGGCAGCCCGCTGATTGAGCAGGTGGTGGACAACATCGCCGCGTTGCGCCGCTACTGTAAATCGGTCGGGATCCCGGTGTTTTATACCGCGCAGCCGAATAACCAGAGTGATGAAGATCGTGCGCTGCTCAACGACATGTGGGGGCCGGGCCTGAACAAACATCCCGATCAGCAGGCGGTAGTGGAAGCACTGACGCCGGATACTGACGATCAGGTGCTGGTGAAGTGGCGCTACAGCGCATTTCACCGCTCGCCGTTGCAGGATATTTTGCAGGAAACTGGCCGCGATCAGTTGATCATCTGCGGGGTATACGCCCACATCGGCTGTCTGACCACCGCGACCGACGCGTTTATGCGCAATATCCAGCCCTTCATGGTGGCCGATGGACTGGCTGATTTCTCCCGAGACGAGCACCTGATGGCGCTGCGTTATACCGCCGGGCGCTGTGGTCGTGTGGTGACGACGGCGGAGTTATTGCCGAAAGAAAATGTTGCAAAAATAGACACTAAAGCAGCCTTACGGGCGCAGATTTTGCCGTTGTTAGATGATGACAGTGACGACATTGCCGACGATGAAAACCTGATCGATTACGGACTGGACTCCGTGCGTATCATGGCGCTGGTGACCCGCTGGCGGAAAATTCGTGGCGATATCGACTTTGTTGCCCTGGCCAAAATGCCGACGATCGATGGCTGGTGGGCGCTGCTTTCCGGGGAAAAAGCCTGATGAGCACGGTATGGGATTTCGCGGGTAAACAAGTTTGGGTGACCGGCGCCGGGCAGGGAATTGGTTTACACACCGCGCTGGCGTTTCAACAAGCGGGTGCGACGGTGACGGGTTTCGATAAAACCTTCAGCGGCGAGGATTACTCTTTCCGCACCGAAGTGATAGATATCACCGACAGTCAGGCGGTTGCGGCGGTTTGCCAGCGTCTGCTGGCTGAACAACCGGTACTGGATGTGCTGGTCAACGGCGCGGGCATTTTACGCCTGGGCGCAACGGATGAAATAAGCGACGACGACTGGCAGAGTTGTCTGGCAGTGAATGCGGGCGGCGCGTTTAACCTGTTCCGCCATACGCTGCCGGTCTTCCGCCGTCAGAAACGCGGCGCGATCGTCAGCATCGCCTCGAACGCTGCCCATGTGCCGCGCGTCGGGATGTCGGCCTATTGTGCATCGAAAGCGGCGTTGCGCAGTTTATGTCTGACTGTCGGATTGGAGATGGCGCCGTTCGGCGTGCGCTGTAATCTGGTGTCACCGGGTTCGACCAATACGCCGATGCAACAGGCCATGTGGCAAACGCACGACGCCGAACAGCGCACCATCGACGGTTTTCCCGATCAGTTCAAACTGGGCATTCCGTTGGGCAAAATTGCATTGCCGCAGGAAGTGGCTGAAGCAGTGCTGTTTCTGGCTTCCGGAAGCGCCTCGCATATTACGATGCAGGATATCGTGATCGATGGCGGCGCAACGCTGGGTGCCTGAGTCCTTTATCACGGCGGCAGGATGGCTTAACCTGCCGCCGGAATCCGGGCACTCAGGGAAGATCGCACGCTGCCACTTCACATTAGCCGCCTATCGGGATGATCTGTTTACTGAACTGGCGGTATTTTTCCCGCCATTCCTGACGCGTGCTGTCCCGAAGCGGCGCGCGGAATTTCTTGCCGGGCGCTATCTTGCCACAATGGCGTTAACTTCCCTGGGCCAGTCGCCGGTTACCGTCGGTATCGGCGAAGATCGCTCACCGCTATGGCCGGAAAACGTATACGGTTCGATAAGCCATAACGCTCATACGGCGCTGTGTGCCGTGCAAACAGGTGGCGGGGTGGGGATTGATGTTGAAACCCTGATGGAAGAACAGCAGGCACGCGATTTTTTGCCGATGATTATCAACGGTGACGAACACCCGTTGTTATGCCGTCATCAGCACGGTTCACTGGCTGCGTTAATGACGCTAACGTTTTCGGCCAAAGAGAGTCTTTTTAAAATGATTTACCCACAAACGGGTAAATTATTTGGGTTTCTCGATGCAAAACTTGTCGCGCTTGATGAAGAAGAATGCCGCTTTACGCTGGAACTGACCCGAACACTCTCCGCCATTTTTCCTGCCGGCAGGCGTTTTGAGGGGGTTTATCAGTGGGATCAACTCGATGTCATCACCTTTATCTCTGAGGAAATTCAACCAAATCAGTAATACCCAGCCTGCCGCCTCCGGGATGAAGGCGGCTTTCTGTTTTCATCGACAGCGCAGAACGTGCTTAGCTCCCCCAGCGGCTTCTCAAATAATTCACCGCCTGCTGAGTCTGCGGCTGATTCAGATAGTTTTCACGAAAGAGAATGGTGCCGTTGATTTGCGGGACGGACTCATTCATATCGAGCTGCTTTTTCAGCTCCGGCACGCCGCCGTTAATCATCCAGTCCGGTTCATTTTTTGACGGCTCGCCCACTTTATACAGCGCGATGCCGATATACAGACGGGTGTGAGTGGGTTTAACCACCTCGGCCCACCAATGGGCTAATACGTCATAACGGGCAGCCTGACGCGAGAAGGGCCAGTAAAGCTGCGGGGCGATGTAATCGAGCAGGCCTTGCTGCACCCAGCGGCGGGTATCAGCATAAGATTCATCGTAAGCCGCCGCGCCGCGCGTATCCGAACCCGCCGGATCGTGCGAAGCATTTCGCCACACGCCCGCCGGGCTGACGCCAAATTCGACGCCCGGTTTCATCTGCTTAATGGTGCGAGAAACCTGTTCGATCAACTGCTGAGTGTTGTGGCGTCGCCAGTCGGCTTTGGACGCAAATCCCTTGCCATATCTCTGAAACGTCAGGTTATCATTGAGGCTCGAGCCGGAAGATTCGGCATAAAAATAGTCATCGAACTGTACGCCGTCGACGGGGTAATGCGCGACGACTTCGGCGACGATACTGGTGATCCAGTCCCGTGCTTCGGGTATTCCGGGGTCAAGCACAAAGCGATCGCTTGCCGTGCGGATCCAGTCGCGATGCAGCACAAATACGCTGGCCGGATTAAGCCGCAGAGTATTATTGAGTTCGGCAACGGTGGAAGGTTTGGTATTGACGGAGACGCGATACGGGTTAAACCACGCATGGACTTTCATACCGCGCTTGTGCGCTTCATCAAGCATAAACTGCAAAGGATCGTAGCCCGGTTCCTCACCGATTTTGCCGGTCATCATATCCGACCACGGAAGAATTTTTGATGCCCAAAGCGCGGTACCGTCAGGTTTCACCTGGAAGAATACAGTGTTGATGCCGAGGGTTTTCAGCTTATCCAGTTTATCCGTCAGCGCTTTTTTTTGCAGGCTGATGCGCAGGGCGGGGCTGCTGACATTTACCGATGAGACCGGCGGCCAGTCGAGGCGCGAAACGGTCGTCAGCCAGACGCCACGCACCGGTTCCGTGCCCGGAGCAGATTTTCCCACAGGGGGTTCTATACTGACTGGAGGTCGCGGGGTTACCAGTGATTTCGGCGGTTTGGACGAACAGCTGGCCAGCATCAACACGGCAGCCATCAGTGCGACACCTGTCCTGACAATTCTTAGATGGGGAAACTTGAGAGAGCAGACGATGGCAGACTCCGATTCTGTAAGTGTGTCGCTCGAAAAGAGACATTCTCGTAGTATTGGGCGCAAAGTCAATTTGTTAGAGGGTTAACCGGTCACACCTCCACGGGGGCGCATATGCTCAGAAAGAAAGTAAACGCCAGGCTCGACGAAGACATTTGCGTGCATATTTTCACTGCGTCGGCGGGCATGGTGGGCGTGTGTATCACGGTTATTGGTATTTTTCAGGTGATCACGACCCTCAGGCGCGAAGGTACGCTGGGTGATGACTTGCTCGCCATCAACGCGATTTTGTATCTGGCCACTACGATTTTATCCTACTGGGCATTGAGAACCCGTAACCAGCGCCGCAATCTGCTGCTGGAAAAAGTCATCGATATTCTGTTCCTTGTCGCGCTCACCTTTACCACGGTCGTCGCCGGTGTCATTACCTGGGCGATGACCTTTACCTGAAAGCGTCAGGACAATATCCCGCGATAAGACAAATTATCAACGCCTGACGTCATCAATGTCACGATAACGCGCGCGTCCTATATGATTGAAAACACGCCTAAACTTTCTCCAGCCTTTGCCGATAAACCGTTCAAAGGGCGATCACCACTTTGCCATCCGACGCTGACGCCTTCCTGTGAAATCATTGCTGTTGTCTGAGGAATTGATATGGGATTTACCATTAAGAGCCGGTTAATTGGCATCGTTGGATTGTTGTGCATTTTGCTGACCGTCGCTGCGCTGTGGGCGATTTTAGGGCTTCGCGCTGCCGATCAGCGCGCGATATCGACCTATCGCACCGAATTACTGCCTTTACAGCATTCCGCGAAATTATACCGTCTGGCGCAAATGCAGTCGGCGACGCTGTTTGAATCGCTGCGCTACTGGACCGACCCCGCTGAAGTCGATCAGCGTGTGGCGCAAATCAATGCTTACGGCCAGCAGATTGTTGCAGAACGCAAAGCCTATCAGGCGACGTTTGCCGTACCGGGCAGCGAAAAATTGCGCGCGACGTTTCTCAACGATCTCAATGATTATCAGGCCGCGATTGTCGATGCAGGCAAACTGGTGGCGAGTGGTAATCCGTCCGGCGCGCTGGTCATGATCGAAACCCGGCTGAAAAATGGCAGTAAGGCCTTGCAACAGGACATCGACGGGCTGGACAACCTGATGCGCCAGCACGCTGAACGCAACTATGCTGAAAGTTCTGAGGCTTACGTCACCATGCGTAACAGCATGGCGGCGATCCTGGCGGGCGGTTTGCTGGCCGCCGGTATTGCGGGCTGGCTGTTGGTGCGTTCGATCACCGGCGCGGTGCGTCGTGCGCGGCGTCTGGCGGAATCGATTTCAGCCGGTGGACTGAATCACCGATTGGGTGCGATCCCAAAAGATGAGATGGGTGAGCTGATGCAGGCGCTGGCGAACATGGATGCGCGTCTGAGCGGCATTGTCCGTGAAGTGGGAGAAAGTGCGCTGGCGCTGAGTAGCGCGGCAGGCCAAATGGCTGATGGTAACAACGATTTATCTTCCCGCACTCATGCACAAGCCAGCTCGCTGGAACAAACTGCAGCAAGCATGGAGCAGATGACCGCAACGGTGAAATTCAACGCCGATAACGCGGCGCAGGCCAGCCAGCTTGCGCAAACTGTCCGCGAACGGGCACTGCAGAGTAGTAACATTCTGACCGACGCTGTCACCGCGATGCGCGATATTGAAGAATCCAGCAAAAAAATCGCCGACATCAACCGTGTGATCGATGAGATCGCCTTCCAGACAAACTTACTGGCGCTGAACGCTGCCGTTGAGGCCGCCCGTGCCGGTGAGCAAGGGCGCGGCTTTGCGGTTGTCGCTTCTGAAGTCCGCCAGCTGGCACAGCGTTCCGCAAGGGCGGCACAGGAAATCAAATCCCTGATCCAAACCAGCGTCAGCAAAGTGGATGCAGGTAGCAAACTGGTGATGCGTTCCGGCGAAACTTTGCAGGAAATCAACGAGGGTATGACGAAGATGGTCGAATACGTGGCGGATATCGCCGTCGCCAGCCGCCAGCAATCGAGCGGTATCGATCAGGTCAATGTGGCGATTGTTCAGATGGACAGCGCGACCCAGCAAAACGCCGCGCTGGTCGAACAGGCCAGCGCAGCCAGCCACACGGTAAATGACCATGCAACGCGACTGGTTGAACGCATGTCGTTCTTCCATTTGCGGCCAAACCCGCCGTCTGAGACGGTTTTTCCCGCTGAACTTAATCGCGGCCAGGGCGTTCTCCAGCCGCTGACCGCGCTGAACGCTCCTGCACGTCAACCGCGTCTGGCTAATGTCTGATCTGAGAAGGAGCACCACCATGTCAGGTCTTTTTCACAGAAGGATCCTCAGTGTACTGCTGCCGCTGGCGTTCTTCGCCAATGCACAGGCGCAAACCGTGGTCAAAATCGCCACCATCGCCAACGGCGATATGACGATCATGCAGCAGATGTCCGGCGAGTTCGAAAAAGCGCACCCGGACATCAAACTCGAATGGCATGTCATGGATGACGGCGAACTGCGTAAGCAGGTGCTAAGCGACATGAACCGCGGGCAGGCGAACTTTGACGTGATCACCGTCGGCACTTATGAAGCGCCGCTGTGGGGCAAAAAAGGCTGGCTGCAACCGCTGAACAATCTGCCTGCCGATTACAACGTTGACGACCTGCTTAAGCCAATTCGCAGTGCACTTTCGTGGAACGGAACGCTGTACGCGCTGCCGTTTTACGGTGAAAGCAGCATGACTTATTACCGTAAAGATCTCTTTGCGGCGAAGCATCTCGCAATGCCTGTCAATCCGACCTGGGATGACGTGAAATCTTACGCCGCGCAGCTTACGGACAAATCGCAGGGCGTCTACGGCTTATGCCTGCGCGGGCTGGCAGGGTGGGGGGATAACGTCGCCTTTATCACCACGATGGCGAATGCCTATGGCGCGGAATGGTTCGATCAGGACTGGCATCCGCGTCTGGACAGCGACGAGTGGCGTGCGGTGCTGACCGATTACGTGCAGATCATGCACGATTACGGCCCGCCGGATGGCAAATCCAACAGTTTTGGACAAAACCTCAAGCTGTTCTCTCAGGGGAAATGCGCGATGTGGATCGACAGCACCGTCGCCGCCGGTATGGTTATTAATCCGCAGATTTCCCGTGTGGCCGATAAAGTTGGGTTTACGCCCGCGCCGACCGCGATTTCCACCAATGGCTCGCACTGGCTGTGGGCATGGGCGCTGGCCGTTCCGCAGCATGCCAGCCATAAAGATCAGGCGCAGCAATTTATCACCTGGGCGACATCGCAGGCATACATTCAGGATGTGGCGAAAACCATCGGCTGGGGCGCGATCCCGCCGGGCAGTCGTTATTCTTCCTATGCGCAGGTGAAATACCAGAAACTGGCGCCCTATGCTGAGGGTGTGAAACAGGCGGTTGAAACGGCGACGCCGGAAACGCCAACGCTCTACCCGGTACCATATCAGGGCGTGCAGTACGTCAGTATTCCGGGCTTTGATCAGATGGGTGATGCGGTAGGGAAAAATATTTCAGATTTGCTGGAAGGCAAAAAAACAATCGATGAAACGCTGACCGCCAATCAGCAGGTTGTAACGACGATTTATGCCGCCGCGGCGCAGGCGAATTAACGGAAGGATTATAAAATCACAGGATGTAATAATCCTGTGATTTTGTCTTACAGGTTAAGCCATTGGCGGCTACTTACGGTCAGTCCACACGGTCTGCACGTTGCAAAACTCGCGTAAACCGAAGTGAGACAGCTCGCGGCCATACCCGCTTTTTTTCACGCCACCAAACGCCACGCGCGGATCCGATGCGCTGTAACCATTGATAAAGACACCGCCGGTTTCCAGTTCATCCGTCATCTCTTTCGCCAGATCCAAATTGGCCGTATATATTGTCGCGCTCAGCCCGAAATCGCTGTCGTTTGCCAGCTCAACCGCATGTTTCGCATCACGCGCCACGCTAATGGCAGCAACCGGACCAAACAGTTCCTGACGAAATGCGGTCATTTCCGGCGTCACGTTGCCGAGCACGGTAGGCGCGTAGAAATTGCCTTTCCCTGCGACTTTTTCACCGCCCAGCAGCAGCGTTGCGCCCTGCGCCAGGCTCTCCTGAACCTGCTGATCCAGCTCATCACGCAAATCGAAACGTGCCATCGGGCCGATGTAAGTAGCATCATCGAGGGGATCCCCCATCACCAGTGCCTGCGTGGCGGCAACAAATTTCGCCGTGAAGTCTTCCAGCACGCCTTCTTCAACGATCATACGCTTGGCGGCGGCGCACACCTGCCCGGTATTCTGATAACGTCCCGCGACGGCGGCGGTCACTGCTTCATCCAGATTGGCATCATTAAGTACGATAAACGGATCCGAACCACCCAACTCCAGTACGCATTTTTTGACGGATTTCCCTGCCAGTTCGGCGATCGCGGCACCTGCCCGCACGCTGCCGGTCACGGTGACGGCGGTGACGCGGCTGTCGGCGATCAGATCTGCAACGGCAGGTGTATCGACATTAATCACGCCAAACACACCGGCCGGGAATCCGGCTTTTAGTGCGGCCTGTTTCACTAAATATGTGGTGCCCATTACATTCGGTGCAGGTTTGAGCAAAAAAGTATTCCCCGCCAGCATGGCCGGAACTGCGCCGCGCAGGATCTGCCAGACCGGGAAATTCCAGGGCATGATCGCCAGAATCATCCCGGAAGGGCGGTAGTGAATATGTGCTTCGCCGTTATCGACCAGTGTCGGTTCCGGTGCCAGCATCGCCGGACCATGCTTTGCATACCATTCGCAAAGATTTGCCGATTTCTCGACTTCGGCACGCGCCTGTTTTACTGGCTTACCCATTTCGCGGGAGAGAGTACGGGCAATCTCTTCACCGGCATCACGCAGTTCGGCGGCCAGTTGCATCAGGTGGGTTGCACGTTGGTTAATATCCACCTTGCGCCAGTGTTTAAATGCGGCGCTGCCCTGTGCGACGGCGGCTTCAAGCGCCAGTGCAGAATCGTAGGGGTATTCGGCGATGCGTTCGCCGTTAAACGGGTTCAGTGAAATGGCTTGAGTCATTTTGTTTTCCTCTTTGAGAACGATGGAAACAGAATAGCCTCTTGCATGGCTCAGTAAAAATGAATAAAAATAAGCTTTCTTTTCACATTTTGAGAATGGTTATGAATCTGTCACAACTGGAGATGTTTCGTGCCGTTGCACAGACCGGCAGTATCAGCGCCGCCGCGCAGCTGGTTCACCGCGTGCCGTCAAATCTCACCACGCGCATCAAACAGCTGGAAGCCGAACTGGGCGTCGAGTTGTTTATCCGCGAGAACCAGCGCCTGCGTTTGTCACCGGCCGGGCGTAACTTTCTCAATTACAACAACCGCATTCTCGATCTGGTGGACGAAGCGCGGGCATCGGTTTCCGGCGATGAACCGCAGGGAATTTTCACGCTGGGCGCGCTGGAAAGCACGGCAGCGGTGCGTATACCGCCGCTGCTGACGCGATATCATCAAAAGTTCAGCAAAGTAGAGCTGGCGCTGAGCACCGGGCCTTCCGGTGAATTACTGGAAAAAGTGCTGGAGGGGGAACTGGAAGCGACTTTCGTGGATGGCCCGGTAGTACATCCAGTGCTCGACGGCGTACCGGTGTATCAGGAGGAAATGGTGATTGTTGCGCCGGAACACCACGCGCCTGTCACGCGGGGAAAGGAAGTGAACGGGGAAATCGTCTACGCGTTTCGTTCCAACTGCTCCTACCGCCGCCATTTCGAAAGCTGGTTCAGGGAGGATGAAGCGGCACCCGGAAAAATTTATGAAATGGAGTCCTATCACGGAATGCTGGCGTGCGTGATTGCCGGTGGCGGGCTGGCGCTGATGCCGCGCAGTATGCTGGAAAGTATGCCGGGCAGCAGTACGGTCAGCGTCTGGCCATTGGCGGATCACTATCGGTATTTGACGACCTGGCTGATATGGCGGAGGGGAGCGTTAACGCGAAATTTGTCTGAATTTGTCGCGCTGGCGTCAGAGGCGAAAATCAGCTCTCCGCCACCTGTAAAATGATTTGCCAGTCGAGCGCCAGCTTTAAAGCAAGGCAGGCGCTGAAGACGAAAAAAATGGTTTTGTACATAGGTGAGACCAAATCCTGCTGTGATGGTAACCACATTCTAAAGCGGAAATTGTTAAATTTTCTAGTAAATTTTACGTATTAAGACCTTGAGAGGAAGAACGAAAAGGATTACGCAGAGAGTGAGCGGGCCAGAGAAATCTGCTAACTGCAATGACCTGAATTATATCGGGGTTATCACTACCAGGGTGATAGTATTAAAAGTATGAGTAAAATTTAGCTTACGTTATTGCTAAGGCGGTGAGACGTCATCCCGTTATCAGGTTTTCTTAGGTTAAGATAAGATAAGCACTTCCTTACGTGAATATGTATTTATCGGTTAATACCATGAAACAAATAGACAGATTCTTGCGTAATAATCAGTAATATTACGCTGGCCCAATTGATATACTTATTTCTTTGTGTAGAATCATATCCACTTTCAAAAAATTAAACTCTCATACTGGCAGGAACATCATGGACAACGCATTAAACGTTTTGAATAATATCCGTACACTTCGCGCGCAGGCTCGTGAAATGCCACTGGAAACTCTCGAAGAAATTCTTGAAAAGTTAACGGCGATTGTTGAAGAATCTCGTGAAAATGTAAAAGCGGTCAGCGCACAACAGCAAGAACGTAACGAGAAACTTTCTAAATATCGCAAAATGTTGGAAGAAGACGGCATTGATCTCGATGATCTGTTGACCCATCAGGGTGCGAAAGAAACCACCAAAACCAAGTCTAAACGCCAGCCACGTCCTGCTATCTATGAATACAAAGACACCAACGGCGAACACAAAACCTGGACGGGTCAGGGCCGTACCCCATCAGCCATCAAAGCAGCGATGGATGCGGGTGCAACTCTGGAAAGTTTCCTGATCGCACGTTAATATTACGACCGTATTACTGATGTTCCTGAGATTTCCTGTTTTTTAACACAAAACAGGGAATCGCTGGAGACAATAACATTGCCGCAGTCCACGCTTTTTTTGCCTATTTAGTAACCCAATAATAACTTTCTCATACGCTCCTCGATCCTCAATGATCCCTTTTCGCATCCCCCCTTTTTCGTAAGTAAAATTACTTAAGTTTTTTGCCAGCTCTTAGCCTTGAAGGATATTCTTATAAGAAAATTATGCTGAATTGGCTGATCTTTTGCATACACGATCTGACATTGTTTATTCATCCTTAATTCATTTACGTTATTAAGTTATTTAGAAATTCATCCGGGGAAATAGCCCGCGTCGATAACGGGCGTCAGAAAATAATTAAGCGGATTTGCGTGTCAGCTGATACACGCAAAGATGTGTATAGGCGGCCTGCAACAGGGGAACATGTATTCCTACCCGAATGGCGCGCTCTACCAGATCGCCGATGATCTGGTCGGCTTCCACCGCATTTCCCTGCGTCATATCGCGATACATCGATGACGTTTGCTGCGAATTTTTATCTGTCACCGCTTCCCTGGTTTTCGTCACAGCAGCCGCGCGCTCCGCGTAGCCAAAGGCTTTCATGGTGGTCAGCGCTTCGTTCACAATGCCCAGTGCAAACTCTTTCCCACCGGGTGCAGAAGCGACCTGACCGATATTGCCGCGCAGGGTGCAGGTGATCGCCCCGAAGCTGGAAAGCAGCAGCCATTTCTCCCATAGATCGCTGATGATGGTTTCGGACAGGAATGCCTCAAAACCGGCATTTTGAAACGCCTGATCGACGCGCTGTATACGTTCACTTTTGTCGCCGGAAAGTTCACCGTAGAAAATCTGATGCATGGGCGTCATCTGATGGATATGACCGTCCGCATCCAGCGTGGCGTTAATCTTGCATAAGCCGCCAATCAGCGCATGTTCACCGAAACGCAGGCTGAGCGTCTCCATATGTTTCATGCCGTTGAGAACGGGCAAGATCATCGTTTGTTCACCGACTACCGGCGCAATGTCTTTCATCGCCGCTTCCAGCCCGAAGCTTTTCACGGTCAGCAGGATCAGGTCATAAGGGCCGGTGAGTTGTGAGGCTTGTAATACCTTCGGCTGAAAATGGAAATCCCCGTGCGGACTGTGCACCGTCAGCCCGTTTTCCTGCACTGCCTGTGCGCGTTGTTCACGCAACAGAAACGTCACGTCCTGGCCAGCCTGTGCCAGCCGCGCGCCAAAATAGCCGCCAGTTGCCCCGGCACCCACCACTAAAATTCGCATGCGTTATCCTTTTATATCAAGATATTCAGAAGCCCCGTGTCTGATTAAACTACGGGAGGAGGGCCGTTGGGATCAAGTAACACGAGGATAATTAAACACGATGGTTGCGACGATGGCTGACATCATGGAGGCGTATTCCATACAGAATCGCAATCAACGACAGCTCTTGAGGTCTGACAAGCAGATTGAGGTGAAAGTAGCGCAAGCAGGGTTTGGCGTTGTAAATGTAATGGCTGATTTGCTAATTTCCCCGCCCGCAGGCGGGGGCGTATACCCAATTCATATTCTTATTTTATCCCCCTCGCGCCAGCACCCGCCGGTAAAGCACCGGCAGTGAGATCACCACGATCAGCATGACACCGACAATAACCGACATCACAATGCCCGGCACGTTGAGCAGGCTGAGGCCAAAGGTCAGCAGCCCCATCAGGAACGCGGCGATAATCACGCCGGTCATGCTGCCGGAGCCGCCGAGCACGCTGACCCCGCCGAGCACCGCCATGGTGATAACACTCAGCTCCCAGCCGAGCGCCAGCGTTGGACGCGTGCTGCCCAGACGTGAAGTGAGCAGCACTGCCGCCAGCCCGGACATCAGGCCGACCAGCACGAACAGCGTCAAATTGTGACGTTTAACGTTAATTCCCGAATACCAGGCCGCGACCGGATTATTGCCGATGGCGTAAGTGCGGCGGCCAAAATTAGTTTTGTGTAGCAGGAAATAAAATACTGCACCGAGCACCAGGAACAGCGCGAATTCAAACGACAGCGGACCCCAGACGTAACCCTGACCGAACCAGGCGAAACTGGCCGGATAATGGTTTAACGACTGATCGCCGAGCAGTACATACGTCAGCCCGCGAAACAGGCTCATGGTACCGATAGTGATGACGATAGACGACAGATTCAGGCGCGTCACCAGCAACCCGTTCACCAGCCCGCAAAGTAACCCGACGCTCAGCCCGACGCCCACTAACGCAGGCGTCGGTAAACCGGCCTGTGCGCAAAAGCCCATGATAGTTGAACTCAACGCCATGGTAGACGCCACCGACAGATCGATTTCACGCGCGATAATCAGCATCGCCATCGGCAGCACGATAATGGCTTTCTCGGTGAAGTTAAATGTCGCGTCCGAGAGGTTCCAGATGTTGAGAAAATAGGGTGAGGCGAGCGCGTTCACCACGAACACCAGCAGCGTCACCACCAGCAAAAATCCTTCCCAGCACATCAGACGGCGCAAAAACGGCGTGACGGCCATCGACGAACTTTCTCGTGCGGCGGGGCGCGAGGTTAAGATTTTAGTCATGATCTGGCTCCGCTTTCAGTTTGTGCAGAATGAACAGGGGACGCATGGCGTAAAATTAGCCGTCCTTTACGTTTGTTGGCGCGTTCGTTGAGGATCACTGCGATAACAATCACGCCGCCGGAAATCGCCATCTGCCAGAAAGGCGAGACTTCGATCACCGGTAATGCATTGTTGATGACGCCGAGGAACAGCGCGCCGAGCAGGCAGCCCACCACAGAACCGATGCCGCCCATGGTGCTGATCCCGCCGATAACGCACGCCGCGACAATCTGCAATTCAAAGCCGTTGGCGACATCTACGTAAGCGACTGCAAAGCGCGAAATCCACAGATATCCGCAGAAACCGGCCAGCGCGCCGGAGAGGCAGAAGCTGACGAACTGCATTTTCCCGGCGTTGATGCCGGTGTAATACGCGGCTGTCGCATTGCCACCCGCCGTGTATAGCGCCCGTCCGGTGCGGCTGTAGCGCAGGAAATACGCCACCAGAATCAACGCAGCAATCGCGCACCAGCCTAACAGTGGCAGGCCGATAAAGGTCGCACGCGGCAGGCTGAGAAAGTCCGGGCTCATTTGATGGGCGTTGATCCATCCGCCGTTGGAGAGCAGGAAAATAATACCGCGATAAATACTCATGGTGCCGAGCGTAACCACAATCGGCGGGATACCGATTTTCCACACCAGCAGCCCGTTTATCGCCCCCATCACCAGCCCGAGCAGCGTTGCCAGCGCCACCAGCGCCCACACCGGTACGTCCGGATGATGGAAATTAATCAGCGCGACGATCATGCCGGTCAGCGCCAGATTCGCCGCCATCGACAGATCGATACCTTTGGTCAGCAACACCATCATCTGGCCGAGCGCCAGAATGATCAGAATCGAGGTGTCATTGAACATTTCCAGCAAATTGCCGACGCCGATAAACTCCGGTGAACGTGCGCCGACGCCAAACACCATCAGCACAATCACCACCGCCAGCAACAGCTCGCGGTACTTCAGCAGATTTTTGATCATGCTGCCTCCTCGCCCGCACCGCTGGCGGCGCTGACAATCATTTCGGCGCTGGCCTCGCCGCCTTTAAATTCTGCCACCATCAGCCCTTCATGCATCACGATGATCCTGTCCGCCATACCCATCACTTCCGGCAGTTCTGAAGACACCATAATCACCGCCAGCCCTCGCCCGACCAGCTCGGACATAAACTGGTGTACCGCGGCTTTAGAGCCGATATCGATGCCCTTGGTCGGTTCATCCAGAATGATGATGTCCGGTTTGGTCGCCAGCCATTTTGCGATCACCACCTTTTGCTGGTTACCGCCGGAGAGCGTGCCAACTGCCTGTTTCCAGCTCGAGGCTTTCACCTGCAACCGTTTGGCGTAGTCATCGGCCAGTGCCCACTCTTTTTTATCGTTGAGTACACCGCGCGGATTCAGCTGACTGAGCTGCGGCAGGCTGATGTTCTGACTTATTGGCAAATCAATGATCGCCCCCTGTTTTTGCCGCTCTTCCGGGACATAAACAATGCCCGCGCGGATGGCCTGCGAAGGGCGCGTGAAGTGATGTTCTTTGCCATGGATGAGAATTTTGCCGCCGCCGGGCTGTGTAACGCCAAACAGTGCCTGCATGAGTTCGGTCCGGCCCGCGCCGACCAGCCCGTAGAAACCGAGGATTTCACCTTTGCGCAGTGAGAAGTTGATCCCGGCAAATTCGGTCGGGTGGCTGAGGTTTTGAACTTCCAGCACCGTCTCGCCCGGTACGCAGTTCACTTTCGGATACGCCTGACTCACTTCGCGCCCGACCATCATCGTCACCATGGTTTGCTCGGTAATGTCGCTGATTTTGCCGGAACCGACGTAACTGCCGTCACGCAGCACGGTGTAATAATCAGAAATTGCGAAGATTTCATCGAACTTGTGCGAGATAAACAGGATGGCTTTGCCCTCGTGTTTCAGACGCTCGACTATCTGATAGAACTCGGTGATTTCATGCTGTGAGAGTGCGGCGGTCGGTTCGTCCAGAATGACTACCTGCGCATCGAAGGAAAGCGCACGGGCAATCGCCACCATGTGGCGCTGTGCGATGCTCAGGTCTTTCAGGGTGGCGTGCGAGTCGATATTCACTTCCAGCCGCGTCAGGATGTCGCGTGCCTGCTGATGCATCGCCGGCCAGTTCAGGCGTTTGAATATTCCGGAATAAACATAGTGGCCGACGAAGATATTTTCGGCGACAGAAAGCTCGTCAAACAGCACGGTTTCCTGATGAATCGCGGTGATCCCGACTTTGTGCGCGGATTCAGGGTTGGGTAATTTGATCGGAATGGCTTTATAGCGCAGCTCCCCTTCTTCAGGCTGATAAATGCCGGTCATGACTTTGACCAGCGTCGATTTTCCTGCGCCGTTTTCGCCAATCAGAGCGGTGACTTTTCCCGGATATAAATCCACATGCACATTATTCAGTGCCCTGACGCCCGGAAAGACTTTGCTGATGCCCTTTAAGGACAGCAACGGTGTGGTATCGGTCATAGATTTCCCCTGACGAAGCACAACAAAACGGCCAACCGGAGACCGGTCAGCCGCATTCAGGATCAGAATATTTTGGAGAATTTGTCGATGTTGCTGGCATCGTAAATGAAGGGTTCAGCCATTGCGCCGCTGCCGTCGGCGTCCAGTTTCACTTTACCTAAACGACCCATGCTGGCTTCAGTTTTCGTGGCGGTTCCTTTAACCAGATCATCGGCGAGATAAGTGGCGGCGTAACCCAGATCAATCGGATTCCAGATGGCGAAGCTTTTGGTCGCGCCGGATTTTATCGCCCCTGCCATTTCAGACGGCAACCCGAGCCCCGTGACGTACACTTTGCCGATTTTGCCCTGATCTTTCACCGCCTGCGCCGCCGCTACGATACCGACAGAAGAGGGTGAGATGATGACTTTCAGGTCGGGATACGACTTCAGCAGACCAATGGTTTCGCGATAGCTTTTATCTGACAGATCATCACCATAGGCGGTAGTAACCAGGTTCACTGAAGGATACTTCGGCAGTACCTTTTTCATCTCGGCGATCCACAAATTCTGGTTGGTCGAGGTCGGTGTGGCGCTGAGAATAGCGACATCACCTTTTTCTACGTTCAGCGCTTTCAGCGCATCGGCGGCCAGTTTGACGTTGGTTTCGCCAATCAGTGCATTGTTAGACGGATTGAGATGGATCTGACGACCCTCTTTCGCCACGCCGGAATCCCATGACACCACTTTGATGCCGCGCTGCATGGCTTTTTTAAGCACCGGCACCAGCGCGTCCGGGTCATTAGCGGAGACGGCGATTGCGTCCACGCCCTGAGCAATCAGGCCGTTCAGTACTTCGATTTGCGCTTCGGCGGTGGTGGTGGTCGGGCCGGTGTAAATCACTTTGACATCGCCCAGCTCTTTCGCAGCCTGCTGTGCGCCCACGTTGGCCGCTTCAAAAAATCCGTTGCCCAGTGATTTCGCCACCAGCGCAATTTTCACTTCTGCCGATGCCGCGCCCGCCATCAGGATGCTGCTCGCGATCAGGGTAAGGCTCAGTACGTGTTTTAATTTCATTTTTGTACTCCGCATGCTAATTCGCAAAATCTGCAAAAAGGGTAACGACGAAAAGTTGCCGACGCGCCAGGCGCATGATCACGACTCTAGGAGGTTGCCGACAAACTGACCTTTCCGCGAGTGCCAGTTCTTAGCCAACCATGGCAAAGGTGCAAAGGTTTGGGAGAACAACCTCACAAATTGATAACAATCTTGTCAGGGGCTGCCTAAACGGTCAGATAAACACAACGATTTGTCGTTAAAAAGGCGCACTAAAATGAGGCGTAAGCCTGCGTCACACGGCGGATTTGGCAAGATCTAGCAGACAAATACGGGTTTTGTTCAAAAGCGGTTGTCCGGTCACAGTTTCAGCCCGATAACCACGTCACCGCCGACTAAGATATTACGATAATGTTAATAAGGAGACGGAAATGACGGTGTTACGCAGTAGTGAGTATTTCCCCTCAGGAGATTTCCCGGTCGCCATTGAACCCCGTTATCCGCAGGAGACCTTTCCTGAACATCATCATCAGGATTTTAACGAAATTGTGCTGGTCGAACAGGGCACCGGCACCCACGTCTTTAACGATCAGCCGTTGATCCTCAGCGCGGGCAGCGTCTGTTTTGTGCGTCACCGCGACCATCATTTGTATGAAGATACCGACAATCTGCACCTGACCAACGTGCTGTACCGCAGTCCGGATGCGTTTCGCTTTCTGAGCGGCGTCGGCGATCTGCTGCCGCAGGAAGTTGACGGGATTTATCCGGCGCACTGGCGCATCAATCCCGCACAGGTCGCGCAGGCCAAAACGCTGATCGACCTGCTGGCGCAAAAACCCGTCGGCCAGTCACCGGAGTCGCAGGCGCAGCAAGAACTCTACTTTATGCAGCTGTTATTGCTGCTGCGTAAAGGTAATCGTGATGTCGGTTATGGCGGGCAGGGCGGCGATCTCAATAATTTGCTCGACTGGATGAACGAACATTACGACGAAGAAATCGACTGGCCGGTACTTGCCGAACGGTTCTCGATGTCTTTGCGCACGCTGCACCGCCAGATGAAACAACAGACCGGCAGCACACCGCTGAACTACCTCAATCGCCTGCGGCTTATCAATGCCCGCAACCTGCTGAGATTCAGCGACAGCTCAATCACTGATATCGCCCATCAGTGCGGCTTCTGTGACAGTAACTACTTTTCGACCCTCTTTAAACGTGAATTCGGCTACGCGCCGCGTAATGCCCGCCTCTGACTCCTGATCTCCTCCTTCATCAATAATTTGCAAAAATGTTACTTCGGGCAGTCCGACCATGACATTTTTGCCATTTTCTACGCCCGGCTGGCAGCCACGGAAAGGTAAAACGCCGGCGGGTGGAACAGGCTGTTAAAACTTCACAAAAAAGAACTTATTTTTTAACAACTCGTTCATCACCTCTATCCTTACTTGGGAGAAATCTTATATGAGCACAGTTCAGAAACGTATGTATATCAACGGCGAATTCGTTGAAAACACCGGCGGAAAGTGGATTGACGTTGTGAATCCGGCGACTGAACAGGTGATCTCGCAGATCCCGGAAGGCTCGCCAGAAGATGCCCGCCGCGCCATCGATGCTGCCGAAGCGGCCCAGCCGGGCTGGGAAGCGTTGCCTGCGGTAGAACGTGGCGTATGGTTGCATAAAATCGCTGCCGGGATCCGCGAGCGCGAGCCAGAACTGACCGGGACGATTATTGCTGAAGGCGGGAAAACCTATGGTCTGGCGCAAACCGAAGTGTTGTTCACCGCCGATTACCTTGATTACATGGCCGAATGGGCACGCCGTTACGAAGGTGAGATCATTCAGAGCGACCGGCCTAACGAGAACATTTTTGTCTTTCGCAAAGCCATCGGCGTGACCACCGGCATTTTGCCGTGGAATTTCCCGTTCTTCCTGATCGCCCGCAAAGCTGCTCCGGCACTGATCACCGGCAACACCATCGTCATCAAACCGAGCGAAATCACGCCTAACAATGCGATTATCTTCGCTGAAATCATCCATAAAATCGGCCTTCCAAAAGGCGTGCTGAACATCGTGACCGGCTACGGTCCGACCGTTGGCCAGGAGCTGGCGGCCAATCCGAAGGTCGGGATGGTCAGCCTGACTGGCAGTGTCGCCGCCGGGATCGCCACCATGACCGCTGCGGCGCAAAACGTCACCAAAGTCTCCCTGGAGCTCGGTGGTAAAGCCCCGGCTATCGTCATGAATGATGCGGATTTGGATTTGGCGGTAAAAGCCATCGTCAGTTCTCGCGTCATCAATACCGGGCAGGTGTGTAACTGCGCAGAGCGTGTTTACGTGCAGGAAGGCGTATACGACGAATTTATCTCCCGCATCAGTGCAGCAATGAAAGCCGTTACGTTCGGCAATACGGCGGAGAAAAAAGAGCTGGATATGGGCCCGCTGATCAGTGCTGCCGCGTTACAACGCGTGGAAGACAAAGTCGCGAAAGCGGTTTCGCAGGGGGCGAAAGTGCTGCTGGGCGGCAAACGCGAAAGCGGCACTGGATTCTTCTATCCTCCGACGTTGCTGGTGGATATCAAACAGGACATGCCGATCATGCATGAGGAAGTCTTTGGCCCGGTATTGCCGGTCGCGACGTTTAAAACGCTCGAGGAGGCCATTGCGATGGCTAACGACAGCGAATACGGGCTGACATCCTCCATTTACACCAGCAATATCAATACCGCGATGAAAGCGCTGAAACAACTGAAGTTCGGTGAAACCTACATCAACCGCGAGAACTTCGAAGCGATGCAGGGTTTCCACGCTGGCTGGCGTAAATCTGGCGTGGGCGGCGCCGACGGTAAGCACGGTTTGCAGGAATATCTGCAAACGCATGTGGCTTACTTGCAATTCCACTAAGATTTGTCACTCAGAGAGCCGGAGCAGGGGAACCTGACTCCGGCTTTATTTTACTTTGTCAGATAAGGATAACGCATGAGCCGCAGCGATTTCCTGACCGCCCTGCGTCAACATAAACTCATCCACGCGTTGTTCCCGCAGGACGACGCCCTGAACGATCCGGTCGACGCTTATGCCCGCGCGCTGACCCTGACCGGAGGAATATGGGATGACACCTTTATGCATTCACCGGCAACCGGTTCCGCCACGCTGAGTGCTTATCTTCGCGCCAAATACCCTGCCGGTTCTGTCTTCTGCTCTGCGACGCCACAGGTTGACGGTGACCGCATTTTGCATGCCGAAACACTGGCATCATCTCTGAAAGAGGTGGACGTCGGCGTGGTAAGCGCGCGTTTTGGCGTGTCGGAGACGGGCGCGGTATTTTTGAGCGAGGATCACGTATGCGTTAACGAACTTAGCACTCATGCCAGGCATTTAGTGGTTTTGCTGGATACGCGAAATATTCTCGACCATCTCTATCAGGCGCATAAACAAAACAGATACTTCAATGCCCGCTACACGCTTTTGATCGCCGGACCTGCAGCGCTCGCTGACAGTGAGAATGCGTTGATATCAGGTGCGAAAGGGGTAAGGAGTTTGCGGGTAGTAGGGATGTGAAGTTATTTAGTTCATTTAATCGATGGGAATTTCAGTTGTGGCGCGGGTTCTGTATTCAGATGCTCAGCCTGAGCCGCCTACAAACGCGCCGTGAACCAGCACAATATTTTTCACTGGCGCAGCGGTTGCCACCTGAGAAGCGAAAGCCGTAACAGCGGCTACTATTAATGGCGAAGCTAAACGATAACGCATGGCAAATACCTCGTGGAGTCGGAAAAAACATCAGTGTGTACAGCCACTCTGCGCGTCTGGCGCTGACAGCGGCGTGACGCACTGATGACATAAACGACATTGATTGCCAGTTGTTTCCAGATGCAGGCAATGCACCATGCGTGCGGTATTTTGTTAAATAATTACATTCGTAAAGTTACGTATGTACTAACAGGAAGAAAATAACTATAGTTAGCGCCTTCCTGATTCTCCATCAGATTGATGGTTTTTTGTCTACTCCTAAAGTCTAAAAGTGAGATGTGCGTCGTATTTTAGCGCGACCTGTCCGCTCGCACTTTTAGCTAACAAGAAAGAACGCCTAAAGTGAACGCCAAAACCTCTGCTTTTATCATCACCTTTTTGTCATTTTGTAGCCCTGTTTCAGTCAGTTACGCACTGTCAGCCACCGATACGCCAAAAAGCGACACTGATGACACCTCCGACTCTTCCTCACTGATGATCATCAAAAAACAAGGTGCAACCGGCCTGTCCGAACTGGACACTCCGGCGGCGGTGAGCGTTATCGACGGCGAAGATTTCCGTAACAGCAAAGCGCAGGTCAATCTCTCCGAAAGCCTCGGCAGCGTGCCGGGCCTGCAGGTGCAGAACCGTCAGAACTATGCACAGGATTTACAACTTTCCGTTCGCGGCTTCGGCAGCCGTTCGATGCACGGTGTGCGCGGCGTGCGGATTTACGTTGATGGTATTCCGGCCACCATGCCGGACGGGCAGGGGCAAACCTCGAATATTGATTTGAACTCGGTAGAGCGCGTTGAAGTTCTGCGCGGGCCGTTCTCCGCACTTTACGGTAACGCCTCCGGTGGCGTGGTTAACGTCGACACCCAAACCGGTACACAACCCGCCACCCTCGAAGCAGGTACATATTTCGGCAGCTACGGATCATTTCGTAACAGCGTAAAAGCCAGCGGCGCAACCGGCGATGGTACCCACGCGGGCGATGTGAATTACCTGATCTCAGGTTCACGTTTCACCACCGACGGTTATCGTGATCACAGCGGAACACAGAAAAACCTCGGTAACGGCAAACTGGGCGTGCGTATTGATGATGCCAGTACCCTGACGCTGATGTTCAACAGCGTTTCCGTTGATGCTAACGATCCGGGTGGCCTGACAGAATCCGAATGGCACGACAATCCGAAACAGGCGACACGCGCCGATCAGTACAACGCACGTAAGAGCCTCGATCAGACTCAGGTTGGTCTGCGCTATCAGCGTCAGATGACCGAAAACGATGAGTTCAGCCTGATGACCTATCACGGCGAACGTCACACTACGCAATACCAGACCATTCCGGCCACGGCGCAGATAAATCCGCTGAACGCGGGCGGCGTGATCGTGCTTGAACGTAAATACTCCGGTGTGGATACCCGCTGGAAACATGATGACCAGATCGGTTCCGTGCCGTTCTCGGTTACCGGCGGTGTGGATTATGAAACCATGACCGAGCGCCGTTTCGGTTATGAGAACTTCAACGACCAGGGCGATTTGGGCGTGAAGGGCAATGAGCGTCGCAACGAAAAGAACGTGATGTGGAACCTCGACCCTTATCTGCAAACCACGTGGAACCTGACGCCGCGCTGGACGCTGGATGTCGGCGCGCGCTACAGCACTGTTAACTTTGATTCCACGGATTACTACATCACCGGTACCAACCCGGATGACAGCGGTTCGCGCCGTTATCACAAGCTGCTGCCGATGGCGTCTTTGAACTACGCGGTGACACCGGCGCTGAATACCTACATTTCCGCCGGTAAAGGTTTTGAAACGCCGACGATTAACGAGCTTTCCTACCGCACTGACGGCAATTCTGGCCTGAACCTCGGCCTGCAACCGTCGACCAGCAAGACCGTTGAGCTCGGTAGCAAATGGCGCGTCGGCAACGGTCTGGTGACCGCCGCCGTGTTCCAAACGGATACCGATGATGAGCTGATTGTCGCACAAAGCATCGGTGGCCGTTCGAGCTATACCAACGCCGGAAAAACCCGTCGTCGCGGGCTGGAACTGTCATTAGATCAACAAATTGAAGAGAACTGGCGTGTGAAGATGGCCTGGACGCTGCTCGATGCAACCTTCCGCAATGAGACCTGTGGATCTGGCGACTGTACGCCAGCGGGCAACCGTCTGCCGGGGATTGCCCGCAACATGGGCTACGCTTCATTAGAGTGGGCACCGGTCGATGGCTGGCACGCAGGGGCGGATGTCCGTTACATGAGCGATATTGAAGTGAATGACGAAAACAGCGAGCAGGCTCCTGCGTATACCGTGGCGAGTGTGAACGCGGGTTATCGTTTCAACTGGGACAAAGTGACACTCGACCTGTTCACCCGCGTCGACAACCTCTTTGACAGAAATTATGTCGGATCGGTCATCGTTAACGAAGGCAACGGCCGTTACTTCGAACCGGCACCGGGCAGAAACTACGGCGGCGGCGCGACGCTCTCTTACAGTTTCCAGTAAGTTCGGTTTAATGAAGTACAAAGTTTTCAGTCTGTAAAAGTAAAGCACCTCGCGACGTTGCCGATGGACTACCTATGTTTAAGTCGGCAGCGTGCGCACGGAATGACACCCGGTGAAAACCGGATGTTCTTGAAGATTTAGCTCATCCTAAATCGACGATTATAAAATCAGTAAGGTCATCAACTATGGAAACGAAAGCCTCGTTATCACGCATCGTCGTAATAATTACCGCTTTGTTCGCCGCGTTAAGCGGGATTTATCTTCTTGTCGGCGGTATCTGGCTGGCAAAATTAGGTGGTTCTCTTTATTACATTATTGCCGGTGTGGTTTCGCTGGTTACTGCGTGGCTGCTGTTCCGCCGTCGCGCTTCTGCATTGTTGCTGTATGCCGTGTTCCTGTTCGGTACCACGGTCTGGGCAGTCTGGGAAGTCGGTACAGATTTCTGGGCGCTGACGCCGCGTCTTGACGTCACCTTCTTCCTTGGCCTGTGGATCCTGTTGCCGATCGTTTACCGTCAGATGGCGGCTAAAAACGCCTTCGCACGCGGCGCACTGGCGCTGTCACTGGTCTTCACCGTGGCGGTGCTCGGTTACTCCATCTTCAATGACCCGCAGGTGATCAACGGCACGATTAAAGCCGCAGACTCTGCACCGGCGAAATCAGATTCCGGCATTCCTGACGGCGACTGGCCTGCTTATGGCCGTACTCAGGGTGGTACCCGTTACTCGCCGCTGAGCCAGATCAACGACCAAAACGTCAGCAAGCTGGATGTTGCATGGACCTTCCGTACCGGTGACCTGAAAACGGCCAACGATCCGGGCGAAATCACTGATGAAGTGACGCCAATCAAAATCGGCGACATGCTTTACCTGTGTACGCCGCACCAGAAACTGTTTGCTCTGGATGCCGCAACCGGTAAAGAAAAGTGGAACTTCGATCCGCAGCTCAAGCCGAACCCGACCTTCCAGCACGTGACCTGCCGCGGTGTGTCTTATCATGAGACCACACCTGCCGCAGAAGGCACCGCAGCGAACGGCGCAGCACCTGCTGTGTGCGCACGCCGCATCATTCTGCCGGTCAACGATGGCCGTCTGTTTGCGCTGGACGCTGAAACCGGCGCACGCTGCCCGGCATTCGGTAACAACGGTGAACTGAATCTGCAAAGCAACATGCCTAACGCAGTACCGGGTCACTACGAGCCAACTTCACCGCCAATTATCACTAAATCTGTGATCATTGTGGCCGGTGCGGTAACCGATAACTACTCTACACGTGAGCCTTCCGGTGTTATCCGTGGCTTCGACGTTGAGAGCGGTAAACTGCTGTGGGCCTTTGATCCGGGTGCGGCTGAGCCAAACAAACTGCCAGCCGACGGTGAACACTTCACACCAAACTCCCCGAACTCATGGGCGCCTGCGTCTTATGATGACAAACTGGATCTGGTGTATCTGCCAATCGGCGTCGCGACGCCAGACATCTGGGGCGGTAACCGTACCCCTGAGATGGAACGCTTTGCGAGTGGTCTGCTGGCGCTGAATGCCTCCACCGGTAAACTGGCCTGGTTCTACCAGACTGTTCACCACGATCTGTGGGATATGGACGTTCCGGCGCAGCCAACGCTTGCCGATATTACTGACAAATCCGGTAACAAAGTTCCTGCGATTTATGTACCGACCAAAACCGGTAACATTTTCGTGCTGGACCGCCGCGACGGTAAACTGATCGTTGATGCGCCTGAGAAGCCTGTTCCACAAGGCGCGGCGAAAGGCGACCATGTTTCTCCGACTCAGCCATTCTCCGAACTGACGTTCCGTCCGGAAGCCAAACTGACCGGTAAAGACATGTGGGGCGCAACGATTTACGACCAGCTGATGTGTCGTGTGATCTTCCACAAACTGCGTTATGAAGGCACTTTCACACCGCCATCCGAGCAGGGCACTCTGGTCTTCCCTGGTAACCTCGGCATGTTCGAGTGGGGTGGGATTTCTGTGGATACCGATCGTCAGATAGCGATCGCAAACCCGATTGCACTGCCTTTCGTGTCTAAACTGATCCCACGCGGTCCTGGCAACCCTATGGAGCCAGACGCCAACGATAAAGGCGGTTCTGGTACTGAAACGGGCATTCAGCCACAGTACGGCGTGCCATTTGGCGTGACGCTGAATCCGTTCCTGTCTCCGCTGGGCTTCCCATGTAAACAGCCTTCATGGGGTTACATCTCCGGTGTTGACCTGAAAACCAACGATATCGTGTGGAAAAAACGTATCGGTACCGTGCGCGACAGCTCACCATTACCGCTGCCGTTCAAAATGGGTATGCCAATGCTTGGCGCACCGATTTCTACCGCCGGTAACGTGTTCTTCATCGCAGCAACCGCAGATAACTACCTGCGCGCGTTTAACATGAGCAACGGTGACAAACTGTGGGAAGCACGTCTGCCAGCAGGCGGCCAGGCCACCCCAATGACTTACTCTGTGAATGGCAAGCAGTACGTTGTTATCGCAGCCGGTGGTCACGGTTCGTTCGGTACCAAACTGGGCGATTACATCATCGCTTACGCACTACCAGACGCTAAGTAATTGCACTGAAGTGTATGAATGTGAAAGGCCGCGAAAGCGGCCTTTTTTTGTGGGTGTCATTTCACCGCCAGACTTATAAGACGTTTGTGTAATACGTTTTTCTTCCTGCGGCCTCAGCCCGCGGTGTTCAATCAGCAATACGTGAAGTGACGATCCATAAACAGGTTCAGCATTAAAAACTTAAAGGTGTAATATCCTTCAGATAAAACAAAAATAGGGAGGAGTAGCAGATGAGAATTCGGAAAAGGGGTTTAGGGTACGTGGCGATCGTGGTTGATGACTATGACCGTGCCATTGAATATTACACTGACAAACTTGGTTTCACCTTGGTGGAGGATACGCCCCAGGAAGGTAAACGTTGGGTTGTTGTTACCCCTCATCCAGAAAGTGATTGTAGCTTGCTTCTGGCAAGGGCATCCAATGATCGGCAGCAAACGTTTATCGGTGATCAGTGTGGCGGAAGGGTATTTTTATTTATGCATACGGATGATTTTTGGCGGGATTATCACAAAATGAAAAGCAAAGGCGTGACATTTTGCGCAGAACCGCGTGAAGAGGAATACGGAACAGTGGTTGTTTTTGAAGACATTTACGGCAACCGATGGGATTTGTATCAGAATGCCTGAGAAGCAGAGCGAAATTACGCGCTCTGCATCATGAATTTTACTTCACGCGTTGCACCTTATCTTGCAAACCGCGCAAACGGCTCACGCTAATCACTATCGCCAGCACAGTCGCTATCACCGCAACCCACATACTCAGCTGAACGGCGTGACCTTCCTGCATTGCGCCGCGGCTTGCCATAACCGAAAGAATCACCCCGACAAACGCCGCCCCCAGACACTGACCGAAGGTGCGCATAATCGCCAATACGCCGGAAGCGTAACCGCTGTTTTCTCGCGAGGCATTGGATAACATTTCGCGGTTATTCGGGCTCTGGAAACAGCCGAAACCGATGCCACAAATCAAACTGCGCAGGCCGATATCCCATGCCTGTGGATGTCCGGGAAGTTGTGCCAGCAGCACCAGCCCAAGGGCAAAAATACTTAATCCCACGGTTGAGATAATTGCTGCCGGATAGCGATCGGCGAGGCGTCCGGCGTGCGGTGCAGCAAGAATAATCCCGATCGGCCAGGGGGTGAAAAGCAAGGCGGATACAAAGGCGCTGTAGCCGTACACGCTCTGAAAGAGAAAAGGCAATGCCACAAACGTGATGCCCTGACTGACAAAAGAGGCCAGTGAAGTGAGCGCTGCCAGCGAAAAGCGTGAGGATGCAAACATGGCCAATGGCAGAAGCGGCTTCGGCGCGCGGCGCTGACGCCAGATAAACGCCATACCGGCGAGGATAGCGGTCAGCCCGTAGATGACGGCGGTAATCAGATCGTCTTTGCCCGGATGTGAGAAGGCGTCTGCCGCCATGATCAACGCACCGAGCATTGCCGCTGACAAAAATGCACCGGCGAAATCGAAAGGTTCCTTCGTTTTCGCCGGATTATTGGGAATGACGCGAAGGGTCAGGATCACCGCAATAATGCCCAACGGGATATTTATCGCGAACAACCATTGCCAGCTCATCGCCGACAAAATCGTCCCGCCCAATACCGGTGCGATGGCGGTGCTGGTGCCAATCAGCAGGGCGTTGATGCCGAGTACTCGCCCGAGCAGGCGGTTGGGAAAGACCGAGCGGAGAATAGCGGGGCCGATACTCAGCGTCGCCGCGCCCCCAATACCCTGAAGAACGCGCATGGTCACCAGCATATCCAGCGAAGAGGATAACGCGCACCCCACGGAGGTTAAGGTAAACACTGTCAGGCCGAGGGCGAACAGCGAGCGAAATCCGATACGGGTAGCGAGCGCGGCGAAAATTGCCAGCGTCATGGCGGCGGATAACAGATAGCCGTTCGATACCCAGACCGTCGCACCGGCGGAGACGTCCAGCGTCCGCGCTATTTGCGGTAACGCGATGTTCACCATCGAACCGTCAAACACGGCCATGGTGGTCATCGTCATCACAGCGGCCATCGCTAAACCGCGCTCTCGGCCTGGCAGTCCTTCATCGCCCGGCTGATCGGTAAATAATGCCATGTCTTTATGTTCTCTCAATAATGTGGAATGCAGGCACTATAGCCTTGCGTGAGGTGCGGCGGAAGGTGCAGCATTTGCACTTAATACCTGCATCAGACGCCTTCTCTCGAATTTCAGCCTGAGTTATCATGAAGCATGACTGAACCCGATTTGAACTTACTCATCGCGCTGGACGTACTTCTGGCTGAAGGAAGTGTGGCGGGCGCTGCCCGTCGCTTAGGCCTGAGCGCCTCGGCTATGAGCCGGACGCTGAGCCGCCTGCGCACGACGACCGGCGATCCGCTGCTGGTGCGGGCTGGGCGTCAGATGGTGCTGACGCCTTATGCCGAAGAGATCCGTGAGCGCACGCAAAATGCCACTCTTGAGGCGCGCGCGTTGTTACGCCCTTCGGCATCGGTACTCAATTTACCGATGCTTGATCGCACCTTTATCCTACGTTCCAACGACGGTTTTGTCCTGGCGTTTGGTGCAACGCTTATCGCCGAGGTGGCGGCGGTGGCACCGCGCGTCTGTCTGCGATTTGCGCCGAAACCGGAAAAAAGCTCGACGCATCTGCGGGAAGGGCGGGTCGATCTTGAGATTGGCGTGCTGAGTAATATGGGGCCGGAAATCCGTATTCAGACACTGTTCCGTGACCGCTTTGTCGGGGTGGTCCGAAAAGGCCATCCGCTTGAACTAAAAAGCGAGATTACCGCTGCCGACTATGCCGCGTGCGGGCATGTGGTGGTGTCGCGTCGCGATGGTATCCGCGGGCCGGTGGATGATGCGCTGGCGGAACTGGGTTTAGAACGTCAAATCGCCACCATTGTGCCCGGCTTCTCCGCCGCGCTGGCGATCGCTCAAGCCTCCGATCTGGTGGCATTAGTACCGGCGTCCTTTCTCATCAGCCAGCCGGTTGTCGAAAGAAACAGCGCATCCGCCACGTTTTGGATTTTCGACCTGCCGGTAAAAACCCGTGAAATCACCATCTCGCAGATGTGGCATCCGCGTTCTGAAGTGGATCCGGCGCACCGCTGGTTGCGCCAACTCGTGCTGAACGTTTGCCGGCAGAAGGTATCGGATCAGGCAAATTAAGAATATACGTAATTATGCTTCCAGATAATGTTTAAGCGTCATACGCAGATCGGGCGTTAACTCTTTAATGTTATTCAGCATCCAGCGTAAATACATCGGGTCATCTTGTGCAATTTCCTCAATCTTCTTACCCCGGTATTTGCCGAACATCATGGTGGTGACCAGTGCGGGACGCCCGGTAATGCCAACCATCTCCTCCGGCGTCCAGTCTGACTCCTCCATGATGCGGATCAGTAACGCAGCGGTGATGTAACAGTCAAACAGCGCGCGGTGATGATGCAGTTCCGCGGGGGTCTGCACATTGAGTTTAAGAGATTTGTATAACGCCATGTTGCTGTACTTGATGCCCGGCCACAGGCGGCGCGAGAGTTTAACGGTGCAAATCCAGTCACCCGGCATTTCCGGCAGCATACGCTGGTCGAAACTGGCGTTGTGGGCCACATAATAAGGGCTGCCGTGATAACGGGGGATCACCTCTTCAATCCACGGTTTGTCGGCTACCATCGCCTCAGTGATTTTGTGGATCGCCATCGCCTGATGGCTGATAGGGCGATCGGGGCGCACCAGATCGCTCATCGGGTTGACGATTTGTCCATCCACGATATCGACCGAGGCCACTTCAACGACGCCACCCTGCAATCCGCAGGTTTCCGTATCAATTACTCGCAACATATTCCACTCCAGAAGTCACCGGGCGCATGCCAGACCATGGGCCGATCCTAAGTTATCTTGCCGGTGAGTTCAATCCGGGGTATCCAGGCGCTACTGCAAGGGACGTCCTCTTTACCCGATAAAGATATTCTGTCGATATCTCCCCACAATCATTCCGTCTATTTCCTGTACAGATCACACTTCTCCCTGCTTTCGTGAAAATGCTCACATTCCCCCGTGCGGATGCCCAAACATACGTCGAAATTTTCGGCTTTTAGCCGTGGAAATGTGCAAATAAAGTGGCTAACTTCGATAATGAAACGCTATTTTATTAATGCTGGATTGCGGTTTTAACCAAGTGTGAGTGCGCTCACAAAGTTGACGGAACCCGTAATCCCGGAGCGCCCTGACGGGCATTCACTCTCTCAGTAATGGCAGGTATCGCTGTGAAAATAAGTTCTGTTGAAGTTTCTGTTTTTACTTATCCGACGCGTCGTGTATCAGACAGCGCGGGTCATTCTCATCCGGGTGAAGAAAGTCTGGCAAAAATGGCGATGTTGACCATTTCCACCGATGAAGGCGATTGCGGTTATTCGTTCGCGCCGCCGGAAGTTGTGCGTCCGCACGTGGTCAATGCTTTCTTTAGAAAAGTATTGATCGGCCAGAACCCGTTTGACCGCGAACGTCTGTGGCAGGATCTGGTTCACTGGCAGCGCGGCAGTGCGCACCAGCTGACCGAGCGCGCTCTGTCGTTTGTCGAGCAGGCGCTGTGGGATTTAATTGGCCGCAAACTGAATATGCCGGTGCATAAGCTGCTGGGCGGATTTCGCGAAAAAGTGCCAGCCTATGGCAGCACCATGTGCGGCGATGAGCTGAAAGGCGGGCTGTCGACGCCGGATGAATTCGGGCAGTTTGCCGAAAAGCTGGTCGCGCGCGGTTATCAGGCGATCAAACTGCACACCTGGATGCCGCCGGTAGCGTTCGCGCCGGACCCGAAAATGGACATCAAAGCCTGCGCTGCCGTGCGTGAAGCGGTCGGGCCGGATATCGAGCTGATGCTCGACGGCTATCACTGGTACAGCCGCAGTCAGGCGCTGACCATCGGTAAAGCACTGGAAAAACTCAACTTCGCGTGGTTCGAGGAGCCGATGGAGGAAGAGAGTATGGCCTCCTACGCGTGGCTGGCAGAAAACCTGTCGATCGACGTTATCGGGCCGGAAAGTCTGGGCGGAAAACATCACAGCCGTGCGGACTGGGTGAAAGCCGGAGCCTGCGACATTTTACGCGCCGGCGCGAACGGCGTCGGCGGGATCTCGCCCTGCATGAAAGTCGCCAGTCTGGCAGAAGCGTTCGGCATGGATTGCGAAGTTCACGGCAACGGCGCGGCAAGCCTGGCGGTGGTCGGTGCAATCCGCAACTGTCGCTGGTACGAACGCGGCCTGCTGCACCCCTTCCTTGAATACGACGAACCTGCCGCTTATCTCAACAGCATCGTTGACCCGATGGATGAGCAGGGTTTTGTACATCTTTCGCATCGCCCCGGCCTCGGAGAGGACATCAATTTTGAGTATATAGAAACCCATACCGTCAGCCGAGACTGACCTGCGGGCAGAAAAAAATAATAAACCTCTGACTCTACCCGGAAGGTACATCATGAACACAGGCACACCCCTCGGGGCGTGGTTCCTCGCGCTCCTGCTTACGGTGAGTGGCGGGGCGGTACAGGCGAAAACGCCGCCCGACCAGCTGCTTATCGGCATGAACATGAACAACCTGCTGACGCTCGACCCGGCAGCGATGACCGGCAATGACATCGTCGGCATTGTGGTGAATCTTTATGATCCACTGATTGAGCTGGATCCGCGTGCGCTGACCAACGTCCGTCCGGCGCTGGCGACCTCCTGGGAGGTCAACGATGCCCGGGATCTGATCACATTTCATCTGCGCGACGGCGTGAAATTTCACTCCGGAAATCCGGTTACGGCGGATGACGTGGTGTGGTCTATGCGCCGGATCCTGCACCTGAATCTGGCGCAGGCATCGGTGTGGAAATCTTACGGCTTCACCAAAAAGAATGTCGATGAGATGGTGCGCACGCCGTCGCCGGGCATTGTCGAAATTCAGCTTCCCAAACCCAATGACCCGAAACTGGTGATTTACTCGCTGGCCGCGCTCGGCAGCGTAGTGGCGCTGGACAGCAAAACCGTCAAAGCGCATGAAGTGAATGGCGACTGGGGCAACCGCTGGCTGACGACCAACGAAGCCGGTTCGGGGCCGTTTCGCCTCGACAGCTGGCAGGCGAAAGACGTGCTGAACATGAGCCGCAATCCGCAGTACTGGCGCGGTGAACCGCGTCTTACCCGCGTCGTGTTCCGCCATTTTCAGGAGTCCCAGACTCTGCGCCTGATGATCGAAAAAGGTGATCTGGACATTGCCAATAATATGGCGGTTTCCGACGTCACCGCGTTAAGCCACGATCCGGCGATGACCGTCGATACGGTAAAAAAAGGCACCATTTATTACGTGGCGATGAGCATGAAGGAGCCGCACTTTGCCAACCCTAAAGTGCGCGAAGCGGTACGCTATCTGATTGATTATCAGGGCATCGGCAAAGCGCTGATGACCGGTTACGGCATTGTTCACCAGCGTCCGATTCAGGTCGGAATGCCCGCGACGTTGCCGGATCCTGGCTACCGACTGGATATCCCACGCGCTAAAGCCTTGCTGGCAGAAGCCGGTTACCCTGACGGTTTTGACACCACGCTACGGGTGCTGGCCGATCAGCCCTTCCTTAATATCGCTATTGCCGTCCAGTCCACGCTGATGCAGGCAGGCATTCGCGCCAAAATCGTTACCGGCACCGGCAACCAGATTTACGGTGCAATGCGCGAACGTAAATTCGACATGCTGGTCGGGCGCGGCGGCAGTGGTGTGGAACCGCATCCTCACTCCAGCCTGCGGGCGCTGGTTTATAACCCTGACAACAATGACGCCGCGCGCCTGACCAATTTTCAGGGCTGGCGCACCGGGTTTTACGATAAACAGCTGAATACGGATATCGATCAGGCGCTGCTCGAACGCGATCCGGAAAAGCAAAAGCAGGATTATTTCGCCATTCAGGAGCGCTACGACGCGTTGATCCCGGCACTGGTGCCGCTGTCGCAAATGGTCGATTCCATCGTGGTGCGTAAGGACGTCAAAAATTATCTGCCGCACCCTTCCGCCACCACTTTCCTGCGTGACGTTTATAAAGATGAAAGTCAGGCGACTACTCCTTCAGCCGGAGGTAAAGGGTTATGACCACGCAAACGCAAACCTGGCGGTCGGGTATTCCGGCCGGTCGGATCGGCAAACGGCTGGTGCAGGTCGCAGTGACGTTGTTCGGCCTGCTGCTGCTGACGTTTTTCATTGGTCGCGTGATGCCGGTTGATCCGGTACTGGCGATTGTCGGGCCGGATGCTGACCACAGCACCTATCAGCAGGTCTATCACCAGCTGGGCTTCGACAAACCGCTGTGGACGCAGTTTGGCATCTATCTGTCCGGACTGGCACACGGAGATTTCGGCAATGCGCTGCTGACGGGCAAACCGGTCACGCAGGACATTTTGCGCGTATTCCCGGCTACGATGGAGCTGGCGACGCTGGCGATCATTCTCGGCGCGGGCGTCGGCATTCCGCTCGGGGTGCTGGCAGCGGCAAAACGCAACAGCGTCGCAGATTACGTGGTACGCATCATCAGTCTGGCCGGTTATTCCACGCCGATTTTCTGGGTCGGGATGATGGGCCTGCTGGTGTTTTACGCCTGGCTCGGATGGGTGGGTGGTGCGGGGCGTCTGGATTTCAGCCTCGACGGACAGGTCACGCGTCACAGTGGTTTTATGCTGATTGATGCGCTGATCGCCGGTAACTGGGAGGTGTTTCGCAACGCGCTCAATCATCTGATCCTGCCCGCGTCGCTGCTTGGTTTTCATTCCCTGGCGTACATCAGCCGTATGACCCGCAGCTTTATGCTGGCGCAGCTTTCGCAGGAATTCATCATTACTGCCCGCGTCAAAGGGCTGAGCGAATGGGATGTGCTGTGGAATCACGCGTTCCGCAACATTCTTGTTCAACTGCTGACGGTGGTTGCGCTGGCCTACGGTTCGCTGCTTGAAGGTGCGGTATTAATCGAAACCGTCTTCTCATGGCCGGGCTTTGGTTCGTATCTGACCAGCAGCCTGATGCTGGGCGACATGAATGCAGTAATGGGCTGCGTGCTGGTGGTCGGCATGATTTTTGTGGTGCTGAATTTGCTCTCTGATCTGCTGTATCAGGTCTTTGACCCGAGGACAAAAGTATGACGATTTCCCTCGATTCTGTGACGCTCAGCGCGGGCGATGAAAAACGTCAGCGCGTGAAACGGGCGTTTGGCCGTCTCACGCATTTTCTGTGGCAGATGGCATGCAATCCGCTGACTGCCATCGGTGGGGCGATTGTGCTGGTGCTGATGTTTGTGGCGCTGTTTGCGCCATGGATCGCGCCGTTCCATCCGCTGGTGCAGGATTTAAACAACGCGCTCAGCCCGCCGTCGGCGGCGCACTGGTTCGGCACCGACGAGTTTGGCCGCGACATTTTCAGCCGTCTGGTGTATGGCTCGCGGATCACGCTTTACATCGTGCTGCTGGTGTCGGTGACCGTGGGTCCGCTTGGTTTGCTGCTCGGCGTCACTGCCGGTTATTTCGGCGGCAAAATCGACATGGTGCTGATGCGCGTGACGGATATCTTCATCTCCTTCCCGAGTCTGGTGCTGGCGCTGGCATTTGTCGCCGCACTCGGTCCGGGCCTGGAACACGTGGTGATCGCAATTACGCTGACCGCCTGGCCGCCGATTGCGCGTCTGGCACGTGCCGAAACCCTTTCGCTGCGTCAGGCCGATTTTATCTCGGCGGTACGATTACAAGGCGCCTCTCCGCTGCGTGTGCTGTGGCGTCACATTGTGCCGCTGTGTCTGCCATCGGTCATCATCCGAATCACCATGAATATGGCGGGCATTATTCTGACTGCCGCCGGTCTTGGCTTCCTTGGCCTCGGTGCGCAGCCGCCGGATCCTGAATGGGGCGCGATGATTTCCAGTGGTCGTACCTACATGATGGAGTGCTGGTGGGTGGCAACGATCCCCGGTCTGGCGATCCTGATTAACAGTCTTGCGTTCAACTTTTTAGGAGATGGCCTGCGTGACATCCTCGATCCCCGAAATGACTGACGCTCCGGCGTTACTCGACGTGCGCGATTTGCACGTCAGCTTTGTGAATGGCCGTCAGGTCACGCAGGCGGTGCGCGGCGTGTCCTTCCAGCTCGGGCGGGAAAAACTGGCGATTGTCGGTGAATCCGGTTCGGGAAAATCTACCGTCGGTCGCGCATTACTTCAGCTGCATCCGGCGAAAGCAAAAATCACCGCCGAAAGAATGCAGTTTGGCGAGGTGGATTTGCTCAATGCTACGCCGAAGCAGATGCGTCAGGTGCGCGGAAAACGTATCTCGATGATCATGCAGGATCCGAAATACTCACTGAATCCGGTGCTGTGCGTCGGCGACCAGATTGCCGAAGCCTGGCGTTCACACCACGCCTGCTCGTATCAGGATGCCAAACACAAAGTGCTGAACATGCTCGACGTGGTCCGTATTCGCGACCCGGAACGCGTGTACGGCCTGTATCCGCACGAGATTTCGGGCGGGCAGGGGCAGCGCATTATGATCGCCATGATGCTGATCACTGACCCGGAAATGGTGATTGCCGACGAACCGACGTCGGCGCTCGACGTCTCCATTCGTTTGCAGGTGCTGGCACTGCTCGACGATCTGGTGAAAACGCGCGGTCTGGGGCTGATATTTATCAGTCACGACATCAATCTGGTGCGTAGTTTCTGTGATCGCGTATTGGTGATGTACGCCGGTCGGGTGGTGGAATCCATCGCTGCGACCGAACTTGATAACGCGCAGCACCCTTACACACGCGGACTGCTGAATGCATTGCCGGACATGGATAACCGTCGTTATCCGCTGCCGGTGATGCAACGTCAGGCCAGCTGGCTGACCGATTAAGGAGACTGAAATGTCAGTAAAAACCATGATCGACGTTCGCAATCTGAACCTGACGTTTGGCGAGGGGGCGAAAACCACGCAGGTGCTGACGGACGTGAATATTGCCGTGCGCGAGGGGGAGATTTTCGGACTGGTAGGGGAATCCGGTTCGGGAAAAACCACGGTGCTGAAATGCCTCGCGGGGTTGTTCACCCACTGGAAAGGCGAACTGGAAATCGACGGGCAGTTGCTCGAGCACAAAATTGGCCGGGATCGCTGCCGTCTGGTGCAGATGGTGTTTCAGGATCCTTACGGTTCGCTGCATCCGCGCCACACGATTGGCGATATTCTGGAGGAGCCGCTGCAAATTCACCGCATCGACCAGCGCGATCGAAGCATTAATACCATTCTGGAGAAAGTCGGCCTGAACCGCGGTTTTCGCAGCCGTTATCCGCACCAGCTTTCCGGCGGTCAGCGGCAGCGCGTCGCCATCGCCCGCGCATTGATCCTAAAACCGCGCGTATTGCTACTCGATGAACCGACTTCTGCGCTGGATGTTTCTGTGCAGGCGGAAATCCTCAATTTGCTGTTCGATCTTCAAAAAGAGGAAGGGCTGACGTATCTGATGGTGACGCACGATTTGGGCGTTATCGCCCATCTCTGCCAGCGTGTTGCAGTGATGAAGTTTGGCAAAATTCTCGAGACGCTGGAAACCGATGCACTGCTGTGCGGTGATATTGCGCAGGATTACACCCGCGTGCTGGTGGACGCCAGTCGAAATTACAGCCGGGAAATGGCGGCGAAGGTCATGTTGTAGGTGACAAAGAAAGTGTAGGTGAGGACTCTGCACCGTTCCGGTCAATTCTTTGGAACGGTGCAGAAAGCATTCGCGTTATTTTTGCAGCGTTGTCTGCGGCTGACGCAACGCAGTCATTAAGTCAGACATGCAGCGATCAACCAGCATTTCAACGGCATCGCTGCGCGACGTGTCCACCAGCATCGCCAGCCGGTCGATTTTTCTGAGCACCGACATGCGCAGAGAGAGCGAAACAGGCTTTTTCTTTTCTTTATCCAGCGAAACGTGGCTGACGGCTTCGCTGCTTTTGTGTTCGTCGCTGGACAGCAGTGCCTGGTGCATCTGGCGAAGGGTTTTTTTATCCAGCGTTCCCGGTCCGGTCAACTGATACGAGTGCGTCGCCTTGCTGTATTTAATCTCAGCCGAATAGGTTTCGCGTATTTCCTTCAACGCCCGTGTCAGCGTGGGTTCGGAACAGGCAAGCTCGGTGATGATTCTTGTTGCCGACACCGGTTGTCGGTTACCGAGCAACTGTGCCAGTCGGAAAATACGTGCTTGTCGTGTGCTGAGTTGCATGATTAGTCAGTGCCTGTCGTCGTGTAATGGGCGATGGTGCATGGAAAATTCGGGTTATTTTTATGTGTTTCCCTTCTTACTACCTTTCCATGGCGCCTGCAGGGCCGAAAATCCTAGCAGGGTTTTCCTCAACATCAGGTAAATCAACCTGTGAGAAAATACTTAATTCAGGTGGTTAGCTGTGAAAAACCGGACGCCATCCTGTATTTCTTCCTGCGCTATACCGTAAATCTGCGCCTGTTCAAGTACGCGTGCCGCCCAGCGGCGGTGAGTCGCAGGTTCACACATCGCGCCCTGAGATTTAAAAACGGCCTGACTGGAATTGAGAATGCGCAGTGCATCGGCATGATCGGCTGAAGTTACCATCAGTGCACGTTCGATTTTGGCGATCTGATTCGGATGGATAGCGGTTTTGCCCACCAGCCCGTGCGCCATGTCCAGCGCCAGCTCCTTTTCCATCACGTCGTGATCGTCAATATGCTCACACACCGGCGAGGTCAGGGCGAAATCCCTTGAACCAAACACTGCGACCAGCATTTTTATCACGTAACCCATCGGGCTGTCATAAAGCGTAAGATTGCGCGGACGGCGCAGTGAAATCACATTCATCAGGTCGTTACCGCCGATGCGCAGAGCGATAATGCGGGAATGACACGGATGCTCCAGCAGCGTTATTGCGAGCTTGCGCATTTGCATCACGTCAAACACATCTTCGGTTTCCAGCGTCGGCATCATACACAGGTGCGTGTCTTTCATGATGTCCCACCAGACCGGCAACGATTCCAGCGTGAACTTAGGTAGAACCAGCCCGTCGGCTGGGGTGAGATCTTCCGTTTCGGTGAGGAATTTCCCCATCTCCGGGTCGCGTGGACGGATAAATACCAGCGGCCAGTCTGCACCCTGACCGGCGTCCTTCGCGGATTTCAGCGCGACCAGTACCTCTCGGAGATTTTGCAGCGCCGCAGGAACGTCGGCGTCGCTCACCGCATCTTCCAGACAGATAACGATGGAACGCAGTCCGTCGATTTGATTGCTCAGAATGCTGCCCGTAATATCGTTACGGGTGGCGGGCATGTAAAGCGTGGCGCCCAGCCGGTAGGGAGATAGTCTCTTTGTCATCAGTGAACCTTTTTGATAATGGTGACGGCGCGGTACTGGCCGATGCGGTCACCGACTTCAGTGATGGTGATGTTTTTTTCACGCGCCAGATAGACCAGCAGCGCGACGTCCGGATCGTTCACGGAACGCACCAGAACGTGCTCCGGAACGCGGCGAAGCACGGCACGCGTGGCCTCGGCGATGCCCGGCTTAATCCGGTTGATGCTCGAAATATCGTATTCAGTTGCCAGCGAAGCAATCACCCGTTCGCTCTGCGTCTTCAGATGCACATAATTTTCTGGCAACCACGGGCTGGCAGGAATGGCATTGAGATCCAGCGCGTTACGGCAGTCGGCCACGGTATCGACCAGCAGGCGGCTGCACTCATACTGGCTCAGGTGATCGCACTTCACGCAGCCGTGCAATCCATCGGATGACCAGATTGAACGAGAAATCAGTCCGGAAACTGGCGCGCCCATGATGCCAAACGGGATAAGCCAGTCGTCGTCACTGGCGGAAAGCCAGGACACGCCACAGGGATCGGCCAGCACGACCAGCCGCGGATCCTGAGGGTAACCGGCACGCGAGGCGAGCGAGCGGCGCAGTTCGCCGGTGATCGCACCTTTGCCGGTCCAGCCATCGACAAATACGATGCCTTCAGTGCCGTGCCGGGTTTCAATCCAGTCCATCGCTGTTTCGTCGATCCCACGGTCACGGATAATGCTGACACCATAATGGTGAGACTGCTTGCCCATCGCCCGCAGAGTCTGCTGCAACATCACGCCCAGTGGCACACCGGCGCGCACCAGACTGACCAGCACCACCGGCGTATCGCCAAATCGGGCGGCCAGCGCTTTCGCCAGCATCACCACTTCTTTCGCCAGGCGGACCGCGCCCTGCTCCAGCGCGCGGGAAAATAAGTCCAGATGCCACGCGGTCGGCTCGGGTTCCTGACTCAGCATCTCGGAATAGTGCTTTTCACCGGACTGAATCAGCTGTTCTTTTTGCTCAACCGGCGTCATTTCCATTTCTACCGGCGTTAACAGAAAGTGTACGTCTTCCGGCAGGTACGAGCCGGAAAATGGCGTAAATGGCTGCATATTATTTCTCCCCGGCGCAATGATGACTTTCTGCGAAAATTTTCTGGTTAATTTCCTCAGCGAACTGACTCTGTTGTGGCATGCCAAACCAGTGACACAGTTTCATAAAACGGTGATCGCTCAGGCTGTCGCCGAGACCGATTACCGGAAATACGCCGCGTTCTGCCCGCAGTTTTTTTAGCAGGAATTGCGTCGCCAGGCCTTTTTCGACCGGTGCTGGCAACCACGCAATGTTGTTGCTGTTGCTGTGAATGTAAAAACCTTCGGTGGAGAACGTGGCTTCGATCTCTTCCCCGATGGTATACAGCTCTTCGAGGCGGGTGCTGTCGGTGTGCTTCATCACCAGATACACCGGCGTGTCGCCATATTCGTAATTAATGCGTGCCCAGCCGCTGATATTGCGCTTAGCCATCAGTTCGGTGATGCCCTGTTGCATAGTGAGCAGGCGCTCGCGGTAGGCCGCCAGACTTTCCAGCATATGGGCTTTCCATTCTTCATCCGGCTCGCCCTGCGGGGTGAGGATCACCGCGCCGTGGGTGGCAATTGCCCATGAGCTGAACGGAATGGTCACGCGGCTGATTTCTTCTGTGCCACGTGCGGTAACCGGAATAAAATCAGCGTGTTCGAGCAGCCAGTCCACCAGCATGGATTGTTCTTCGGTCATGAAGCTGCGTGCGGACATGGAACGATCCAGCGCACCCGGCCTGAACGGCTCGAGCGCCAGTTCATCGACCATCTTACGGCGCGTCTGAAACAGCGTATCGTCCAGATCGGAAAAAACGACCGGCTTATTCATTAATAGTCACCTTCATAAACCACTACCTCAACGGTATTCGCCACGTTTCTCAGAGCATCGAGCAGGGAAGGATCGACGCTGTCGGCGGGCGTTTCCACGCACAGCAATATGCGGTCGAAGCGCTGATGCGCGATGTTGTACACAAAGTTTGGAATGCCGAGCCCGTAGTTGTCCGCAAAGGCAATGGCGGATTTAATGGCATACCCGGTCGAAATTGGAGAGCGGGTAGTGCAACTGAACTTCACGTCAGCGCCAAGTTTTTCGAGACGCTCCGCCAGAAGCAGCGGCTCCCAGACAAATTCGCCCGAACCCAGCACCAGAACTTTCTCGCCTGTGGCAGCGGTGACCGCTTTACCCAGATCGCGCGCCGGAACAGCCATGCCAAGGCGTCCCCAGCTCTGTTTGCCGGTGATGGTAACGCTGCCGGTCGCGGTGACGTTCACTGCGGGCATGACCGGAACCGGCGCATCCGGTTTGCTTTCCCAGTGCCAGTCGCCTTGCACCAAAGAAACCGGTGTGACCGGCAGAGGACAATTGGCTTCAATCGCGTTGCCGCTCCAGTCGGTCAGCGTAACGGTCACCACCTGCTCAAGCTGCGACAGCCCGGTGTCAGCACGCAAGGCTTCCAGCAGATTGATGAAGGTATTACCGGTGGTGGCTTCGTCGTCGATCAGCACCAGACTTTTTGCATCCCGCACTCTGGCGCGAAGGACCGGGTCCGCCGGATGATAGAGCAGGTGATCCGTCGCGTGGCTGTGATTCTCTTTAAATTCGCACAGCAGATCGCCTGCCACCGGATGACGCGTTGAAGTCAGATACACGGAATTTTTATAACGGCTTAAGGCTTCATCATAGACGCCAGCACCAAGCCCTACAGCCGTTTCCGCCATGCCGACAAACAACACCGGCTCGGGCAAATTCGACGGAATTTGCAGGGCGAGCTGACGATAGGCAGAGCGCATCACGGAGGGGGCGATCGGAATATGCCGCCCGAGCACTTTGCTGACGAATAAAAACGCGCGCTTCGGATTGCGGCGCTCTGCGATATCAAACAAAGCGTCCAGCGAATGCTGTCCGCCGGTCGGGGTCACGGTCAGCGTACCGCCGGAAAGCTCACGGCGATAAACAGCGTTAGGGATAATCATGGATTTCCTTGTCCTGAAGACAGATTGTCGAGCGTGGTGTTGTAAGGGATAACATCTGTCATCGAGCGTACAACGGCCGGTGAGAAATTCCCGGTCGCTGCGGTCATAGCCTGAGCTTCTGTGATCAGACCGAGCTTACGGGCGGCAAAAAGGCCGGGAAGATTGACGCCGCTGTGGCGGGTATAACCGATGCCGCCGCTTGGGCGCATGTTAATTTCCAGTAAGACCGGCTCGCCGTGATCGTTATTGCGGGTTTGCACATTCACCAGACCATCAGCCTGCATCACTTCGGCGCACATTTTGCCGAGTTCATATGCCGGGCCAGACTGTTCGAGATATTGCAGCGCCCCTTCTTTACGACGGGCTACCGCCGCGATGACTTTTCCGCGTTCCACCAGCATATCGACAGAGTATTCCGGACCGGGCAGATAAGGCATCAGCACCAGCGGCTCAAAGGTTTCCATCTGTTCTATCGCATGCAGATACATATCCGGGCGCACTTTACGGCTGTCCGGATGAGTGAACGCCGCCATGTGGCTGACGTTGTCATCAAATCGCCAGAATCCCATGCCATAAATACCGACAACGGGTTTCACGCACAGCATGGTGGTGCCGGACAGGGATTCGGAACTGGTGTTGTTGGCGAGTTGCGCCCGTAACTCCTCGGCTGATTCGATACGGATCGAGGGCACAACCGGCAGGCCGTGTTGTTGCATGGCGCTGGCGAAATCCACTTTATCGTCAGCCAGTTCAAACATGGCGTTGCTGACCGCACCGGTGGTGAGTGTGACGCCAGAGGCGACAATGTCAGCGCGATGCGTTTCAAACCACTGGCAATTGCGACCGGTGTGGATGGCATTCACGCCATATTGCGCGACGGTGGAGGTAATAAACGCCAGACGGTCTTCGTCCTCCGGCGGCTCGATAAGTGCGATATCTGCCAGAGAAAGGATTTCATTTCTGTGATGGCGATGAGAGGCAATGACGGTGACATCTTTATTTTCGAATTTAAAAAAATCTTTGATGCCTAAAATAATGTCGCGCTGTGACGACAGACCTTCCATTAACCAAATTACGTGACTCATCGGCGTATATATTCCAGAAATGAAGAGGGGAAGAAGAATTCTCTGAGAGTCTATGTAGGGACCTTGAACTTGTCAATCATAACATGATTTATATTGTCATGTTGTGAATTTGTGGGTCACACTCAGATTTTTGTTATCTTAAATCGTCAGAAAACGTAAATTATCCAAAAATAGACACATCATATCAATGATTTAAATTTTAAATGCAAATTAGAGGTAAATTGAGGCTTGTGCAACTACTTCGTCATGATATGATTTTTAAGTACATGGAATTCTGATTCAAAAAAATAATGATTTAACCTATCTCTGAAGGAATATCTAATGGTTTCATTAAGCAAGAACCAAACTGTTTCACTCAGCAAACAAACGTCTTCGTTAAATCAACTCCAGTTCGGGTTGGGTTGGGATCCTTTGAAAAAGAAAAAGGGGTTCCTGGGTGGTCTTTTAGGTGGCGGCGGTAACGATTCAATTGATTTAGACGCAGGATGCGTGCTGTTAGACCGCGCAGGCCAGACCATCGACACCATCTGGTTCCGCAAACTGAAATCAAGCTGCGGCTCCGTTGTCCACCAGGGCGACAACCTGACCGGTGAAGGCGATGGCGACGATGAAGTGATTACCGTTGACCTGACCCGCCTGCCTGCGCAGGTGGAATATCTGGCGTTCACCGTGAACAGTTTTCGTGGCCAGACTTTCAACGAAGTCGACAACGCATTTTGCCGCGTAGTGGATCAATCCCGTAAAGAACTCGCCCGTTATCAACTGACGGAGCAGGGCTCGCATACCGGTATCATTATTGCGTCGCTTTCGCGCAACAACGGCGAATGGGATTTCACTGCGCACGGCAAAGCCTCAACTGGCCGTACTATTGATGATATGCATTCCGATATCGTGGCTACGGTGGTGCGCTAATGACTATGACGCCGGGAGGCAATGCCTCTATTCCTTCACAGGTTCTGACGGTGCGCGTGCTTTCTGGCGTCCCGGTCGATGCTTCTTCCTTCCGACTTTATGCCACCGGCAAAGTGAAGGGCGATCCTGACATGGTGTTTTACGGCCAGCCCGTCAATGACGATGCGTCAGTAAAACTCTCCGGAGCGGGCACCGATACTGCGTTTACCGTGGACATTAATCGCCTGCGTCCTGACGTCGAGAAGCTGGCTTTCACCGCCACCTGCGACGGCAATATGACGCTTTCCGGCCTGAAACGTCTGACGATTCAGGTTGAGCAGAACGGCAGTGTGCTGCTGACCGGCGATGTCGATGTTAACGGACGTCAGGAAGCTGCGCTGATTCTGGGTGAAATCTACCGTCGCAATGCCGAGTGGAAATTCCGCTTTATTGCGCAGGGATTCAACGGCGGCCTGAAACCGCTGGCCGAGCATTTTGGTGTGGATATTTCAGATGCACCCGTTCCGGCACCTGCTCCAGCCCCGACGCCAGCGCCTGCTAAAATTAGCCTGAGCAAAGTATCTCTGACCAAAGAGAAACCGACCATCAGTCTGGCGAAGCGGGACAACTTTGGTGAGATCAAAATCAACCTTAACTGGAATCAGGAAAGCAATACCGGTTCCGGCGGGGGTATGTTCGGCGGCATGTTCAACAAATCCAAAGGTATTGACCTCGATTTAGGGGCATTTGTTGAATTGCAGGACGGCACCAAAGGGGTCATTCAGGCGCTCGGCAACACGTTTGGCCGTCTGAACGCTGAGCCGTTTGTCCAGTTGCAGGGCGATGATCGCACCGGCCAGGTTCGCGACGGCGAGTGGCTGCACATCAATGGACGTGAGTGGAAGAAAATTCGTGAAGTCCTGATCTACGCGTTCATCTATGAAGGTGTCGCGAGCTGGGATAAAACCGACGGCGTGGTCACGATGCACATTCCTGATCAACCGCCGATTGAAACGCGCTTAACCGAGGGTTCTAACCGCCACAATATGTGTGCGATCGCCCGTCTGGTGAATGAAAACGGGACCATCAAAGTAGAGCGTCTGAACCAGTTTTACAGCGGCCATAAAGACATGGATAACGCGCTCGGCTGGGGCTTTCGCTGGTCTGCGGGCTCCAAATAGTATTGTTACTCAACATAATTTTCATAATCCGAGGGCAGAAAACATGAGTTTCTTCGACAAAGTGAAAGGTGCATTCAACAGCGGTCGTGACGAGTTAACCAAACAGGTTGGCCGTTTCAAAAACAAAAAATTTATGCAGGGTACGGTGGCCGTGTGCGCACGCATCGCCGTCTCCAGTAATGGCGTGAGTTCTGAAGAAAAGCAAAAGATGATCGGCTTCCTTCAGGCCTCCCCTGAACTGAAAGTATTCGAAACCAAAGAAGTGATCGCGTTCTTCAATGAACTGGTGACCAGCTTCAGCTTCGACTACGAAATCGGTAAAGGCGAAACCATGAAATACATTCTGGCGCTGAAAAGCCAGCCAGAAGCGGCCCAGCTTGCGGTTCGCGTCGGTATCGCCGTGGCGAAAAGCGACGGTGACTTCGATCAGGACGAACAAACTGCAGTCCGCGAAATTGCTCTGGCATTAGGTTTCACCCCGGCCGAATTCGGTCTTTAATTTTAACACTCTGGCTTAAGGGCTATTTATGGTATCCACGCATATCGGTTTCCCGGCTGAAACCGTCACGGTATTTGTTGTTCTGGCACTCGGTGCGATTTTCATCGACCTGTTCATGCATCGTCATGACAAGCCGATTTCGCTGAAAAGTGCTGCGCTCTGGACGGTCTTCTGGATCGTCGTGGCGATGGCATTTGCCGGCTTCCTCTACATTCATCACGGCTCTGAAGTGGCCAGCCTGTTTATCACCGGTTATGCGCTGGAGAAGGTCCTGTCGGTTGATAACCTGTTTGTCATGATGGCTATCTTCTCGTGGTTTGCTGTACCGGATAACCTGCGCCACCGTGTGCTCTACTGGGGTGTGATCGGGGCGATTGTGTTCCGCGGTATCTTCGTGGCCATCGGCGCAAGCCTGCTAACGCTGGGTCCCTGGGTCGAGATTGTCTTTGCGGTCGTCGTGTTGTGGACGGCAGTGATGATGCTCAAAAGCGGCGGGGATGATGACGAGATCGAAGATTACTCTCAGCACATCGCCTATCGTATGGTGAAACGCTTCTTCCCAATCTGGCCGAAGCTGAAAGGACACTCGTTCCTGTTAAGCCAGAAAGAAGTCGACGCAGAACTGGCAAAACCTGAGAACAAAGACATTAAAGTGGGTCGCGTAGGGAAAGCGGCGCTGTACGCCACACCGCTGATGCTGTGTCTGGCCGTGGTGGAATTGTCCGACGTCATGTTCGCCTTTGACTCCGTTCCTGCGGTTATCGCCGTAAGCCGTGAACCACTGATCGTTTACAGTGCCATGATGTTCGCCATCCTTGGCCTGCGTACGATGTACTTCGTGCTGGAAGCGCTGAAACAGTACCTGGCGCACCTTGAGAAAGCGGTTATCGTGCTGCTGTTCTTCATCGGTGTGAAACTGGGTCTTAACGCAACCGACCATCTGTGGCATCACGGTTACAATATTTCTGCTAACGCAAGTCTGTTTGTTGTTCTGGGCGTACTGGCTGTGGGTATTATCGTCAGCGTATTGTTCCCGGGAAAACCTGATGCTGAGGAAGGCAAACAGGGCTAAGCCCTTGCCTTCCCACTTGAAAATTAACGTTAACTATAGAGGATATTATTATGGGCGTTTCACTCTCTAAAGGCGGTAATGTTTCTTTAAGCAAAGAAGCACCAACAATGAAAAATGTGCTGATCGGTTTGGGTTGGGATGCCCGCTCAACTGACGGCCAGGATTTCGACCTTGATGCTTCAGCGTTCCTGCTGACCAGCGCAGGTAAAGTGCGCGGTGACGCAGACTTCATCTTCTACAACAACCTAAAATCTACCGACGGTTCCGTCCTGCACACCGGCGACAACCGTACCGGTGAAGGCGATGGTGATGATGAAGCACTGAAAATCAAACTGGATCAGATCCCTGCTGAAGTCGATAAAATCGTCTTCGTGGTGACCATCCATGATGCGACCGTGCGTCGTCAAAGTTTCGGTCAGGTTTCTGGCGCATTCATCCGTTTGGTGAATGACGACAATCATCAGGAAGTGGCGCGTTATGATCTGACTGAAGATGCCTCAACCGAAACGGCGATGTTGTTTGGTGAGCTGTATCGTCATAACACCGAATGGAAATTCCGCGCGGTGGGTCAGGGTTATGCGGGCGGCCTGAGCTCTGTGTGCGCACAGTACGGCATCAACGCCTCGTAATTGAGCAAGATATTTTGTAGTCCAGCAGGCGGCATTCCGCTGCCTGCTGTAATGAACATAACGTATTACAGGAGTTTTAAATGGCAGTTTCTCTGATTAAAGGCGGCAACGTATCCTTAACTAAAGAAGCCCCAACCATGAATGTGGCCATGGTCGGTCTCGGCTGGGATGCACGCGTAACAGACGGCGCAGAGTTTGACCTCGACGCCTCAGTGTTCATGGTCGGTGATGATGGTAAAGTCATTTCTGATGCGAGCTTCATCTTCTTCAACAACAAAACCAGCACCTGCGGTTCCGTGACTCATATGGGTGACAACCGTACCGGCGCAGGTGACGGCGATGATGAACAGGTCAAAATCGACTTGTCCAAAATCCCTGCTGAAGTAAAAAAACTGGTCTTCGCTGTAACGATTTACGATGCAGAAGCACGTAAACAAAACTTCGGTATGGTCAGCAACAGCTTCATGCGTGTATTCAACAACGATAACGGCACTGAAATTGCCCGTTTCGACTTGTCTGAAGATGCGTCCACCGAAACGGCGATGGTGTTTGGTGAGTTGTATCGCAACAACTCAGAATGGAAATTCAAAGCCGTCGGTCAGGGCTTTGCTGGCGGCCTGTCCGCACTGGCCTCTCAGCATGGCGTGAACATCTAAATCGCGCGTAAGTCTGACAGCCCCGCTGGTAAAACCGCGGGGCTTTTTTGTATTTATGAGGAATGCAGCCTGCGGGCACAGTTATTCTCAAATACACAGGATGGTCAAAATGGAATTGCAATCCGGACAAAACATTGCCCTGACACAGAACCTACTACGCATCACCGTTTCTTATCCCAAGGCAGCAACTTTCGGCAGTGATGTCGATGCTTCCGCCTTCATGCTCACAGCACAAAACAAAGTCAGGGGAGATGACGATTTCATCTTCTTCAACCAGCCCGCCGCTCCAAATGGCAGCCTGAGTCTGACGACATCCGGAGAGCGCAGCCTGTTTTCTCTGGATCTGAGTAAGATCGATGCCGACATCACAAAGATTGCGATTACGGTGGTCATTGATGGCCCAGATTCCATTTCCGGTTTGCAGGAAATCCAGTTAAATGTCGAAGGCGTTGCCGTTTTCAATGTCCCGCTCGCCGATCGCAGTGAAAAAGCGCTCATCCTCGGCGAAGTTTATCGCCATAACAGCGGCTGGAAGTTAAGAGCGTCAGGACAAGGGTTCAATGGCGGTCTTGAGCCGCTGGCAGTCAACTTCGGTGTCGATGTTTCGTCTCCCTCGCCGGTTCCTGCGGCAGTCATCACTACGGTCAGCCTTGAAAAACGTATTCAGGAAAAAGCGCCGCGTCTCATCAGCCTGGCGAAAACGGCCACCGTCAGTTTGACCAAACACAATCTCCAGTCGGCCAGGGCGAAAGTGGTCTTTGTACTGGATGCCTCCGGTTCGATGACGAGCGAGTTTAAAAAAGGGCACGTTCAGGCCGTTCTCGACAGGATCGCTGTACTGGCAGTGCAATTTGATGATGATGGCGATATGGATATGTGGGGTTTTGCCGAGAAGCATCGCAAGTTCAAAGACGTCACGTTGGATAATCTTGAAGGATACGTGGCTGATATCCAGAACTCAGGCAGACGAGGACGCTGGGAGCTCTTGCCGGGGTTAGGGGGCACCAATAATGAGCCACCTGTGCTTGAGGAGATTATCGATACCTTTAAACACAGTGATTTACCGGTTTACGTGGTGTTTATAACGGACGGCGGTATCAGTAAAACTCGGGCGATCAAAGATGCTATCAGTCGCTCGGCGAACTATCCTATCTTCTGGAAGTTTGTGGGTCTCGGGGGCAGCGGTTATGGAATTCTGGAGAAGTTAGATACCTTTACTGACCGGCGGCTTGATAATACGCATTTCTTCGCGATCGATGACTTTGCCACCCTGAGCGATGAACGGCTTTATGATCTGCTGCTGGAGGAGTTCAAGGACTGGACTCAGGCGGCGAAGCAGGAGCGTATTTTGCGCTAAGCGCTATGCGTCCCCAAAAGAGGCTTTGTGCATTAGAGGAAAATTTTTCTTGGGAACTCACATATTCTTGCCGCTTAGCCATTCAAACCCGCTTTCGCGGGTTTGGTTTTTCAGTTTATCTTATTTCACCTTGTCTCCATTATTCCACTGCCCTGGATGGGAAACATTAAATAAAACTGAGCGATTTTTATAATTGATTGCACTCATTCCCTTTGCGTATAAGAAGAGCAATAAAGAATTTCATTCAAGAAATTTAAAACGTATAACCTAGTCCTACACGAAAACGCGTCTGACGTTCATCGGTGGTGCTTCGCAATGAGACATTGCCGACTTCCACAAACGGAGACCACGCGCCAATGAGATAAGCAGTTCTGAAATTATATTCGTAGTTATATTTACTGTTATTGTAGAGGTCATACTTATCGGCTTTTTTATAGATCCCTTCCAGTGTCCAGTCGAAGCTATTCCATTTATATCCCGCCCAGACATCCATACGATTTACGGTGTCATCATTGCGCGAGTCGGAAGAGCGGCGAGTGTACTCAAACCGGTAACGGGCACCCAGCCACCATGCCTGATTAATCGTCCAGATAGTGCGTAAATAGGGTTTATAGGTTGAATAGCCACTCCCTGTTTCCAGTACAAACCCCGGCTGCCAGGCAACATCACCCCTGTTGAACTGGTAATTGACTGTGTATTCATTTCCCTGAACTTCTAAATCATTGAAGGCTTTATTGGTGTCATCACCCCCTGATTTTGAAATGGCTTCGACAGCGAATCCAAAGCCGTTACTAAAACGATTAGAGATATAGACACGGTCATAGTTTGCTTTACTGTCATCAAGATATTCATGACGCACATCCATATAGACTGCATGTGCATTTGAGGCTGCCAGAGAGAGTAATACAATAAGATATTTTTTCATGATAAATCCATTTTAATAATTATAAATAAAAGGTAGTAAAAGATGGTGAGCACGAAAGTAATCTTATTGAAAAGCTGTTTCAATAATTTAATTTTGTTTTTATATGAAATTGAATCTTCGTCACAAATGCAGTTAAAGAATAATTCCGCAAGGTAAGGTTATTCGTTTATAAATATTCCGGAAATGTGAAATAAGAAAGTGCAGTCTTCATTTAAATGCCACGTAGTGAATTAAAATGTCATTATTATAAAGGTATTTTAATAGAAATCAGGGACGGAAATGGGGGCGAATTTAGGGGGGGGCGAGAAGGCGAGCACTTCCGCCTTCTCATCATTTCACTTACTCTGCAGTTGCTTAATCCGTGCAATCGGTGGATTTCGTTTTGCCCACGAACCGTGGAAGTGACGCCAGTAAGGTTCCTGCGCGGCGGCCAGCATCTCGTAGTCACCACGGGTGTCACCCCATGCGCGCAAGTGGTAGGAAGAAAGCGGGCCGTACTCAGCTTCCAGACGCTCTACCTTCTGGCCGCAGCGGCAGTTGTGACCGCTGATCCGACCGGTCAGAACGCCATCTTTCACCTCCAGGTTGGTGCCGATCAACCGGATACCCAAACGCTCAGCAAAAGGTTTTAGCACCATCGCCGGAGAGGCTGAGCAAATCGTTACGATCGCACCTGAGTTAACCTGCGTGGCGACGGCTATCAGGCCGGAAGGGCGCATCAGACGCGTCCAGTAACGCTCACAAAACTCGGCAGCTTTCTCTTCAACCCATTTGGCGTCCACGCCGGTCATAAAGGTATGGATCAGCACTTCTTTCAGCTCATCGCGAGTGAGTCGGCGGCCAACGCATTTCAACGTGGGTAAGGCTAAACGCACCATCCGACGCGCGAAGACGCGTTTACCAAAGGCAAAACGCAGGAAGGGCACGAAGCTGTCGTGTTTAGTCAGGGTGCCGTCGAAATCGAAAACGGACAGGGAATTGCCAACGTTTATTACATCATTAACCATCGTTCAATACGCTCCTTCGGTTGTCCCCTGCGAAAAATGAGGGACAACGTAATTCGTTTATAGCGGTAGTGTAATCGCTTTACGGCTGTTGATCATTGTTGTCTGCTGCTGCGTGAGAGGATGAACAAAAAAAAGCCCGCCGATTTGCATCAGCGGGCGGGGGTATTTACAACATGTCTGAAGCTGAAACCTACTTCTCGTCAGGCAAAGCGTAGGCGATCACGTAGTCGCCACGCTCAGGGGACTGGCGTGCACCACCGGCGCTGATAATGATGTACTGTTTACCCGTTTTCGGTGAAACGTAGCTCATCGGGCCAGACTGGCTGCCGACCGGCAGACGAGATTTCCAGATTTCCTTACCGTTAGCGGTATCGAACGCGCGCAGATAGAAATCCTGCGTACCCGCGAAGAACAACAAGCCGGATTGCGTTGACAGGCTCGCGCCCAGCGTTGGCATACCCACTTCCATCGGCATACGCATTTTGATACCCAGCGGGCCGGTATCTTTCACCGTACCAACCGGCACCTGCCAGACGATTTTACCGGTTTTCAGGTTAACCGCAGACATCGTACCGAACGGTGGCTTCTGGCAAGGAATGCCCAGCGGAGACAGGAAGCGCTCACGCACTGCGCCGAACGGTGTACCGTCCATTGGCACCATCCCCATTTCAATACCACTCGCACCGGTCGGTACCTTGGCACGCGGAACCATGTAGTTTGCCAGACCCAGACGCATATCGTTGACGAACATCAGGGCATTGTTCGGATCAACCGAAACGCTGCCCCAGTTCATGCCGCCGAGCGAGCCGGGGAATTGCAGGGAACGATCGAGGCCCGGGGGCGTATACACGCCTTGGTGGCGCATCCCTTTGAACTCAATACGACACAGCAGCTGGTCCATCGGGGTGGCGCCCCACATATCAGATTCTTTCAGCGTCTGGTTGCCGATGTTTGGCATCCCGACGGAGAAAGGCTGCGTTTTGGAGTAGCGTTCGCCAGGCACGTTGCCCTGCGGCACTTCGCGGTTTTCAACTTTCGCGACTGGCTCACCGGTTTCGCGGTTCAGCATAAAGATCATGCCCTGTTTGGAGGTCTGCACCAGTACTGGCGTGCTGCCGCCTTTGTCATTCGGCAGGTCGTACAGCAGTGGCTGTGACGGCAGGTCGAAATCCCACAGGTCGTGATGAGTAGTCTGGAAGGTCCAGCGGACTTTACCGGTTCTCGCTTCAACAGCAACCACAGAAGAACTGTATTTGTCGTCCAGCTCAGTGCGCGTACCGCCGAAGAAGTCCGGCGTTGCGTTGCCGGTTGGCATGTAGATAAGACCCAGTTTTGGATCATACGACATGGCGGACCAGACGTTCGGCGTACCACGTGTGTAAGTCTGACCTTCAGGCGGCAGTTTGGTGATGTTCGGATTACCCGGATCCCATGCCCAGACCAGTGCGCCAGTGTGGACATCGAAGGCACGCACCACGCCCGGAGGTTCGCCGGTAGAGAAGTTATCCGCCACACGACCGCCGACCACAACGACGTTACCGGCCACCAGCGGTGTAGAGGTCTGCTGGTAATAGCCCGGTTTGACTTCGCCCATGCCGACTTTTAGGTCGACCACGCCGTTGTCACCGAAATCAGCGCAAGGCTTGCCGGTGTCAGCGTTGATGGCGATCAGGCGCGCATCGATGGTTGGCAGGAACAGACGACGTTCGCAGGTCGCGCTGACCGTACCCCCGGTGGCAGCCGGTGACTGTGGCGCAGGACTTGTTGCGGTGGCCGCTTCTGCGGCAGTGGTTGATGCGTCAGATGTTGCAGCAGCATCCGCAGCAGGCTGTGCGGCTGGCGCAGCAGAAGCGGAGGCATTCTCGTAATAACCCAGACCACGACAACGCTGCCAGTTTGGCGCGGTTGAGTTGGAATCGTAAGACCACAGTTTTTTACCGTCATCCACCGACAGCGCCAGCACTTTGCTGTACGCGGTACAAACGAACAGTTTATCGCCTACCTGTAGCGGTGTGTTCTGGTCTTCAGCGCCGGAGCCGTTGCTCTGTGGGATATCGCCGGTATGGGCAATCCACGCGACCTGAAGTTTATCGATGTTGGTTTTATTGATTTGATCCAGTGCAGCGAAACGGTCACCGGCGGTGGTGTTACCCCAGTTTTCCCAGTTTTTCTGTTCCGCACCCGTCGCGACCGGCTTCACCGGTGCCTGATCGTTGTCGGCGCTGATAATTGGCGTCGGCACGAAGGTGTTACCGAAAGCGGCGATCAACGCAACGGCCAGCACGGCTGCCAGCGAGAAGCTTGGGCCTTTACGGGCAACCAGCCCTGCGCGCGTTTTCAACAGTGGATACGCCAGCGCGGTCAGGAAGGCCAGAACGCCGAAAGTGAACAGGCGCGAGAACAGCGGCCAGAACGCCAGACCAGCGTCCCAGATCGCCCAGATAATTGAAAGTACGAAGGCCACGGCGTAGAGCCATGCGCCCGAAGGCTTACCTTTGAAAATCAATACGGCTGACACGAAAAGCGCCAGACCCATCAGCAGGAAGTACAGGCTTCCTCCCAACGTGGCCAGATACGCGCCGCCGATGCCCAGCGTCAGACCGATGACAGTCATCAGTGCGCTCAGGAGCCAGAGGAGCCAGGTCCATTTACTCTTAGTAGTTGGCATGATTTATCTCACTGCACATGTGTTATAGAAAAATAGATAGTAGAAAAGATGGGTAGAAGAAAGCTGCGCTGTAAAGGGGTGATACCTGATGACTCTTCGCCATCAAATGAACCAGACAGAACAATTTCGCGCAAATAGTAATACTTCTCAACGTAGTTGTGAATGTGTAACGGAGAGTTTGAATTTCGGTAAAGAAATAGTGTGATATTGAATAGGGAAGGGTTTCTTCTGTATCTATCTGATTTACATAAATAATTATTTATTACATATGCAAATAACAAATGTTTAGTAAGTTAAGTATTCGTTTTTGGTCTATGTAATAGCATTAATGGTACCGTTTACTCTGTCACAAAAAGAGACTTGTGACAGATTTCCCACATTTCTCTCTGCCAATGTGAACCGGATGGTAAGTTTACGGTGCGCTAACGTTACAAATAGCCTTCAATCAGCATCTTCATTTCCAGTGTAATTTGCTCCACCAGACGACTTTTAGGGATCTGTGGTGGGAAAACGGCGAGATAGGCAATGCTGATGTCAGGCGTGAAAGGCTTAATCACCAGATCGCTTTTGTGACTGCGCGCGGTAATGAAATCCACCACGCCGACACCCAGATTATTTCCCGCCATGACGCAGCAATTATTCAGCGATGTTTCGATAGGATTGTTCATATAAAGATCCTGACGGCTCATCACATGATCCAGTTGCTCACGCAGCGGTGTTTTACGGCCAGGGATGATAGGGCGGTAATGGGTGAGATCGGTTGCGGTCACCACGTCTTTTTTCGCCAGCGGATGGCGGGGCGACATCACCGCTACCGCATTCGCTCGAGCCAGCATTTCCGCCTGTAGCCCTTTGACATCCGGCTTGCCGAAAATAAAGCCGACGTCGTATTGATTGCTGGTGACCACATCCGTGATATGCGTGGTACTTTCGATATCCAGAAAAAGAGAGATGTCGTCGATGGTTTCGACAAGCGGCGGCAAAATGTGTTCGACGCACAGCGCAGATAATGCCGCAACCGTGCCGATGCGCAGTACGCTGCCTTTGGAATGACGGATCTCTTCCGCAATGCGCGAAATATGTTCAAGCCCGAGGTACAAACGTTCCACTTCGCGATACAGCTTGATAGCGTCGTCGCGCGGGATAAGCCCCCGGCCGTCACGGTCAAACAGCTTCAGATCGACGGCATATTCAAAGTCACGGATCAGCCGGCTGACTGCAGGCTGAGTGATGTTCATCATATTAGCTGCTGCTGTAATGCTACCGGTGAGGATCACTTTGTGAAAAGCTTCTACCTGTCGGGGATTAATTTTCGTCATATGTCCTCATGATCCATAACATTTGTTTATGGATGTAACACAAAATACAATTTTCAATTCAGATGTCCACCCCCTAGACTCCAGTTTACGATCTGACACACATTGCCTGAAAATCTAAAATAATTAAGGGTTAAATGCATGAGAAAGTCCGTTCCGGCAGTAGTGCTCTCCTCAGCACTGGCCACACTTTTTATTTTACACACAACCTCTGTACAGGCTGCCGATCTCAAAATCGGTCTGGCCGCATCAACGACATCAATGGATCCGCAATTTTACGTGGGCGGTGCCAACAGCGCCATGGCACGCAGCATTTTTGACGGGCTGGTCAATCAGGACGAAAAACAACATATTACGCCTGCGCTGGCGGTATCGTGGAAAATCATCAACGATACCACCTGGGAATTCAGCCTGCGTCCCGGTGTGAAATTCCACGATGGCAGCGATTTCACGGCAAAAGACGTGATCGCCAGCATAAAACGCGTGCCGCTGGCTTCGAAGAACAGCCCGAGTGCCTACACGCCGTACGTCAATGACATCGCAGATGTCACCGAAGTAAACCCTTTAACGGTGAGAATTGTCACCAAAGCGCCAACACCCCTCTTGCTCAACAACCTGAGCCGCGTCGCCATCTTACCGGCCCGGCTTGAGAATGTGCCGTCGCAAACCCTCAACGAAGGGAAAGACGTGATCGGCACCGGGCCATTCAAATTTGTCAGCTGGACACCGGATGACAATGTCGTACTTGCGCGCAACGACCAGTATTGGGGCGGCAAAGCACAATGGGATAACGTAACGCTGCGCGTCTTTAAAAACCCAAGTGCTCGTGTGGCCGCGATCCGTTCCGGCGACGTTGACCTGATTGAAAGCGTACCGACGGCCGATGGCCGCGATCTGGCGAAACAGGCTAGCCTGCATATGGAATCCGTTGCCGGTAACCGCATTCTCTATTTGCACCCGGATCAGGATCGCGATACATCGCCGTTCGCCAAAGGTCCTGATGGCAGCAATCCCCTGAAAAAGCGTGAAGTGCGTGAAGCGATGTCGCTGGCGATCAACCGTCAGGCGATTGTTGACCGGATTATGGACGGGCAGGGCGTTCCGGCCTCACAGCTGGTGCCAAAAGGCTACTTCGGCTACACGCCATCCATCGCCGCACCGGTTTACGATCCGGCCAAAGCGAAGCAATTGCTGGCGCAGGCGGGTTATCCTGACGGATTTACCCTGACATTCCACGCGTCGAATGACCGTTATCCTAATGATTCGAAAATCGCACAGGCGCTGGGCCAGATGTTCAGCCGTGTGGGGATTAAAACCGACGTGGTGACCATGCCGGGCAGCGTTTATTTCTCACGGGCGTCGAAGCGTGATTTCAGCCTGATCATGGGCGGCGCGGCGATTGAAACCGGTGAAGCTTCCGGGGTGCTGGGGCCGTTGCTCGAAACCTTCGGGCCGAACGGTGGACAGGGTAACCGTGGCCGCTACTCGAATCCGGAGTTTGATAAAACGCTGGCCGAAGCGCGTTCGACACTCGACGACGGCAAGCGCGAAAAACTGTTACAGCAAGCCACCGAGATTGCGATGAAGGACGAAGGCACCATTCCGTTGCTGTTCCTCTCGTATACTTGGGCGATGAAAACACCTTATACCTACGTTGGCCGTTCCGACGGTTATACGTTGCCGTACTTTGTTCACGAAAAATAAATCCTACGGGATGCCATGAACGAAGTGCATACCGAACCCACGCGGGAATAGAGCACCAACACCAGGGTTGTTCTAAGAAAAGAGAGAGAAGCTATGACTTCTTTTAGCGGTGTATTTCCCTATCTGGTTTCCCCCGTCACTGACGGTGGTCAGATAGATAAACCGGTGTTAACCGCACTGGTCGAGCATCTGATTAACAGCGGCGTGCAGGGTCTGACGCCGCTGGGCAGTACAGGTGAGTTTGCTTATCTCAGTGCAGAACAGCGCACCGGGGTGGTCAAAACAGTAGTCGAAGCCGCTCGGGGCCGCGTACCGGTGATTGCCGGGGTCGCAGCCACCACCATTCAGGACGCCGTAGCGCAAACCGCTCGTTATGTCGCTCTGGGTGTCGACGGTATTCTGGCTATTCTTGAAGCCTATTTCCCGGTGCCCGATCAGGGCGTCGAGGACTATTTTCGTGCCATCGCGACCGCAGCAGGCACGCTGCCGGTCGTGCTGTACACCAATCCGCAGTTCCAGCGTTCCGATCTCAGCCTGCCGGTCATTGAGCGGCTGAGTCACGTTGCAAACATCAACTATATTAAAGATGCCTCCACTAACACCGGCAGGCTGTTGTCGATCATCGAGCGCACGCAGGGGCGGATGCAGGTCTTTGCCGCGTCGGCGCATATTCCGGTATGCGTGATGATGATTGGCGGTGTCGGCTGGATGGCGGGTCCGGCTTGTATCGTGCCAAAGCAAAGTCTGGCGTTGTACGAAGCTGCGAAGCAAGGTGACTGGACAAAAGCGATGGAATTGCAGCGCCCCCTGTGGCGCATCAATGAAATCTTCGCTAAGTATTCGATTGCCGGATGCATCAAAGCGGCATTGCAGTTACAGGGTTTTGCAGTGGGCGATCCGCTGCCGCCTCAGATTCCGCTCGACGCCGCCGCGCGTCAGGAAATCGCTGAAGTCTTACGTTCGGTAGGTGCCTTGTGAAAACGCTGCCCGTCATTATCGATTGCGATCCCGGTATCGACGACGCTATTGCGCTGCTCAGCGCGTTTGTCGCGCCGCAGCTGAGTATCCTCGGCATCTGCACGGTGTGCGGTAATCAGCCGCTGCCCAATACCTTGCGTAACGCGCTGCAAATCACTGAGCTGGGGCAGAGAATCGATATTCCGGTCTTTGCCGGTTGTCATCAGCCGATGTTTCGCGAACCAATCCACGGCCAGTTTCATGGCGAAAACGGCCTCGGCAATACCGCATTTCCCGCACCGAAAAAACAGCCCGAATCACTCCACGCCGTTAATTTTCTGATCAACAGCTGCGAGCAGGCGATCCGCGAAAATCAGCCGGTTACACTCTGCGTGCTCGGGCCACTGACCAATCTGGCGACGGCGTTGCGCATGAAACCGCAGATCGCCGCCGGGATTGCCCGTGTGGTGCTGATGGGCGGCGCTTACCGTGAAGCCGGTAATCGCACCATGACGTCCGAGTTCAACATGCTGGCCGATCCGCACGCTGCGCATGTGGTGTTTTCAAGTGATCTGAATATCACGGTTCTGCCGCTCGACGCGACGCATCAGGTCATCCTTACGCCTGAACATGTGACCAAATTTATTACTGTCTCCGGGCGTATTTCACAGCCGCTGGGCGAACTGATGGCGTTCTGGGATCGTAATGATATACGCCGATATGGCTCGCGCGGCGGTCCGTTGCACGATCCGCTGGTGATTGCTTATGTGCTCGCACCGGAACTGTTTGTTACCGAGCGCGCGCGGGTGTTTGTCGAATACAACAGCGATTTATGCATGGGACAAACCGTGGCCGACTGGTACGGTAAATCCGGACAAACGCCGAACGTTGATATCGTCACGCGCGTGGACGCCGCAAAGGTGTTCATGCTGTTTTATGAGCTACTTTCACGCTATGCCGGGAACTGACCCTATGAGCCAGCGCATCATTATTGATACCGATCCCGGCGTGGATGACGCCATCGCTCTGTGGCTGGCATTGGCTTCGCCAGAGCTCGAGGTGCTCGGCGTGACGGTTGTGGCCGGAAACGTTGCGTTGAAAGATACCCTGCGCAATGCCTGTAAAATCGTCGCGCTGTCGGGCAAAACCTCAACACCAATTTACGCCGGTGCGCCCGGTCCGCTGGTGCGCGATCAGGTGTATGGCAAATACGCTCACATCGGCGCGTTCAGTAACGAACTGGTGCCGGACAGCGAACTGCAACCTGAGGCGGAACACGCGGTCGATTTTCTGGTGCGAACGCTGAGAAAAGCGGCGCAGGATAACGATCCGATCACAATATGCGCTATCGGCCCGATGACCAATCTTGCACTGGCGCTGGGCATGCACCCGGACGTCGCGCGGGGCATCAAGCGCATCGTCACCATGAGTTGCGCATTTACCGCGCTCGGACATCGCGTACCGTGGGCCGAATTCAACGTGTACGCCGATCCGCACGCCGCCGAAAAAGTGTTCACCAGCGGTGTTCCGCTGGTGGTGATGCCGCTCGATATGACTTTTCAGGCGCTGATCGGCGTTGATGACATTGAAGCGATAAGACAGGATGGCGGCGCGCCGGGCGAATCTATCGCTGCGCTGCTGAGCGCGTTTGATCGCAGTGATCTCACCCGTTTTGGCCGCGAAGGCGGGCCGGTTCACGATGCCACCACTATCGCATATCTGCTGCAACCCGGTCTGTTCTCGGGCCAGAATGCGCGCGTCGGCGTGGCCGTTTCCGGCAACACCGCTGGCTATACCTATGCTGATTTCTACAACAAACTGCCGACGCCGCCGAACGCGCTGGTGATGCAAAAAGTGGATGAATACGGCTTTTTCAGCTTGCTGCGACGTGTACTTTCCCGCTACGGCGCTTCGCACGCATGAGCCGTTACCTGCTGGGGCGTTTCGGACAAACGTTACTGACGCTGTTCGTGATGTCTCTGCTGGTTTTCGGGGGCGTCTATCTGGTGGGAAATCCGGTGGATCTCCTGCTCAGCACTGCTGCCACCCCCGCTGAGCGCCTCGGCGTGATTCAGTCATTCGGCCTTGATAAGCCGGTGTGGGAGCAATACGGCCTGTTTGTGGTCAATGCCCTGCACGGCGACATGGGTAACTCTTTTATCTATAACCAGCCCGCGCTGCACCTGATTTTCCAGCGAATGCCCGCCACGCTTGAACTGGCGCTGGTGGCATTTGTTCTGGCACTGGTGATTGGTATTCCGCTTGGCGTTTACGCCGGTTTGCGCCCGGACGGCTGGCTGTCGAAAACCATCATGACCATATCCATTTTTGGCTTCAGCCTGCCAACGTTCTGGATCGGGCTGATGATGATCATGCTGTTCAGCGTGAGGCTGGGGGTGCTTCCGGCGTCCGGACGCGGCGAAACGGTAGACGTTTTCGGCGTACCCGTCAGTCTCTTTACCGCCGACGGCCTCGCGCATCTGATCCTTCCCGCATTCAATCTGGCACTGTTCAAAATTTCGCTGATTATCCGCCTTACCCGTGCAGGCGTGCTTGAATGTCTGCAACAAGATTTCATCCGTTTTGCCCGCGCGAAAGGGTTATCCGAGAGCCGCATCGTGCTGGTTCACGTTCTGAAAAATACGCTGATCCCGCTGATTACTGTGATAGGACTTGAGCTTGGCTCACTGATCGCCTTTGCCGTCGTCACCGAAACCATTTACGCGTGGCCGGGCATGGGCAAGCTCATCATCGATTCCATCGCCGTGCTCGATCGCCCGGTGATTCTGGCATACCTGATGATTACCGTAGTGATGTTTAGCCTGATCAACCTGCTGGTGGATGTGCTCTACGTGCTGGTCGACCCGCGCGTCCGGCTGGGGGGCGAAGACTGATGCCGTCAAATTCGGTTCATTCTCGCAACACCACGCCACAGACGGCGCACTCGGCCTTTTACAACACGCTGACGGCGCTGATGCGGAACAAATTCTCGCTATGCGGCCTGATTATTCTGGGCATTGCCATTTTGCTTTCGGTGCTCGCACCGTGGATCTCTGCGCAAAACCCTTATGATTTATCGCAACTCGATATTATGGATGGCCGTCTTAAACCCGGCTCAGCCAGCATGAGTGGCATGATTTACTGGCTGGGCACCGACGATCAGGGGCGCGATTTACTCAGCGCGATGCTTTACGGTATGCGCACCAGCCTGCTGGTCGGCGTCTCCAGCGCAGTGATTGCGCTGACGATTGGCGCGGTGCTTGGGCTTACCAGCGCCTGGGCGGGGGGCAAAACCGATGCGCTGATTATGCGTATTGTCGATATTCAGTTGAGTTTCCCACCGATCCTCATTGCGCTTATTCTGCTTGCCGTGCTCGGGCAGGGCGTCGATAAAATTATTCTGGCGCTGGTGGTCACGCAGTGGGCGTACTACGCGCGCACGGTGCGAGGCTCGGCGCTGCTGGAACGACGCCGCAGCTACGTGGACGCCGCGCGCAGTATGGCGCTGTCGAATCCGCGCATCCTCCTGCGCCATATTTTGCCCAACTGCCTGCCGCCGCTGATCGTCGTCGCCACCATGCGCATTGCCTATGCGATTATGCTCGAGGCCACGCTGTCATTTCTCGGCATTGGTTTACCCGTCACCGAACCTTCGCTGGGATTGCTTATCGCCAACGGATTCGACTACCTGATGTCCGGCGATTACTGGATCAGCGTTTACCCCGGCATCACGCTGTTGATACTGATCGTGGCGATCAATTTAGTGGGTGATGCCTTGCGCGACATCCTCAATCCGAGGAATAAGGACTGATGATGCACAATCCGGTGCTACAGGTCGAAAAACTCAATACTGCGTTTTCGGTGGAGGGCGACTGGCTGAACGTGGTGCGCGATCTCTCCTTTTCGATTGGTCCGAAAGAAACGCTGGCGCTGGTGGGTGAATCCGGCTCGGGTAAAAGCGTGACTGCTATGTCAGTCATGCAATTGCTGGACGCCAGGCAAACGCGTTACTCGGGCAGCGTGATGTTCGGTGGACAGAATTTACTGGCCCTGAATGCCAGACAAATGCAAAGCATTCGCGGCAACCACATCGGCATGATCTTTCAGGAACCGATGACCAGCCTGAATCCGGTTTTAAAAATTGGCGTGCAGATCACTGAGGTGCTCAAGCGGCATCGCGGGATGGACGACGCGACTGCGCGTATCGAAGCAGTCCGCCTGCTGGAAAAAGTCAGGATCCCTGCTGCTGCATCACGGCTCAACGAATATCCGCTGAGCTTTTCCGGCGGAATGCGTCAGCGGGTGGTGATCGCCATCGCGCTTGCCTGTAATCCACGTTTGCTAATCGCCGACGAACCCACCACTGCACTGGATGTCACCATTCAGGCGCAAATTCTCGCGCTGATAAAATCCTTGCAGGAAGAAGAGGGGATGTCGGTGCTCTTCATCACTCATGACATGGGTGTGGTGGCCGAAGTGGCTGACCGCACGCTGGTGATGCACCGGGGCGAAGCGGTGGAACAGGCGACTACCCGGGAGATTTTCCATCTTCCGCAGCATGCTTATACGCGGGCGCTGCTGGCGGCGGTGCCGCGTCTCGGCGCGATGACCGGCATCGCTTTGCCCAAAAGATTTCCTCTTATGGATATGCACACAGGCATTCCGCAGCCGGTGGCAGATTCTGTCGATACCCTGCGTCCGGGTCAGCCGGTGCTGGATGTCAAAAACCTGGTCACGCGTTTTGATGTGAAGTCTGGCCTGTTGCGCCGCGTCTCTGCGCGTGTGCATGCGGTGGAAGATCTCTCTTTCAGCCTGCAGCCGGGCGAAACACTCTCGCTGGTCGGGGAATCCGGCTGCGGAAAATCGACAACTGGCCGCACGATTTTACGGCTGACCGAAGCCACCTCCGGCGACGTACTGATTACAGGCGAGGATATACGCCGCGCCGACCGGGCACATCTTGCAGAGATCCGCACGCAGGCACAGATGATTTTTCAGGATCCGTTTGAGAGCCTGAATCCGCGCATGCGCGTCGGGCAGGCGATTGCTGAACCGATGATAAGCCTTGGGCTGCATGATGCGGCCAGCGCCAAAATCCGCGTGGCGCAGTTGCTCGAGCAGGTCGGGCTGCAAAGCAATATGGCATCGCGTTTTCCGCATCAGTTTTCCGGCGGGCAGCGTCAGCGGATTTGTATCGCGCGCGCGCTGGCACTGGAACCCAAACTTATTATCGCCGACGAAGCGGTATCGGCGCTGGATGTTTCGGTCAAAGCGCAGGTCATCAATCTGATGCTCGATCTCCAGCAACAGCTGGGGCTGTCGTACCTGTTTATCTCTCACGATATGGCCGTGGTCGAACGCATCAGCCATCGCGTCGCCGTGATGTATCTTGGCGAAATTGTCGAAATCGGATCCCGAGCCGATATTTTTGAAAATCCGCAACACGCGTATACCCGCAAACTTCTGGCTGCCGTGCCGGTACCGGATCCCACTATCCGCCGTAAACGGGCTGTTGTTCCGGAAGAACTCGCCAGCCCGTTGCGCCCGGCCACGTATCAGCCACCCGTCCGCCATTATCGCGAAGTCAGCGACGGGCATTTTGTGCAAACCACCTGATCCTCCCGCTCTTTCTCTCGCTTAAAGGGTCATTTTACTCTTTTAGTTACAACATACTTTATACGTGGAAACATTTCCTGATCGAGTTATCAGGATGTGCTCTGCAAATATGCGGCGCGGATCCCTCTATAAGCCGCATGGCAGGCGGGAACTGGCTTAGTCCAAATCGCCATGAGTCATAACATAACGGTTATGAGTAAACATCTTGACCAGGTGACGGCGATCACGTTTTATGGCAACCGGACGACCCCCTAATTCACCTGCAAAGGATAATAATAATGACTGAGTGCGCATCGCTGGACACCCGGCCACATACTTCTGCTTTCCGCCGATGGCTGGCGGTCTTTTCACTTGCCTGCGGCACGTTCGTGCTGGTTAATACCGAATTTCTGCCGATTGGTTTGCTTTCGCCCATCGCCCGTTCGCTGGGCGTTACCGAAGGCCACGCAGGTCTTGCGGTGATGCTGCCGGGGCTGGTTGCCGCGATTTCTGCTCCACTTATCATGCTGTTTGCCAAACGTATGGATCGCCGTAAGTTGCTGTTATTGCTCTCCGCGACGGTAATAATTGCTAACGGTATTGCCGAGATAGCCGAGTCCTTTAACGTTTTGCTGATCGGACGCATTATTCTTGGCGTCGGAGTCGGCGGATTCTGGTCATTCGCTATCCCTTCCGGACGACGACTGGTGCCGGAAGAGCAGGGCGCACGGGCTATTTCGTTGATCACAGCCGGCGTGGCAGTCGGCACGGTGGCCGGTGTGCCTGCGGGCGCGTTTATTGGCGATCTTTATGGCTGGCGAATGGCGTTCACCCTCAATTCTTTGCTGGCGCTGGTATTCTTCGTGTTGCAGTGGATTGCGTTACCCCCACTTCCGGCCCAGCAATCCATCGGGCTGCGTGCCATGCTTGGCGTGGTCAAAGTGCCTGGTATCCGCTACGCATTGATTATCGGCGTATTTATGGCAGGAGGCCATTTTGCGGCTTACACCTATCTGGAACCGTGGTTGCGTTTCGATCTGCACCTGTCGGCCAGTGATATTTCGTTGTTATTGATGGGGTACGGGATTTCCGGGTTATTTGGCACGTTAACGTCCGAATTCACCGTGCGCGAGTTCGGTGTGAAGCGGGCATTTATGCTGAATATGCTATTGCTTAGCGTTTCAGTGCTGGTGTTATCGCTGTTTCCTGTGCCACTGGCAGTGGCCAGCGCGCTGGTGATCTTGTGGGGACTGGCGTTTGGCGCATTGCCGGTGTGTCTGAATATCTGGACATATCAGGCGTCACCCGCCTTGTTCGAAACTGGATCTGCGTTGCTCGTCTGCGTATTCCAGACGTCACTGGCGCTCGGCGCGTTGTTCGGCGGCGTGCTGGCGGATAACGCCGGTGTTAGCAGCGCTTTCCTGCTCGGCGGCGCGCTGACCTTACTGGCGGCCATCACCATTTTCCTGTCGCGTCCGCAGCCCGCGCAGTTGCGCGAGACTGAAGCATAGTGTGGATTCTTAACAGGAAATCTTTCCACGTATACGACAGATCATTATTTAGCCGGCCTGGGTGCCGGTTAAAGTTGATACAAAGCAAGGTTAAAGCGCTTAGATTAACTTTATTATTCGCCTGAATGGACGTCCGCTGCTACTTTCTAAGAATTAGCATATTACCGACGGGAGGGTGTTAAATGAAAGTGCTGAAAAATGAAACAGACTATATTTCCTGGATGTTTGACAATTACTTTCAGCTGTCTAAGGCTACCGTATCACCTTTAATGAGTGATGCAGAGATCAGGGAAGTGCTTAATGAATTGCATCCTGAATCGTTCCCTTGTATCGGATATTTAACTTTATCTTCAAGTGGTTGTATGTACGAAGTAAATTATATATCACGAGCGATGGTATCAGAGTGGGCGGTTGAACTGGATATAAACTAAAATTCATTTCATTCTGGTATCACTTTTTTGGAAGGTCTGGAGGTATCTCCTGACCTTCTTTTCATTTGTGTTATCCATTTTCAGGATAGGATTTAAAGAAGATCCTTAAAGCACAGGCATCACTCGAAATAGAACCACGCGGTTTTAATCAGGTTATTTTCCACTTCGAATACTGCGATGCTGTTGATCGGTTGTTCGTAGATGCCGTGAATCAGTTCGTGATCAAACACCTTGTTGCCAAGCACAGTTCTCGACAGCAGTTCGGCGCGCAGCGCTTTATTATTGAAGCGATGATTTCTGTAAAACGTGATCAGCGCATCTTTACCCTGTAAGGACGGCGTCATCGTCGGCATACGATAAGCAGTGAAATCTTCGCTATAGCAAGCGGCGAACGCCTCCAGATCGTGGGCGTTGTAGGCGTTGAACTGATTTTCAACGGGAGTGGCTGCGTTCATGAATCTACCTTTTGTGAATTTATATGTTAACAAAACGCATAATAATTCATAACACACAGTCTGGCAAAGGCTCATTTAAGAAAGTTCCTGCTTTGGCAGGCTGACTCGCGTAACCCCTCTCAGCGTCTATACTGGATCTGAATGTAAAACAAATCGGAGGAAAAACATGACCATTCATAAAAAAGGCCAGGCGCATTGGGAAGGCGACATCAAACACGGAAAAGGTTACATCTCTTCTGAAAGTGGTGCACTCAAAGATCAACCGTACGGTTTTAACACCCGTTTCGAAGGCAAACCGGGTACTAACCCGGAAGAACTTCTCGGTGCAGCACATTCCGCCTGCTTCTCAATGGCACTGTCACTGATGCTCGGCGAAGCAGGGCACACCCCTGAAAGTATCGACACCGTCGCAGATGTATCGCTCGACAAAGTGGATGGCGGATTTGCCATCACTAAAATCGCGCTCGACAGCACCGTGAAACTGCCAGGGATCGATAAAGACAAATTTGATGAAATCATCAAAGCGGCGAAAGCCGGTTGCCCGGTTTCCAAAGTGCTTAACGCAGAGATTACTCTGACCTATAAGCTGGAAAACTGATCGGCTTTGTCTGAATCAGTCTTTGCCACTATTAAGCCATGCTAAGTTTGCATGGCTTTTGTGTTTTTGATCCCAAATATTCAATCCTTTATTCCGCCGGTTTGACAAAAAATCTCCGTCTGCCTTAACTCAATCATTCCATTTAACCGAATGGTGACCCCATGAGTTCGGTTTTTTATTGTGATGATGAGATGACCCTATGCTGACACTTCGCCAGATCCGCCATTTTATTGCTGTTGCTGAAACCGGTTCTATTTCTGCGGCGGCGCAAGCTTCGTTTGTCTCTCAGTCCTCATTAACGCAGGCCATCCAGCAGCTGGAGGTCGAAACCCAAGCGCGACTGTTTGACCGCCACGCGAAAGGCATGACGTTAACTCATCAGGGGCATCAGTTTTTACGCCAGTCCTATTTGATCCTCGCCACGGTGGATAACGCTAAACGCAGTCTGCAAATGGGCACCGAAAGCGTTACCGGGCAGATTACGCTTGGTGTAACCAGTCTGGTTGCCGGGTATTTTTTGGTGGATTTACTCAAACAATTCAATGCCTACTACCCAAATGTGGAAGTCAAAGTCGTCGAGGATGAGCGTCAGTACATCGAGCATTTGCTGGTCAGTGGCGAAATCGATATCGGCGTGTTGATCCTCTCCAATCTGGAAGACCGCGACGCGTTGCAAACGGAAGTCCTGACCCATTCCTCCTATCGCCTGTGGCTGCCGCCGTTGCACCCGTTGCTTGAGCGTGAAAGCATTTCTCTGGCCGATATTGCCAATGAACCGCTGATCCAGCTGAACGTCGACGAAATGGAAAAACATGCGCAGCGGCTGTGGGCACGGGCGGGGCTGAAGCCGAATATCGCGATGAAAACCGCTTCAACCGAGGCTGTTCGTAGCCTGGTGGCCGCCGGTCTGGGCGTATCCGTACAGCCGGATATGGCTTACCGCGCATGGTCGCTGGAAGGGAATATGATCGAAGCCAGCAAACTGGAGGATTCCATCGAGCCGCTAGATATCGGGTTGGCGTGGCGTCGCGGCAGTGCCCGGCCTGAGCTGGTAACGCCTTTTCTGACCATCGCGCGAGAAAACAGCGCCAAGCGCAAGCCCTGAGAACCGAAGCATTCGGTTTATCCGAACGCTGCCTTCAGTAATTGCTATTTGTTGCCCTCAGCGAAATTATCTAATGTGAATGTAATGTGTTTTCTTGTTACGTCCCGATAACAATTACATGAATTAAGGATGATTCCCGAAGCTGAGGGTTGAATGATGTCGGATGCTGAGTTCGTTGCCGGTTTCTCTCAAAAACATGTGATCAATGGCGACCTCCTTCAGGGTGAGGGCGCAACGCAAAGTATTTTCAATCCCGCGACCGGCGAAGTGATTGCCGAAGTCGCCGAAACCTCTCTGGCTCAGGTCGCTCAGGCTGTTAACGCCGCCAACTCTGCATTCTCTCGCTGGTCGCGCACCACTCCCGCCGAACGCGCCACCGTGCTTTTACGTATCGCCGACGCTGTCGAAAAACAGGCGCAGTCGCTGGCGCAACTCGAAGCGCTCAACTGCGGTAAACCGCTGCATCAGGCATTGAAAGATGACCTTCCGGCGGCAATTGACGTCTTTCGTTTTTTTGCCGGTGCGGTGCGTTGTCAGCAGGGGCAACTTTCTGGTGAATATTTGCCGGGCCACACCTCCATGGTGCGCCGCGACGCGCTGGGCGTGGTGGCATCGATTGCGCCGTGGAATTACCCGCTGATGATGTCAGCGTGGAAAATCGCGCCTGCTCTGGCGGCGGGCAATACCGTAGTATTCAAACCTTCCGAGCATACGCCGCTGACCATTCTCGCGCTGCTGCCGGCCTTACAGGATATTCTGCCGCCCGGCGTGCTGAACGTGATCACCGGCAGTGGTGAAGGTGTAGGTAATGCGCTGGTCAGTCATCCTCATGTGCGTCTGATTTCTCTGACCGGCGATATTGTCACCGGGCAGCGCATTTTGCAGGCCGCTGTCAAAACGGTGAAACGCACGCATCTTGAGCTGGGCGGTAAAGCGCCGGTTATTGTGTGCAATGACGCCGATATAGATGACGTGGTTCAGGCTGTCAGTACCTGGGGTTATTACAACGCCGGGCAGGATTGCACGTCAGCCTGCCGCGTTTATGCGCAGGCCGGGATCTACGAGCGGCTGGTGGAAAAACTGGGTGAGGCGGTTTCTCAGCTGTCATTCGCCCGAAAAAATGACAGTGACAACTTTATGGGGCCGCTGATAAGCGCCAGACAGCGGGATCGGGTTTCCAGCTTTGTCGAACGAGCGCTGAGCCAGCCGCATATCGAGCGCATCACCGGCGCTGCCTCGCACTCTGGCCCCGGATTCTTTTATCAGCCGACGCTGCTGGCGGGATGTTTGCAAAGCGATGAAATCGTCCAGCGCGAAGTCTTCGGGCCGGTGGTCAGCGTGACCCGTTTCGATACTATTGAGCAAGTGCTGAACTGGGCCAATGAATCCGAATACGGGCTCGCATCCTCGGTCTGGACACAAAATATCGATTTAGCGATACAAATCTCCACTCATCTGCAATATGGCACTACCTGGATTAACACGCATTTTTCTTTAGTCAGCGAAATGCCTCACGGCGGATTAAAACGCTCAGGGTATGGCAATGATCTCTCCAGTTATTCGTTACAGGATTACAGCGTAGTCAGACACATCATGGCGAAGTTCAAACCACAATTCTAATAACAGAAAAATACGACGACAGGACAGGGGTAACTCATGAAAATATTATCTGGTAATAGACAAATTTCGGCAGTTTGTTTGGGTATTCTCAGTGTTTTAAATACGGCCCTGGCCGCTGAATTACCGACAAATATAGGTAAAGGCGAAGGGCAATTAAATATTGTCGCCTGGCCGGGATATATCGAACGCGGCGAAAGTGATAAGAATTATGACTGGGTGACACAGTTCGAAAAACAAACCAGTTGTAAAGTGAATGTCAAAACGGCGGCAACTTCCGACGAAATGGTCAGCCTGATGGCGAAGGGCGGTTACGATTTGGTGACGGCGTCGGGCGATGCCTCGCTGCGTCTGATTTATGGTAAACGCGTCCAGCCGATTAACCCGTCGCTTGTCGCCAACTGGAAGAATATCGACCCGCGTTTACTCAAGGGGGAATGGTTTAACGTCGCCGGGAAAGTGTATGGCACGCCCTATCAGTGGGGGCCAAATCTGCTGATGTACAACACCAAAACGTTCCCGATCGCGCCTGACAGTTGGTCGGTAATTTTCGTCCCTCAGAACCTGCCTGACGGTAAACCCAATCAGGGCCGCGTACAGGCCTATGACGGACCGATCGCCATCGCTGACGCCGCGCTGTACCTGAAAAGTACACAGCCTGACCTTAAAATCGAAGATCCGTATCAGCTCAACGAAACGCAGTATCAGGCCGTGCTGAAATTGCTGCGCGGCCAGCATCCGCTCATCCACCGTTACTGGCACGATGCTTCCGTACAGATGAGTGATTTCAAAAATGAAGGCGTGGTTGCCAGCAGCTCCTGGCCGTATCAGGCCAACGCGCTTAAAGGTGAGAAACAGCCGATCGCCACTGTCTTCCCGAAAGAGGGTGTCACCGGCTGGGCGGATACCACCATGCTGGCTGCCGATGCAGAACACCCGAACTGTGCCTATCAGTGGATGAACTGGTCGCTTGAACCGAAAGTGCAGGGCGACGTCGCCGCGTGGTTTGGTTCTGTACCAAGCGTACCAGCCGGTTGTAAAGCCAGCCCGTTATTAGGCGCGGAAGGTTGCGAAACCAATGGCTTTAACAAATTCACGGCAATTTCATTCTGGAAAACACCGCAATCCGAAGGCGGAAAATATATTCCTTATAGCCGCTGGACTCAGGATTACATTGCCATTATGGGCGGACGCTAAATACACGTCATCCTTTGAGCCGTCTCTGCGCTGGCTGTCGTCGCGAACCCCAGTTACATACTTTTGTATGCTCCAGGGGATTCGCTCAGTTGCCGTCCTGATACAACTCAAATGATTTTGCGTACTCCAAAATGATATTGAGGAATTAACTATGCCCGCCGTGCAATTTATTAATGTTTCTCGTTTATACGGGGAAACAAAAGCCGTCGATAATGTCTCGATTGATATTCAGGACGGTGAATTCTTTTCCATGCTCGGCCCCTCGGGATCGGGGAAAACGACTTGCCTGCGTCTCATCGCCGGTTTCGAAACGCTGACCTCCGGCTCGGTGCGTATTCATGGGAAAGAAGCCTCACAGCTCGCACCCTATGAGCGCGATGTGAATACCGTGTTTCAGGATTACGCACTGTTTCCGCACATGACAGTGCTGGAAAACGTGGCGTATGGCCTGATGGTAAAAGGTGTGGGTAAAAAAGAACGTAACATCCGTGCGATGGAATCTCTGGAGCGGGTTGCGCTTGGCTTTACCGCTGCGCGCAAACCGGCGTTTTTGTCCGGCGGACAACGTCAGCGTGTGGCGCTGGCGCGCGCGTTGGTGAATCAGCCAAGCGTTTTGCTGCTTGACGAACCGCTCGGTGCGCTGGATTTAAAATTACGAGAGCAGATGCAGGGTGAGCTGAAAAAGCTGCAACGCGAGCTGGGTATCACCTTCATCTTCGTGACGCATGATCAAAGTGAAGCGCTTTCGATGTCTGACCGCGTCGCGGTATTCAACAATGGCCGTATCGAACAGGTCGATACACCGCGTGAGCTGTATCTCAGCCCGCGCACCGCATTTGTGGCGCAATTTGTTGGCACTGCAAATGTGCTGACTTCAGATCTCTCCCTCAAAATCACCGGTGTATCCGGCAGCCGTTCTATTCGCCCCGAGCATATTCGTCTTGCCCCGCAGCCGCTGGCAGGAAGTGATGCGGTGCAGGTCAACGCCATCCTCAAAGACATCCATTTTCAGGGTGCGGCAACACGCTACGAACTGGCGCTTGAAGGGGGCGAAAAGTTGTTCGTCAGCGAACCCAACAATCTTGCGGCCAGCGCGCAGACCTCGTACCGGCAGGGGCAGCCGGTCGTGGCGTGCTGGGACAGAGATGCAATGGTGGCGCTGCTTGAGGGCTAAACGATGGATATCAGTATGACTCCTTACGAGAAGCGCGCCCGTCGTGGCCGCGCGCTGATAACGTATCTGCATCATCGCCCGGGTTTTTATCTGGCGCTGCTGCTGGTGCCACCGCTGCTATGGTTTGGCGCGATCTACTTAGGCTCGCTGTTTGCCTTGCTGTGGCAGGGTTTATACACCTTCGATGACTTTACCATGACGGTGTCTTCGACGCTGACCACCGCTAACATCCGTGCGCTGTTTGACCCGGTGAATGCCGACATTATTGTCCGGACGGTCACGATGGCGCTGCTGGTGTCGTTTTTCAGCGCGGTACTGGCGTTTCCGATTGCGTACTACATGGCGCGTTACATCACCGGCAAGAAAAAAGCGTTCTTTTATGTCGCGATCATGTTGCCAATGTGGGCGAGTTATATCGTCAAGGCCTATGCATGGACATTGTTGCTTTCCAAAGGCGGCGTACTGCAATGGTTCCTCGAACATCTCGGGCTGGAACCGCTGCTCTCGGCGATGCTGAGCCTGCCGGGCATCGGCGGTAATACACTGTCGACCTCGGGGATCGGCCGCTTTTGGGTGTTCGTTTATATCTGGCTGCCGTTTATGATCCTGCCGATCCAGGCGGCGCTGGAACGGCTGCCGCCGTCGCTGCTACAGGCCTCTGAGGACCTGGGGGCGAAGCCATGGCAGACGCTGCGCTACGTTGTCTTCCCGCTGGCGGTGCCGGGCATTGCTGCCGGTTCGATCTTTACGTTCTCGCTGACGCTGGGCGATTACATTATCCCGCAGCTGGTGGGGCCGCCGGGGTATTACATCGGCAATATGGTCTATTCGCAGCAGGGTTCGATTGGCAACATGCCGATGGCCGCCGCGTTCACGCTGGTGCCTATCGTGTTGATTGCCTTGTACTTGTCGATGGTTAAACGACTGGGAGCTTTCGATGCACTCTAAACGCGCACCCTGGTTACTCAAACTCTCCGCGTGGGGCGGGCTGGTTTTCCTCCACTTTCCTCTGCTGATTATTGCGGTCTACGCCTTTAACACCGAGGACGCGGCGTTCAGTTTCCCGCCAAAGGGCTTCACGCTGCACTGGTTTGCGGTGGCGGCTGGGCGCCACGACATCCTCGATGCCATCTGGCTCTCGGTGCAAATAGCCTGTTGCGCCACCCTTATAGCGATGGTGCTCGGCACACTGGCGGCTGCGGCGCTGTATCGGCGTAACTTCTACGGCAAAAACAGCATCACACTATTGTTCATGCTGCCGATTGCCTTGCCGGGGATCATTACCGGGCTGGCGCTGCTTAATGCGTTTCACGCCGCGCAGATAGAGCCGGGAATGCTGACGATTGTTATCGGGCACGCTACTTTTTGCATGGTGATTGTCTACAACAACGTGATCGCCCGTTTTCGCCGGATCACGCACAGCCTGATTGAAGCCTCTATGGATTTAGGCGCTGACGGCTGGCAGACCTTCCGCTACATCATTTTGCCGAACCTCAGCACTGCGTTGCTGGCGGGCGGAATGCTGGCTTTTGCACTGTCTTTCGATGAAATCATTGTTACGACGTTTACCGCCGGACACGAACGTACGTTGCCGATCTGGCTGCTCAACCAGCTGGGCAGACCGCGTGAAGTGCCGGTGACTAACGTTGTTGCGCTGTGCCTGATGGTGCTCACCATGATCCCGATTCTGGGCGCGTGGTATCTCACAAGAAATGGGTCAGATGTGGCCGGTGATGGCAAATAATAAGGAAGAACTGATGCAAACGAACATGTTGATCAATGGTGAGCTGGTTGCCGGTGAAGGGGCGTCATTACCGGTTTTCAACCCGCATACGGGGCAGGAAATAGTACGTCTGGCGCAGGCCAGTGCAAAACAAACCACTCAGGCGGTCGATCTGGCGCATCACGCCTTTACTGAATGGGGCCAGACTACACCGAAAACCCGCGCCGAGCTGCTGCTGGCGCTGGCGGACAGCATCGAAGAAAACGCCGAAGCCCTGGCTAAACTTGAATCGCTCAACTGCGGCAAGCCTTATCATCTGGTTTTAAATGATGAGCTTCCAGCGGTGGCCGATGTCTTCCGATTTTTCGCTGGCGCCAGCCGCTGTCTGAACGGATTAGCGGGCGGTGAATATCTCGCCGGGCATACCTCGATGGTACGTCGCGATCCGCTGGGCGTGGTGGCCTCTATCGCGCCGTGGAATTACCCGCTGATGATGGCCGCGTGGAAAATTGCTCCGGCGTTGGCAGCGGGCAATTGTGTGGTGATCAAACCCTCTGAGATCACGCCGCTGACCGCCCTTAAGCTTGGTGAACTGGCGCGCGATCTCTTACCGGCGGGTGTGCTTAACGTGCTGTTTGGCGAGGGAAAAACGGTCGGTAACGCGCTGACGCATCACGATAAAGTGCGGATGATTTCACTGACAGGATCCGTGGCTACAGGTGAAAAAATTGTCGCGCAGGCCACCAGCGGCATCAAACGTACGCACATGGAACTCGGCGGCAAAGCACCGGTGATTGTCTTCGATGACGCGGATATTGATCAGGTGGTGGAAGGGGTGCGTACTTTCGGTTTCTACAATGCCGGACAAGACTGCACAGCCGCCTGCCGCATTTACGCGCAAAAAGGCGTTTATAAGCAGCTGGTTGAGGCACTCGGCGAAGCGGTTTCTACGATCAAACTCGGTACCGATGAAAGCAGTGAAATGGGACCATTGGTTTCGGCTGCACATCTGGAGCGGGTCGAAGGGTTTGTGCGCCGGGCAAAAGAGCTCGCACATATTCAGGTCGTGACCGGCGGGGAACGCGTCAGCGGTGAGGGTTATTACTTCCAGCCGACGTTACTTGCCGGTGCGCATCAGGAGGATGAAATCGTACAGCGCGAAGTGTTTGGTCCGGTGGTCAGCGTGACGGAATTCGATACCGAAGAACAGGTTCTGACCTGGGCAAATGAATCGAATTACGGTCTGGCATCTTCCGTCTGGACGCAAAACATTGGTCGCGCTCACCGTCTCAGCGCCCGCCTGCAATACGGCTGCACGTGGGTGAATACCCACTTTATGCTAGTCAGCGAAATGCCGCACGGTGGCCAAAAACAATCCGGCTACGGAAAAGATATGTCGATGTACGGGCTGGAGGATTACACGGCAATCCGCCATGTAATGTTCAAGCACACGTAATCAGTAAGGTGTTTTACGCGTTATTCTTTGAAATGAAACAGGGAGCCTTATGCTCCCTGTATTCTTAGAATGCGATGTTTTACGCTGTCGCTGACGTGGCAATTTTTTTGCGCGCAATATCGATAAATAAAATGCTGGCAGCAAAAGATATCCCTGCACCAATTATAACAGTGAGCAGATATGAGGTGAGGTAATTATATTCTTTATCAATTAAGGTGAGCTGTTCGGAAATTAAATCAATGTTGTCAATGACGTAACCTCTGGCAACATAAATGCCGCACCAGAATGCGCTAAAGCCAATCAGGCAGGTATAACAAACATAGCTGAATTTTCTATCAATATATTCAAGGTAAAATTTAGGGTCTGAATACGCCATTTTAAGCAGGCCTAAAAAACACCCCAGATAAATACCAATTAACCACTTCATGATGTCCCAGTTCATACGACTCTCTGAATACTGCCGCTGCCGGCATTGAAGAATAAAAATTAAACGATGCTCTGACGCCCTTTGGGCGAGGGATGAACAAGGTCACCAAAACACTAATAAACTGATTTTATTTGGTTTTTGTCTGAAATGACGCGCTGCATTATCACACTCTGTCAACATTCTGGCAAGAATGATGACGCTGACCGCAGAGTAAATTTAGCAGGAAGGAAAGACCGAGTGGGCCGGGGGACGCTGAAGGGAATGTGCGAATGCAATTCGCAGGGCTGGCGGCGATGTCGTCAGCCCTGATAACGTTAGATCTTCCTGGCTAAAAGCGTCGCAAACCTCAGCTTGTAACGATCGCCGTTTTCATCGCGTTTATGCAATTCACCCACATCTTCATTGTATTTCACGATTTCCCATCCGCGATAGTAATCACGCAGTTCTTCCGGTTTGAAGGTGAACGGAAAGGGCAGCGGGCAAGGATAATCCGGGCTATCCATCGCCGCGACGATCAGATTATAACCGCCGGTTTTGGTTGCCGCGTGCATGTCTTCGATGATGTGCGGGATGCTGTCTCGCTCGAGAAACATCATCACCACGGTAGAAAAGATGAAATCATAGTCGCCACTGAAACGGTGTGCGTTGAGATCCTGTTCGCTAATGTTGATATTGTGCAGGGACTCTGCCGCAATAATCTCCCTCACTTTGGCGACGCTGAGCGGATTGTTGTCCCAGCCCGTTACATCAAACCCTTTGAGGTTCAAATACAGCGAATTTCGGCCGCTGCCGCACCCCAGATCCAGTGCCTTTCCGGGCTGAACGTGGTGGGCTGCGTTAATGATTTCTGAATGGGTGCGGGACAGGCCGTATTTGTCGGCATAGTAATCTTCTGGTGCGGGCTGCTGAGTCATTCCCTGTTTTCCTCATAAGTTGAATCGAATGCGAGTGATTATCCTCCTAATTGCGGGGGGCGCTATTACTCTTAGTGGTAACGCAAAGAACGCGACTGGCAGTGTTGTGAACCAGGCTTGTATGTTACATGATGAAATCAGAAGGAAATGATCAATCTGTTGAGAACAAAGAGGGAGATACCATGTCTGGTCCTGATCCGAAAAATAAGCATCCGATGGCAGGTTTTCCACAGGTGTGCTTTATCAACAATACTGTCAATAATCCGAACATCATCATTGGGGATTACACCTATTATGATGATCCTGATGATTCAGAAAACTTCGAGCGCAACGTTCTGTATCACTTTCCTTTTATCGGCGACAAATTGATTATCGGCAAATTTTGCGCGCTTGCACGCGGTGTGAAATTCATCATGAACGGCGCCAACCACAAGATATCGGGTATATCGACTTATCCGTTTTATATCTTCGGTAACGGCTGGGAGAACGTCATGCCTGCCGCAGAAGAGCTTCCGTACAAAGGTGATACTGAAATCGGAAACGACGTGTGGATCGGGTATGACGCGTTGTTTATGCCCGGCGTAAAAATTGGCCACGGTGCCATTATCTCTTCACGCTCGGTGGTGACGGGCGATGTCCCCGCTTATGCCGTCGTCGGAGGGAATCCCGCTAAAGTGATCCGTTACCGGTTTGACGCGGAAACTATTGCTAAGCTGGAAGACATCGCGTGGTGGAACTGGCCTGTGGAGAAGATTTCCCGCAATCTGCCACGGATAGTTTCGGGTGATGTCGGGGCGCTGGTTTCCTGCGAATAAACCCGCTTTACCGGTAAGCCCTTCTGTCAGTTTGCCGGTAAAGATAACTGCCGACACCGTAGACCGGATCGCCCTGAAATCCGATTTTCTGCATCCCGATTTTCTCCAGAACACGCTGTGAGGCCAGATGATTTTCACGCACGGTAGCGGAAATTTGTGCTAATCCCAACCGTTCAAAGCCTGCATTGAGTGCCGCACTGGCAAACTCAGTTGCCAGTCCCTTTCCCCAGACTGTTTTCGCCAGCCGGTAGCCGAGAAATACCCGGTGATTATCGTAACCTTCGCGTACACTCAGCCCGCCAAATCCAATGATTTCCTCCGGATGATTGCGCAACGCGATCGCCCAATGCCCGTGACCGTAAGTGGGCCATTCCAGCAACCAGCCGTTGAGCTTGTCTCGTGCGAACTCCAGATTCGGATAGGGGCCACGCGGATTAAACTCATTGGTCTGCGGATCGCCGTAGATAGCAAAGAGTGAATGAACATCAGTGTCCGCAACCGGACGAAGCAATAGTCGGGATGTTTCAATGATCATAATGAGCGTTTTCCTCCTGTTACCTGAGTTAAATCTTAGCCTGAGTGGTGGAGTCCGCCATCCTCTCACGTAAAAAATCAATAAAGCGCCGCACCTTTTCCGGCACGTGGCGGGTATTGGGGTAGAGCGCAAAAATGCCTTGCTGTGGAAAATGGTGATCGGGCAGCAGATGGCACAGGCGACCGGCGTCGATTTCTGGCTGTACCAGCCAGTCGGGCAGCAGCGCGACACCGGCATCATGCAGCGCAAAAGCGAGCAACGCGCAGGCGCTGTCAGCGGCAATGACCGGTTGCGTATCGACCCGAAAGGGGAGGGTAGCGCCCTGATTGTCGGTTATCTTCCAGCTCATCGGCAGAGGAAGCCGACTGTGGGCAATCCATTTCAGCTGCGCCAGTTTTTGGGGCGTGGTGATCGTTCCTGTTTGCCGGAGAAAGGCGGGTGAGGCGACAGGCAAAATGCCAAACTGGCCGAGCGTGGCGGCATGATGGCTGGAATCCTCCAGATGCCCCAGGCGGATGGCCAGATCAAAGCGTCCGCTGATCAGATCATCATGATGAGAAGATGCAACATGCTGGACCCGCAGTTGCGGATGCAATGCGGCAAAAGCCGACAGCGCCGGTACCACCACTCGCGCACCATACTCTGGCGTACTGGTGATGCGTAACTGACCGCTCAGGCCGCCGTGATCGCGGCGCACGTCGTCAAGCACGGCTTCGGCTTCCTGCAATAACAACTGACAGCGCTGAAAAAAGCGCTCACCGGCATCGGTCAGCGCCACTCGCCGCGTGCTGCGGGTCAGCAGCGCAACGCCAGTTTCACTTTCCAGCAATTTTACATTGAAACTCACCACCGCTTTGGTGAGCCCCAGTGACGCAGCCGCACCGGTGAAACTTCCTGCAGTAGCGACGGCGACAAAAATCTCCAGTCGTTGTAAATTCAGCATACTAATTCACCTGATTGTCAAAATAATTTTGACAGTGTAACCCTGTGCTGTGCGTATATCCCGCAAAAGTTTTCCGCTACATTCCCGGCCTGACAGGTTAACGTGGAATTTATAAGTATGAATTATCGGACGCGCGTTGCCGTGGTGTATCTGCTCGGTTTCTTTGTCGATTTGATCAATATGTTTATCGCCAACGTGGCGTATCCCGGCATCGCGCGGCATTTTCAGGCGCCGGTCAGTGCGCTGGCGTGGGTCAGCACCGGGTACATTCTCGGGCTGACGCTGGTTATCCCGCTCAGCCGCTGGCTTGCCGCGAGATTCGGCGCACGCAGAATATTCATCATTTCGCTGGTCATCTTTATCCTCACCTCATTGGGGGCTGGCGCCGCCGGAAGTCTGATGTCACTTATCATGTGGCGAATTGTGCAAGGGCTGGGCGGAGGGTTACTGATTCCCATCGGACAGACGCTCACTTATGCCCTCTTTCGCAGCCATGAGCGCGCCAGACTTTCGGCGATGATCATGCTGGTCGGCCTGCTGGCCCCGGCATTATCACCCGCGTTCGGCGGTATGATAGTTGACAGTTTCAGCTGGCGCTGGGTATTCGTTGCCAGTCTGCCACTGGCGATACTGACGTGGGTTCTGGCCATTTTCTGGCTGCGTGACGATGAGGAAAATGAACCTGCCGGACAATTTGATTTATCAGGTTTTTTGCTGGCCGGAACGGCGCTGGCGCTGATTTTGCCAGGACTGACGATGCTCGGTGATACCGGGGATATCTCGATGGGTATCCTATTATTGCTTAGCGGGTTGATCCTGATGACGTTTTTTGTGCGTAAATCATTACAACAGTCGCGACCCTTGCTGGAGTTAAGGCTGATAAAGGATCCGCTGTTGCGAACCGCGATGCTTATCTATCAGTGTATTCCCGGCATATTTACCGGTATCAGTCTGATTGCCATGCTGTACCTGCAGCAGGAACTGCATTTTTCTGCCGCGCAGGCGGGCGGGCTGATGGTGCCCTGGTCGCTGGCTTCGTTTGTCGCCATCAGTGTGACCGGTAAGATGTTTAACCGGACGGGGCCGCGCGCCTTGTTCATTCCCGGATGCCTGATGCAGGGCATGGGCATAGGTTTTCTGGTGGCGCTCAGCGTAACCCCGCAACCTTGGCTGGCCGTTACCGCTTTCTCGCTGATGGGATTTGGCAGCAGTTTGTGCAGCAGTACGGCGCAAAGCTGCGCATTCCTGCAGGTTCAGCAGACACAGTTGGCCGATGCCAGCGCGCTGTGGAATATCAATCGCCAGCTCAGTTTTTGTCTCGGCGTGACAGGCGTCAGCGTTATGCTTAACGTTTTGCAGGTTTATTTTCCGCAGCACGCTTACCCGCTGACCTTTATTCTCGCCGCTGCCAGTGTGTTATTGCCGGTGATGTTATGCCTGAAATTGCCGGGTCGTGAGATTGCTCAGGCATTCAATTTGAAGGAAAAAAGATGAATCGTTATATCCAGGAAGTGTTCGACGCTCATGAGCTGATCCAGCGCTGGTTCAGCGATGCCGCTGCGCCGCAAAGTGTTTGTGATGAATTACTGGCTCGTTTTAGCCCGAAGTATTCCATGGTGACACTGACCGGCCATCAGCTTGATTATCCAAAACTGTGCGGATTTTTCGCCGCGCAACGCGGAGCCAAGGCTGGTTTGCAGATTGACGTCGGGCAGCCCGTGGTAATTGCCGAAAGCGCACGACATGGCGTGGTGGCCTATGAGGAACGCCAGCAATTACCGGGGCAGGCGGCAACATTACGCTATTCAACGGTAGTGTTTGAGGTTGACGAGCAGGGGCACATATTATGGCGACATCTGCATGAAACGGCGGCAGGGTGACAGTCAAAATAAACGCGTCTGTTTCGTAACCTCAGTTCATCCACAAAGCCCTGTCCTCTTTTGCAGGGCGATATCTTAATTCCCATCGCGAATTATTTCCCCAAAATGTGAAGGGAGTCATAAGCGATGGTCAAGGAGAGACGATTTTTTGGGTTACAAAATTATCCCCCTCTTAAGTGTTGCCGTATACTCCCTTCAAGCAGAGACAATCAGCATTCTCACTTCATCGTTTATGCCCGTTATTGTCGGCAAAGCAGGATCTCTTGCCGGACCTGCAATCACTTTTGATATGAGGGTTTCGTTATGGATAAGAAAGTCATCTATTTGTTTTGTTCCGCAGGAATGTCTACCTCATTGTTGGTTTCGAAAATGAAAGTCGTGGCAGAGAAATATGAAGTGCCGGTCATTATTGAAGCATTCCCGGAAACGCTGGCGGGGGAAAAAGGCGGTGCGGCAGATCTCGTGCTTCTGGGTCCACAAATTGCCTATATGCTTCCTGAAATTCAAAAAGTATTACCGGGTAAGCCTGTCGAAGTGATTGATTCTGTCATGTACGGAAAAATTGATGGGCTGGGCGTGCTGAAAGCGGCCGTCGCGTCTATCAAGAAAGCAGCAACTGCGTAATGTATGACTTTGCTTTATTTAGTTTTAAATTAGCGTTTATTTAAGTCAAAGAGAAATCCAGTCAAAGAGCGAATTTCATACCCTTGCCGTCGGATGGCGGCATTAAAGGAAAAATCGAATGAGTAAAGCTATTGATTCCCTGGAAAAGATATTACTTCCTTTTGCCGTTACAATTGGTAAGCAACCCCATATCAATGCCATTAAAAATGGTTTCATCAAATTAATGCCGCTGACCCTTGCCGGGGCGATGTTCGTTTTAATTAATAACGTCTTCCTTAACTTTGGCGACGGTTCTTTCTTTTATTCTTTAGGTGTGCGTTTAGATGCCTCCACGATTGAAACACTGAACGGTTTAAAAACTATTGGTGTGAATGTTTATAACGGGACATTAGGGATAATGTCGCTGATGGCGCCGTTCTTTATCGGCATGGCCATGGCGGAAGAACGAAAAGTAGACTCGCTGTCAGCAGGTTTGCTCGCCGTCGCTGCCTTTATGACCGTTACACCTTATAGCGTCGGTGAAGCTTACGCAGTAGGGGCTAACTGGTTAGGCGGTGCCAATATCATATCCGGTATGCTTATCGGTATCGTCGTCGCTGAAATGTTCGCTTTTATTATCCGCAGAAATTGGGTGATTACTTTACCGACAAGTGTCCCTACTTCCGTCGCGCGTTCATTCTCCGCGTTAATTCCAGGTTTTATTATTCTGTTTATTTTCGGGGTAATTTCCTGGCTGCTGGGATTATACGGTCATAACTTCCACCAGATTATTATGGACTCCATCTCTAAACCTCTGGCTTCGATGGGCAGCGTTGTGGGCTGGGCTTACGTCATCTTCAACTCCCTGCTTTGGTTCTTTGGTGTGCACGGTTCACTGGCGCTGACCGCGCTGGACAACGGCATTATGACCCCGTGGGCGCTGGAAAATATCGCCCTGTACACTGAGTACGGCTCAGTGAGTGCGGCGATAGAAGCGGGTAAAACCTTCCACTTCTGGGCCAAACCGATGCTGGATTCCTACATTCTGCTGGGTGGGTCCGGTGCGACGCTAGGTCTGATTATCGCGATTTTCATCGCGTCACGCCGCGCAGATCATCGTCAGGTAGCAAAACTGGCATTGCCGTCAGGCATCTTCCAGATTAACGAACCGATTCTGTTTGGTCTGCCGATCATCATGAACCCGGTGATGTTTATTCCATTCGTCCTGGTTCAGCCAATTTTGGCGGCCATTACGCTGGCGGCATACAGCATGGGTATTATTCCGCCGGTGACTAACCTCGCACCCTGGACGATGCCAACCGGCCTGGGGGCCTTCTTTAACAGTAACGGCAGCATCGCTGCATTGTTAGTCGCGTTGTTCAACCTCGGGATTGCCACGCTGGTGTATATACCTTTCGTTATATTGTCTAACAAGGCGCAGGCGATTATCGAGGAAGAAGAGAGCGAAGAAGATATCGCTGCAGCACTGAAATTCTAATCTAAGCCGGTGCAGGGCGGGCTCACCGCCCTGATTTTTACCGCAATCACGGAGAGATAAAAATGATTGATTTAGACAGCATCACTGATACGCAAGACGATATGCAGGAACTCGAAGAAGTAGTGATGGGGTTAATTATTAACTCCGGGCAGGCCCGCAGTCTGGCCTATGGCGCCCTAAAAAAAGCCAAAGAAGGCGATTTTGAACAAGCCAAAGCGTTAATGGATCAATCCCGTCTTTCGCTCAATGAAGCACATCTGGTGCAAACCAAACTGATTGAAGACGATATGGGCGAAGGCAAGATGAAAGTCAGCCTGATTCTGGTTCACGCACAAGATCACCTGATGACATCGATGCTGGCGCGTGAGTTAATCACGGAACTCATTGAGCTTCACGAGAAAATAAAATAACGTAGGGAGCCATAATGCAGCCACCGGTACTGAGTATGGAAATCAAGACAGCACGCGAAAATCAACTCTTCGACGGTCAGAATTTCCATATGTTCATCTACAACAAAGTAGAAAGCATTTCCGGGTTGCATGAGCATGACTACTACGAATTTACGGTCGTACTGACCGGCCGGTATTATCAGAATGTGAACGGGAAAAGGGTACTGTTAGAACGTGGTGATTTTGTTTTTATCCCATTAGGTTCGAATCATCAAAGCTTTTATGAATTTGGTGCGACGCGGATATTAAATGTCGGGATCAGTAAGGCGCTTTTCGAACAGCACTATTTATCATTATTACCTTCACATTTTGTCGCATCACAAGTGTATAAAATTAAAACTGAGTTTCTGACTTATATTGAATCAGTTATTGCTTCTCTGAATTTCCGCAACGGGGAGTTCAATGAGTTTCTGGAGATGGTGACGTTTTATATTGTCAACCGGTTACGTCACCACAGAGAATCTGAAGTAACAACGGATGCGCCAGTATGGCTGAAAATGGCCATTGAAAAAATGCATGATAAAGCGCAGTTCGGTGAAAAAGCATTGTCGAATATGGTGGAGTTGTCCGGTAAATCGCAGGAGTATCTGACCCGCGCCACGCAGCGACACTACGGCATGACGCCCATGCAGATTATCAATGAGATCCGGATTGATTTTGCGAAAAAGCAGCTTGAAATCACCAACTATTCGGTCACGGATATTGCATTCGAATCCGGATATAGCAGTCCGAGTATGTTTATCAAGAATTTTAAAAAGCTGACGTCTTTCACGCCGAATCATTATAGAAAGAAATTATGCAGTATTAATTAACTCAACATCTTATATTAATTTCTGTTTTCATTTGCAGTGCAATAGATTGCACGGGAGTTCCTATGAGCAAAAAACTGAAAGTCGTCACTATTGGTGGCGGGAGCAGCTATACCCCGGAATTACTGGAAGGCTTTATTAAGCGTTATGATGAACTGCCGGTTTCTGAATTATGGCTGGTAGATGTCGAAGGCGGAAAAGAAAAACAGGATATTATTTTCGACCTCTGCGTGCGTATGGTCAAACGCGCGGGCGTCCCTATTGAAATACATAAAACCCTGAACCGCCGCGAAGCGTTAGTCGACGCAGATTTCGTCACCACGCAGCTGCGCGTAGGTCAATTAAAAGCACGCGAGCTGGATGAGCGTATCCCGCTCAGCCACGGCTATCTGGGACAGGAAACCAACGGCGCGGGTGGCTTGTTCAAAGGGTTACGTACCATCCCGGTGATTTTTGACATCATTAAAGACGTCGAGGAAATCTGCCCGAATGCCTGGGTGATCAACTTCACCAATCCGGCAGGTATGGTCACCGAAGCGGTCTTCCGCCATACAAAATTCAAAAAATTCATCGGCGTTTGTAACATCCCTGTTGGCATGAAAATGTTCATTCAGGACGTACTCAGTCTTGAAAAGCAGGACGATTTGTCGATTGACCTCTTTGGTCTGAACCATATGGTATTTATCAAAGACGTGATCGTTAACGGGGAATCACGCTTTGCTGAACTGCTCGACGGCGTGGCGTCCGGCACACTTACCGCCGGTTCGGTCAAAAACATCTTTGATTTACCGTTCAGCGAAGGGCTGATCCGTTCACTGAACCTGTTGCCATGCTCGTATCTGCTGTACTACTTCAAACAGAAAGAAATGCTGGCGATTGAAATGGGCGAATTCTATAAAGGCGGTGCGCGCGCAACCGTGGTTCAGAAGGTCGAAAAGCAGTTGTTTGAGCTCTATAAAGATCCGGAACTGAGCGTAAAACCGAAAGAGCTTGAACTGCGGGGCGGTGCCTACTACTCCGATGCAGCATGCGAAGTGATCAGCGCCATTTATAACGACAAACAAACTGAGCAATACGTTAATTTCCCGCACAACGGGCACATTGATAATATTCCGGCGGAGTGGGCAATCGAAATGACCTGCACCATCGGGCGCGACGGTGCAACGCCTCATCCGCGGCTGACTCACTTTGATGATAAAGTCCTTGGGCTTATCCACACCATCAAAGGGTTTGAAATCGCGGCCAGCGAAGCGGCACTCAGCGGCAAATTCAACGATGTGTTGCTGGCGCTGAACCTTAGCCCGCTAATCCATTCGGACAAAGACGCTGAAATTTTGGCGCGTGAAATGCTGCTGGCACATGAAAAGCATCTGCCCAACTTCGCAGAAGCCATTGCCGCACTGAAATAACCCGCTTGCCTTCCCGTAAGGGAAGGCAATGCCAAGAGGGAATGATGGATAAATTACTGATAGTCAACGCCGATGATTTCGGGCTTTGCAAAGCGCAAAACTACGGCATTATTGAGGCATTCAGAAATGGCGTTGTCACCTCTACCACGGCGATGATGAATGCTGGCGGCGTTGAACATGCCGCCGCACTGAGTGCCGCAAACCCCGACCTTGCGGTAGGAATGCATTTTGTTCTGACGCTTGGAAAGCCTCTGTCGCTGATGCCAAACCTGGTGCGAAACGGCGAGCTGGGCAAATGGATCTGGGAAGTGGCGGAGCAGGGCACGTTGCCACTTGACCAAATTGCGCAGGAGCTGAGGTGTCAGTTTGCGCGTTTTGTCGAAATTTTTGGTCGCAAGCCGACACACATCGACAGCCATCACCACGTCCATATGATCCCGCAAATCTTCCCGATTGTGGAAGCTTTTGCGAATGAGCAGGGTATTCCGGTGCGTATTGACCGCGATGATCTCCGCAAAGGGGAGATCACGCTGAAAGGCGCGCAAAGTACGCAAGGTTTTGAGAGCGGATTTTATGGCGATGCAATTTCGGAAACGCTCTTTCTGGAAACGCTGGACAGCGCGCTGAAACGTGGCGAGTCGTCGCTGGAGGTCATGACCCATCCGTCATTTATCGATAATACGATTCTGGCGAGTAAGTACTGTTATCCCCGCCTGGCTGAGCTTGATGTGCTGACCTCTCCGACGTTGAAACAAGCGATTGCGGAACGCGGGTTCCGGCTGGGGACGTTTAAGGATCTCTGAGTTATCCATACGACAAAGGCCTGAAGGAATATTCAGGCCTTTTTTTATCGCTCAGAATATTTCAATCAGAACGAGAAACAAGAACAACCCAGCGCACCCCAGAATGCATTGTCATTGGAAACCGGCACGTCGGATCCTCTGGCAATATCGTGGCTGTGTTTATGCACGCCACAGGGGCCAGCGCACTGGTGAGCCTGTCGAACCAGCCCGACGCGTGCGGCACCTTCCGGTGGCGCGGAGCGATAATGCCCCGGTACGCGGGTGACCGGTGACCAGTCAGGTAATACAGGAATAGCAGTCGGTGCGAGGGGCGAGAAGCCGCCAGCGGCATAGACCACCTTGCCGTCCACCATTGTCATGACCGACTCAATCCCCCTGATGCGCTCTTCCGGCACGCTGAAGAAATCTTCAGAAAGTACCGCCAGATCGGCTAACTGCCCGGCTTTGATCTGCCCCTTTTTGCCTTGTTCGCTGGAGAACCAGGAGCTGCCCTGTGTCCACAGCATCAGCGCGGTTTCACGATCGATTCTGGCGTCATCGTCATACATCGCCATCCCGCCGACGGTGCGCCCGGACACCAGCCAGTACAGCGCGGTCCACGGATTATAGCTCGCGACGCGGGTGGCATCCGTCCCCAGTCCGACCGGCAATCCGGCTGCGAGCATTTTCGCCACCGGCGGCGTGTGTTTGGTCGCTTCGAGGCCATACCGTTCAGCGAAATATTCCCCCTGAAACGCCATGCGATGCTGAACGGCGATACCGCCGCCGAGCGCTTTTACACGTTCGATATTGCGCTGCGTAATGGTCTCAGCATGGTCGAAGAACCAGTGAAGACCGTCGAACGGGATATCGCTGTTTACTTTCTCGAAGACATCCAGCATCCGGCTGATCGACTCGTCATAAGTCGCGTGCAGGCGGAAAGGCCAGCGATGCTCGACCAGATGGCGCACCACGCGTTCCAGTTCTGCTTCCGTACCCGGCGGCAAATCCGGGCGCGGTTGCAGAAAATCTTCAAAGTCGGCGGCTGAAAACACCAGCATTTCGCCCGCGCCGTTATGGCGGTAAAAATCCGTGCCCTGACCGGGTTTCAACATATCGGTCCAGAGTGTGAAATCATCCAGCTCTTGTTTTGGGCGTTGGGTGAACAGGTTATATGCGATGCGGATTGTCAGCTGCTTCTTCTGATGAAGTTCATCAATGATCTGATAATCCTCAGGATAGTTCTGGAAACCGCCGCCTGCGTCGATAGCGCTGGTCAGTCCGAGGCGATTAAGCTCACGCATGAACTGACGGGTCGAGTTCACCTGTTGCTCAAGCGGCAGTTTCGGGCCTTTCGCCAGCGTCGAATATAAAATCATGGCATTCGGCTTGGCGATTAACATGCCAGTCGGGTTGCCGTTGCTGTCGCGCTGGATCTCGCCGCCGGGCGGGTTCGGTGTGTCTTTGGTGTAACCAACCACGTTAAGCGCCGCACGATTAAGCAGGGCACGATCGTATAAATGCAGGATAAAGACCGGCGTGTCGGGTGCCGCCTGATTAATTTCATCGAGCGTTGGCATACGGCGTTCAGCGAATTGAAACTCCGTCCAGCCGCCGACCACCCTTACCCATTGCGGGCTGGGTGTGCGCATCGCCTGGTCTTTTAGCATCCGCAACGCATCAGCCAGCGAGGGCACGCCTTCCCAGCGCAGCTCAAGATTGTAATTCAGACCGCCGCGAATCAGATGCAGGTGCGAGTCATTCAGGCCGGGGATCGTCGTATGACCTTGCAAATCGATTACCTGCGTCTGTCCATCGGCAAACTGCATCACTTCATTTTCAGTACCGACTGCTAGAAATTTACCGTCTTTAATCGCCACCGCATCGGCAAGTGGTTTTTCGCGATCGACGGTATGAAATTTGCCATTTATCAGGATCAGGGAAGCAAAACTGTTCATTGGAAAAGCTCCTGTCATTGCGCAGAAGTGCGCGTCAGCCATGAATGAAAAACTCGGGTTATAACGGGCATCCAGAGAAATACCACCAGCGCAACGACCGAGGCGTCATTGAGTAAATGACCCCCTTCCGTGCCTTTGAGCTGTGGCAAAAACTGCCCCCAAAACCAGGGCACAATGTGGGTAGAAGGGTAAATGACCAGTAATGTCAGCAGATATTGTTTCCAGCGGGCAGGTGGCCGGACATTTGCGGCAGGCGGCGTGAACCAGAATTCTGCACCGGGTCGGACTTCGGTCGCATCGCTTTGCAACAAGAGCGGGCTGACTTCCGCCACCAGCTGCTTGCGCAGATCGGAGTTATGCCAGGCATTAAGATTTTCCAGCGTGTCGAAGCGCACCAGAATAGTGTAGGGATCGCCGCTGCGGCTTGGGCGAATGACGTTGACGCCCAGATGCCCCGAAAAATTGCTCGCCTGCGGCATGATTTTATTCAGCCAGGTTTCGTACTGCTCCTCGCTGGCGGGCGCAATTTTATGAGTAATGACGAGTGTTACATGTTGCTGATGGGTTTGGGGCCTGGACATACATCACCTCATTTGATTGAAAATAATTATCGAATCAATGAAATGATGTTAGTCGGCAGGTTGGATCAATGATAGGCGAGAATTTTGGGCTTCTTGTTAAGTTTTTTTGTGAATCATTCCTCGCCCACCACGTGCAGGCTGCGTTGTTTCATTACGCGATGAAGATTGGATTCAAGCCAGTTGGCAAGTCCGGCAATCTGGTCTTTCACCTCAATCCCGAGTGGCGTCAGGCGGTACTCAACGTGCGGTGGTACTACTGGAAATGAACGGCGATCAACAAAGCCATCTTCTTCAAATGACTGTAGCGTCTGTGCCAGCATTTTCTCACTGACGCCGCCCACTTTGCGGCGCAGCTCGCTGAACCTGAGTGTCTCATCACTCAGGGCTATCAGCACCAGCAAACCCCATCGACTGGTGATGTGACGTAAAATCTCGCGTGAGGGGCAGTTAGGATCAAGCACTTCACCACGGCGAATTTGCTCGGTGAGCGGCATTTTTTCAGCGGGATGATCAGACGAAATTATTTTCATACTTACCTTTAGGTGCGTACTTACGAAAAGAAAGTATATCGCATAGGATGTTTCCACGGCGACGCTTTTCGCGCCTTCTGACAAAAATCTTGTGACTGACATTTTGGAGAAACAACATGATCGCAATTACCGGTGCCACCGGCCAGTTAGGCCGCCTTGTTATCGCTGCATTGTTGAAGAAAGTCCCCGCGAATCAGATCATTGCTGCCGTGCGCAGCCCTGAGAAAGCGAAAGACCTGGCAGATTTGGGTGTGGAAATTCGCCAGGCAGATTACAGCCAGCCGGCGACGCTCGACACCGCTTTTAAGGGCGTGGAAAAAGTGTTACTCATTTCCTCCAGCGAAGTCGGTCAGCGTGAAGCGCAACATGGTGCGGTGATTGCCGCGGCCAAACGCGCAGGCGTGAAACTGCTGGCCTACACCAGTCTGCTGCATGCCGATAAAAGCCCTTTGGGGCTGGGTGTAGAACATCGCGCGACCGAAAAAGCGCTAAGCGAATCCGGCGTCCCGTTTGTATTACTTCGTAACGGTTGGTACACCGAAAACTATGCGGCAAGCATCGCTCCGGCGCTGGCGCACAATGCCTTTATCGGTGCGGTGGGCGAAGGGCGTATTTCCTCTGCGGCGCGTCAGGACTATGCCGAGGCAGCAGCGGCGGTACTGAGTCTGGATAATCAGGCGGGCAAAGTATACGAACTGGCGGGTGACGAGTCTTATACGCTGGCAGAATTCACGGCGGAAATCGCGCAGCAGTCAGGCAAAAAAGTAGATTACATTAATATGAGCCAGGCCGATTTTTCTAACGCATTGAAAGGGGCCGGTTTACCCAACTGGCTGGCAGATATGCTGGCGGATTCTGATGCAGGGGCAGCGAAAGGCGCGCTGTTTGATGATTCTCATACATTGAGCAAGCTGATTGGTCGCCCGACAACGCCGGCGAAAGAAGTGATTGCCGCGGCGCTTAAAGCGTAAATAATCACGCATGGTAAGAAAGAATGTTTCCGGCCTGTTAGCGGTATGCTTTACAGGCCGTTTCTTTTTTAAATCACGTCGTCTTGCGTGGATAAAAGCACCAGCTCCAGCAGATTCCGGCAACCTTGCTGGTTGCTGACATTGGTCTCTTGCTCAAGCTGACGGACCAGCCCTTCAATAATGGCTTTGTTGCTCACCGGATAGCGGCTGTACAAAAGGCTGGAAACGACCCTGCCAAGAATCTCCACTTCGCTTAAGGTCTGATTTTCTTGCTGATTGAAGTATTCATTAATTTCTGTAACTGATTGTTCTGCTTCGAATTGCATGTAGACCTCCTTAAACTTCGCATGATAAAGGGTGACATGGGAAGTGTCTGTTGCCAGTCAGAAAGCATAGAATTGTGTAGCAACGCTTCACAATCGCCTTCCCTGTTTCATCTCAACCCTTTGGCTCAAATCTAAAAATACCAGCCAAGAAAAATTGTCTTTGGAAGAGGGGAAATCCGCGTTCTCCTCCAAAGACCAGGCTGAATATGCCCGTAAATGACGGACTAATGATAAAACAGGGGTATAGAGAAGTTATACAAAGATTGCAAATTTGTACAGGTTAGCCTGGGAAATATCTGAATAACGGGTTGCTGGCAATTGTAAGTAGCACGAATTGTACTGTTTGAATTACGCTCGATACATTCACGCGGTGATTTAGTTCAGTATGTAATGATCATTCTGGTTGCATTTTAACCGCTATACAAAACTCATTTGCTGCGTCAGAATGCCCGGCCCAAAAAACAGCGTATGAGGAACGATGCGGTGAAAATCAATGTCATCGGAACCAGCGGAAGCGGAAAATCAACGGTAGCGCGCGGGATCTCTGAGAAACTCAATATTCCTTATATTCAGCTGGATGCATTGTTTTGGCGTGCTGACTGGCAGGGCACACCGGACGAGATCTTTTTTGCAAAAATTGAAGAATCGCTGTCAGATAAAACTGGCTGGGTGATTGACGGGAATTACAAACGGACGCAATCCATCAAGTGGCGGGATGTGGATATGATTGTGTGGGTGGATTACGCCTTTGCGCGCACGTTGTATCAGGCTGTCCGGCGGGCGGCGACGCGCGCCTTGGGTCAGGAAGAAATCTGGCCGGGCACCGGCAACCGTGAGACGTTTCGTAAAAGTTTTTTCAGCAGAGATTCGATCATCTTGTGGACGCTGAAAACTTATCAAAAAAATCGCCGCCAGTATCAAGCATTGCTGACCGATGCCCGCTGGCAGCATGTCCGGTTTGTGCGTTTACGGTCACCCAAAGAGACGCGGTTATTTCTCAATAACTTGTCTCCGTTATTGTCCTTTGCGGGCTCGCTTTAGGTATCCCTGCGAATGGCGTGAATATTTACTGTTTTCTCACATACTTCGCATTCAGCACTATCTCTTTCCCTTTCTTCACCGTCTGCCCACTAATACTGATCAAATCCGAAGGATCAATTTCCTGCCCATCCCAGGCGGACGCAGGAATATGGGTTTCAATGGTGCCAGTTTTGTCGCGGAAGGTATAAGAATCACCGCCGTTCTTTTTAATGATAAAGCCTTCCAGCGTAACCCAGTTTAATGACTGCGTTTTCTTGATGCGCTCGACATTGTTTTCGTGAGCATCCTTGGTACCGCGCTGGCCGCTGTCTTGCTTGTGCTGCGGAGGTGGTGTGTCATCATTTTTGAAACCGCCACCGGTATCTGCCATGGCCTGACTGCTCATCGCAAACGCACCCAGTAAAATAAGAGTCCATTTTTTCATATCGATATCCTCTGCCTTATTTATTTATCCCTAAAAAGCATGGCAGAAAATGCGTACTTCTCCAGCCAACAGGCAAGAACCAGATAATTCCAGAAACGCACAACAGGGAGAAGTTAATATTCGATACCGGTCTGAACCGGTAAATCCAGCCCGTGCGCAATCGCCGCAGCAAAGGCATCAATTGCCGGGATTTGGCTGGCCGGGACATTTGGATAGACCAGCCACAGCTGGCTGCGCGGGGCGAAATCCTTCAGAGCATACAGTTCCAGTTCGGGGCGCAGCGCGTGATGTTCCACCAGCGCGCGCGGCATCAGGCCAAGACCACGTCCTTCGGCGATAAGCGAAAGCTGTAACGTCACACCAAAAGCCTCAAGATTGATTAGCAGCGGCAAACCTTGCTCAATCAGCGCACGTTGCAGCGCGGCGCGGAAACCGCAGCCTTCGGGATTGAGGATCCAGCCATGCTGATAGCACTCCTCCAGCCGCTGCGGCGGTTCTGCCGGGGCTTTCGGGCCGACTACGACTAAATCCACCGCACCGAGAGGTTGATTCTCGATACCTGAAGGAAACTGTTTGCTGGCCGGAAAGAGCACCACTGCGGCCTCCAGTTCCTGACGCTGAATGCGCAGCAATAACTCTTCGCCCCAGCCGCTTGATAAACGAGGTTGGATCTCAGGAAATTGCGCCGAAAGCATTTTCAACGCAGGCAGCAGGCTGCTTTCACTGAGGCTTTGCGGAACGGCCAGGCGCAGCAGGCCGGAAGGTGGGCTGTCGGCAGCCACCAGATCGCTGAGTGCATCGACCTCGCGCAGAATATGTCTGCATTGCTGATAAACGCGTTTACCCATCAGGGTGGGTTTTAGCGGTTTGGTTTGCCGGTTAAGCAAAGGAATGCCAAGAGACTCTTCGAAATTCTGCACACGGCGGGTGATAGCAGGTTGCGTCAGACCCAGTTCATCGGCGGCGAGACGCGTAGATTGCAGGCGGATCACGGCAACAAACGCGGTTAAATCTTCAATTTTCATGGCACTCAATGTCCGTCCAGATAATCAGGAATGAATCCACGCAGCATAATTCAATTTTCATAATGACGCTGGAATGCACTGCACATTTTTATGTGTGAATTGCATATTAGCTTATCCATAAAATGAATTTTGGTTGAGATTGACCGGTGCTAGCCTGTCATGAATGTTCATTAATAGGGGAAGGCGATGACTGCGTTACATACTGCGCCGTTGCGACAGTTTCTTGCTGATTTTACCCGGCTGATTCAGGCACCACATGGTCAGACCGAAGTGCTGGCGCAGGGCAGTGAACTGCTGGCGACGCTGATCCGCGAGGATAACTGGCTGGCGGAGGAATTCGCTCAGCCGCATGCTGAACATTATCAGCAGTATTTATTGTATGCCGATCCACTGTCACGTTTTTCAGTCGTTAGTTTCGTTTGGGGGCCGGGGCAAACCACGCCGGTTCACGATCACCGTGTCTGGGGGCTGATTGGCATGCTTCGCGGCGCGGAAATCAGTCAAAATTTTGCTCGCCACGGTGACGGAACGCTGCAAGTGCAGGGCGAACCGGTCACGCTGCAACCCGGTGATGTCGAGAAGATCGCGCCTGGCCTGCAGGATATTCATCAGGTCAGCAATCTCTACAGCGACCGGGTATCCGTCAGCATCCACGTCTACGGCGGCAATATCGGTGCCGTCTCACGCGCGGTGTATCTCCCTGACGGGCGCGAGAAAACCTTTATTTCCGGCTATTCCAATTCCTGTCTTCCCAACCTCTGGGACCTGTCAAAAGAGATAACTTATGTCTGACTCTCATACATTACCGCTGCGTCATTTCTCTGAAATTCATCAGGCCCTGCGCGAAGGGCTGGAAGTGGCGCTGATTGATGTCCGTGAAGAAGCCGCATTTGCGACCGGTCATCCGTTATTTGCCGCGAATCTGGCGTTATCTAAGCTCGAACTTGAAGTACTGGATCGTATTCCGAACCGCCAGACAGCAGTGACCTTGTATGACAACGGTGAGTTCTATGATGTGCAGCACGGCGAGCGTAAAACTACGCGGGCGGCGGCTTTGCTGCACTCGCTGGGTTATAAAAATGTGGGGGCGCTGGCAGGCGATCTGGCTGGCTGGAAAGAGGCGGGCGGCGAGATCTTTATTGATGTGAATGCCCCGAGCAAAGCCTTCGGCGAATGGGTGGAACACCATTACCAGACCCCGTCGCTGACCGCTGAACAGGTGTTGGCGCTGCAACAACAGGGCGCAAATATCGCGGTACTGGATGTCCGTCGGTTTGATGAGTATCAGGCGATGAGCATTCCCGGCGGCGTCAGTGTACCGGGTGGTGAACTGGCATTGCGTTTACGTGACGCGGTTCCCGATAAAAATACGCAGGTGATCGTCAATTGTGCCGGACGTACGCGCAGTATTATCGGTACGCAGTCGCTAATCAACGCCGGTTTTAAACAACCGATCGCGGCATTGCGTAACGGGACAATCGGCTGGACGCTGGCGGGTCAGACGCTGGCTCATCAGCAGAACGCCACGTTCCCGGAACTGAGTGAAAAATCCCATCAGGCAGCGTTGCATGGCGCGCAGGCTCTGGCTATCCGTGCGGGCGTACGATCAGTGACGTTGTCACAAATTCACGACTGGCAGCAGGATGATTCCCGCACTTTATATCTCTTTGATGTACGCACCGCGGAAGAATTCCGGGCAGGTCATTTGCCGGGTGCACGCCATGTGGCCGGCGGTCAGTTGGTACAGGAAACAGATCACTACGCTACGGTTCGTGGTGGGCGAATTGTCCTGGTGGATGATGATGGGGTTCGTGCAAACATGGCGGCATCATGGCTGGCGCAAATGAAATGGGAAGTGTACGTGGCCGATATTACGGCAGAAGATTTCGCCGAACAGGGTGACTGGAAAGCACACGTCGCTCCGGCTCCGGCGGTGGAGTCTGTGACGCCACCGCAGCTGCAACGCTGGCTGGAAGACGGTGACACCAGCGTCATTGACCTCACCACCAGCGCAAATTTCCGCAACCGGCGTATTCCGGGCGCAGTGTGGACAACGCGCAGCAATATTCCGCAGATAATTGCTTCGCATCCGGAGAAACAGCGCTGGGTAGTGACCTGCACCAGTGGTTTACTGGCGCGTTATGCCGTCACGGAAGTGGCGTTATTAACGGCTAAAAATACCTATTTACTGGAGAAAGGTACGGTCGGGTGGATTGATGCAGGACTGCCGCTTGAGCGGGGCGATAGTGCGTATCTGGACAATCCGCAGGACAGATATCGCCGTCCGTACGAAGGAACGGATGTCAGTGCACAGGCGATGCAGGATTATCTGGACTGGGAATATGGGCTGGTGGAGCAGCTGGAGAAAGATGACTCGCACGGTTTTACATTGTTGAAATAAGCAAGAGAAAGAAGGCTGACGCCTCTGCGTAAAATACGCAGAGGATCAGTTAATACTTAACGGCGGCCACGCGGATGGGTGCGTGCAGTCCAGTCGTAGGTTGCAGAAGTACTAGGAACGGCCTTATTACGGCGTTTTTCCGCACGGGCTTTCGCAGCCACTTTTTCCTTTTCTTCCATCAGTTTGTCGATGTAATCATCTTTGATGCGGTTATTTTCAGAGTTGGTCAACTCACGGCCCTGTGCTTTACGAGCCCGATCAAGCTGGGTTTTCAGTTCCCGCTGTTCGCTTTCCGTCATATCTTGTTGTGTCAGTCTTTTCATTTGAAACGCATCCTGTGAGGAAAGTGGCAACCAGTGTAGTCGTTAATGGGGGGAATTACCCGCGAGAGTCGCTGAACCCGGTTTTTTTGTGCGGCAGACGCGGTAAAACGTATTTTTATCCAATGCCGGATCCCGCCCCGGAATACGGCCATGAAGCCATTTTGCTGCCACGGTTATCGGCATTACATTTTCCATGACATCTTCCGGAACATCCCGCAACAACCTGCAAGACGTGATCTTACAATGTTACCGGTATCACAGAAGCTAAATATCATAAGAAAATTATTATATCTCGTAATTGTAGCGGCCTTTTAACCTCTCTATAACAGATCCTCAGCCCATTGGACGGACTGACTTTTTTGTTTAACCGGAAAAAGGCAGATCGAGTTATGAGTGGAAAATTATCCGTCAAAGAAAAAGTGAGTTACGGTTTGGGCGATATGGCGAGCCATATTGGCCTGGATAACGTCATTATATTTTTAACCTTTTATTACACCGACGTTGTGGGATTACCGGCGGTATTCGTCGGGACAATGTTTTTGGTTGCGCGCGTCGCGGATGCCATTGTGGATCCGGCGATGGGTCTTATCGCCGATCGTACACAAACGCGTTTCGGTAAGTTCCGGCCCTATATTCTCTGGCTGGCGCTGCCCTTTGGGATCAGTTGCTTACTGGTTTACGCCGTACCCGAATCCCTCTCGCTGACCGGGAAAATGGTCTACGCCAGCGTGACCTATTGCGTGATGATGCTGATGTATACCGCCATCAATATTCCTTATTGCTCGATGGGCGCCATTATTACGCCGGATAATACCCAGCGCATTTCCCTGCAATCCTACCGCTTTTTCCTTGCTACGCTGGGCGGCGCAATGTCCACATTTTTAATGATGCCTTTGGCAGAAATGATGGGTGGAGGAAATAAGCTGGACGGCTATTTTGGCGCAATGGCAATAATGGCCTCAATCGCTGTAGTGATGTTTTTATTGTGTTTCCTCAATACAAAAGAACGTATTAGCGCGCCGCCCACGCATGAGAATTTCCTCTCGGATCTGCGGGATTTAGTGCGTAACGACCAGTGGCGCGTTGTCGCGGCGCTGATTTTCTTTAACATTTCTTTTGGCGTCGTTCGCCTCGGCGCGATGATGTATTACGTCACTTATTACCTCGGGCACGCCAGCTACTTTATGTGGTTGCTGGCGGCGCATATTGTCGGCAAAAGTCTCGGCAGCATGCTGGTCAAACCGCTGACCAGAAACCGCAGCAAACTCTCCGTATTCAGTCTGTGCGCACTGCTAACCGGTGCACTAAGCATTGCCATTTTCTTCCTTCCCGCCTGGATTTCACTGCTGGTCGGCATGACGCTGATGGTTTCCACCTTCTATCAGGTCACGACCACATTAATGTGGGTGATGATGTCCGACGTGGTCGATTACGGTGAATACAAACAGGGCAAACGCATGGACGGCACCGTGTTCTCCACGCTGCTTGCAATCCTCAAAATGGGAATGGCAGTCAGCGGTGCGGTGGTCGGCTGGACGCTTGGCCTGAGCGGCTATGTTGCGCATGCAACCCAGCAAAACCCGGCGGCGATGTTGTCAATTATCGCGCTGTTCTCGCTGGTGCCGGGGGTACTGTCGATGTTCAGTGCACTCTCGATGCGCTGGTACAAACTCAATGATGCCACCATGAAAGAGATTAACCAATCCAAAATCACCCCCGAGCGCGTGCCTGAACCTCAGGCCATCTTGCATACACAGGAGTCCGCATGAGCGAATTAATCGCCGAAAAAAACCGTATCCTTTGGCATTTCGATCAGCAAACGCTGGTGATTGAACCCTGGGGAGCCAACAGCCTTCGCGTGCGCGCCACCTGTCGCCCGGCGCTGAATGACACTCTTTGGGCGTTGTTGCCGCAGAGCGAACAGCCGCAGACCGACATCAGCCACGGCACGGAAACGCTGACTATCCGCAACGGCAATATTTCCGCGACGGTGAATATTAAAGGGCAGCTGGCCTTTTACAATCAGCACGGTGAGCTGATTCTTGAAGAGTATTGGCGACAGCGTTCGACCGTCGGAATTGGGGCGACGGAAAAGAGTCAGGACAAATACATCAGCGCGCTAAAAATGGATGCCCGCGAATTTAAGGCCATACCCGGCGGAAAGCATCAACTGACAGTGCGATTCGAATCGCGTCCAGACGAGAAAATCTACGGGATGGGGCAGTATCAGCAAAGCTGTCTGGATTTGAAAGGCTGCACGCTGGAACTGGCGCAGCGTAACTCGCAGGCAAGCGTGCCGTTTATGCTTTCGAGCCTTGGTTATGGCCTGCTGTGGAACAATCCGGCGATTGGCGAAGCAACGTTCGGCAAGAATATTACCCGCTGGGAAGCGCAGGTGACTGGACAGATGGATTACTGGATAACCGCCGGTGATACGCCTGCCGCGATCATGCATCAGTATGGCCGCACGACCGGTACCGCGCCGCTGATGCCGGAGTACGCCACCGGTTTCTGGCAGTGTAAGTTGCGTTACCGTACGCAGCAGGAAGTGCTGGAAGTCGCGCGTGAATATAAACGCCGCGCATTGCCGATTTCGGTGATAGTGATCGACTTCTTCCACTGGCCGAATCAGGGAACCTGGTGTTTTGATCCGGTGGACTGGCCGGATCCCAAAGCAATGGTCGCGGAGCTGAAATCCCTCGGTATCGAAACCATGGTCTCTGTCTGGCCAACGGTAGACAGCCGCACCGACAACTACAAAGAGATGAAATCCAAAGGCTATCTGGTGAATACGGATCGCGGCGTTTCGGTGAATCTGGATTTCCTCGGCAACTGTACGTTCTTCGATGCCACGCATCCTGAAGCCCGTAAGTTTGTCTGGGAAAAGGTTAAGCAAAATTATTACGATCTGGGCATTCGCACCTTCTGGCTGGATGAAGCCGAACCCGAATACCGCGCTTATGATTTTGACAATTATCGCTACCACCTCGGGCCGGTGCTGGAAGTGGGCAACGTCTACCCGCAGAAGTTTGCGCAGGGATTTTACGACGGGCTGCAACAGGCGGGCGAGACGGAAATCGTTAATCTGGTGCGTTGCGCGTGGGCGGGCAGCCAGCGGTATGGCGTACTGGCGTGGTCGGGTGATATTCATTCTTCCTTCCACGCGCTGCGTAACCAAATCGCCGCCGGTCTGAACATGGGTCTGGCCGGAATTCCTTGGTGGACGACCGACATCGGCGGCTTCCAGGGCGGCAACGTCAACGATCCGGCATTTCAGGAGCTGCTGATCCGCTGGTTCCAGTGGGGGGTTTTCTGTCCGGTCATGCGTCTGCACGGTTACCGCGAGCCGCAGATCCCGCCGTCAGAAGCGTGGCGCGACGGCATCGCCCAGTGCAACAGTGGCGCACCGAATGAAGTCTGGAGCTATGGCGAAGAAAATTATGAGCTGATGAAAAGTGGCCTTTTCCTGCGGGAAAAACTGCGTCCCTATATCAGTCGCGTAATGCAGGAAGCCCATGAGAAGGGTGATCCGGCCATGCGCACGATGTTCTATCAATATCCGGATCAGGCCGAAAGCTGGCAGGTGGAAGACCAGTACATGCTGGGCGCGGATATCCTGGTTGCGCCGGTGCTGTACGCGGGGCAACGGGAGCGCGTGGTGTGGCTTCCCGCCGGAGAAGTGTGGGTCGCGCTCAACGGTGAGCGTTATCCAGGGGGATCGAAGATAACCGTGGCCACTCCGCTGGAAGGTATTCCGGTATTTGTGAGGGAGGGCGCGCAGGTGCAGGGGGAGATTGTTCTGGACTAGCAGGTGCCATACATCCCGGATATGTTTCAGTATCTGCAGCTATTGTCGCAAAATCCCGCTTTTAAAGTCAAAATAACTCGATCCGCTCCCTCCCCTGCGAAGGGGAGGGGGCGGGTTGGGTATTGAATAAAATCAATGCGTTGAAGTGTGCTTAGACAAGGTGTTAGCCCTTAAAACCCCCTCCCGACCTCCCCCTTCGCAGGGGGAGGAGCAAAGCAAACCCGCTCAGTGATAACTGATTTATCACAAAATCGTTAACTCTCCGCGAGGATTCCGTAACACCCCCGCCTGTAATCTGTTCCCATCGATACCAACCGGAACGGTGGCAACTATGATTAACAGACGCAATTTCCTGCTCGGCAGCGGTGCCGTTTCCGCCGCCGCGGCTATGGGACTTTTTCCGGCTATTTTCGCCCGCAAGGCGGACGCGCAGGCAATCGCCGAGCACTTTGAAGTGACACTCACCGATGCTCAGTGGCATCAGCGCCTCAGTGATGCGCAATATTACATCTTGCGCGAAGCCGGAACCGAACGTCCTTATTCCAGTCCGTTAAACAAAGAACACCGTGACGGTAAATTCGCCTGTGCCGGTTGCAGCCTGCCGTTGTTTTCCTCTGCGACCAAATTCGACAGCCGCACAGGCTGGCCGAGCTTCTGGAAATCATTACCGAACGCCGCCGTGACGCGCCGGGACACGACACTCGGGATGGTTCGTGATGAAGTGCATTGCCGCCGCTGCGGCGGGCATCTCGGCCACGTTTTTGACGACGGCCCACAGCCGACCGGCCTGCGTTACTGCATGAACGGGCTGGCAATGACGTTTACTCCCAACACGTAATCATCTGCGAGACCATTATGAAAATGACCGATAAAAGAGTGAAGTCGTTACGTAATTACAGCCTGATCGCCGGTCTGGTGCTGGCATCCGCGTTCGTGTTCCAGAATAACGCGTGGTCATGGGGCGGCGCGGAACCGGCTATGGTGATCGCCGCGCCTGCAAAGGATGAGCCCGCAGGTACATCACACAGTGAAACCGCGCTGTTTGCGGGTGGGTGTTTCTGGGGGATCCAGGGAGTGTTCCAGCATGTGAAAGGCGTAACCAGTGCGGTATCCGGGTATACCGGCGGCGCGGCGGGGACGGCGAATTATGAGGAAGTCAGCACTGGCGAAACCGGTCACGCAGAGTCGGTGAAAGTGACGTTTGATCCCACTCAGGTAACCTACGGCGAGTTGCTGCACATCTTTTTCTCCGTCGGCCATAATCCGACGCAGCTAAACCGGCAAGGGCCGGACACCGGCAGCCAGTATCGATCGGCGGTTTTCCCGCAAAATGCCGCACAGGCTGACGTTGCCAAAGCATACATCGCGCAGCTCAACGCCAGTAAAAGCTACAGCAAACCCGTGGTGACGACGGTCGAAAACAATGGGCACTTTTATCTGGCCGAAGCCTACCATCAGAACTTTTTGAATGATAATCCCGACTATCCGTACATCGTGGTGAACGATTTGCCGAAGATTAAAGACTTACAGCACTACTTCCCGGCGAATTATCGCGAACAACCGGTGCTGGTGAAAGAGTAGGGAAAACCGGGAGCGGAAAGCTCCCGGCTGACAGTTTACTTCTTTACTTCGCCCGCTGACGTAATGCGTACGTTAAGACGACGGCGAAGCAGACCATCGGCAACGCATAGGACACCGCCGTGGTGTAGCGGTCGGCGATTGCGCCCATCAGGTACGGCATGATAGCACCACCGACTATCGCCATGATCATCACGGAGCTGGCGCGTTTGGTCTGTTTGCCCATGTTCTTGACGCCCATCGCAAAAATGGTCGGGAACATGATCGACATGAAGAAGAAAATCGCCACTAATGCAATGACCGAGACGTTATCAATTCCCGCAACCACCACCCCGCATAAGACGATATTAGTGATCGCATAAATCACCAGCAGCGTGGCCGGACGGACGAAGCCCATTAGCCAAGTGCTGAAAAAACGTCCGACCATGAAACTGATCATGCCGACGGAAAGCAGATAAGAAGCGTTCTGGTTCGACAGGGTATGCCAGTGCTCAGTGGTGTAGTTGATGAAGAATGCCCCGACGCCGACCTGCGCCGCGACATAGAAAAACTGCGCGATAACTCCGCCGGTGAAATGACCATGTTGCCACAAACCTTTTTCCAGCCCGTGGGCTTCGGACGTGCTCTGTTCGCGGATATCCGGCAGCTTTGTACGACCAAACACAAAGGCGATCAGCAGCACTAACACCGCGATGGCCACATACGTCATTTTCACCGACGAAAGGCCTTCTGCGGTGGTTCCCTGGGTGGCGCTAAAGAACAACGAGCCGCCGATCACCGGGCCAATAAACTGGCCTAATCCGTTGAAGGACTGGGAAAGATTCAGGCGGCGTTCAGCACCGGCAGGGTCACCGAGTACGGTGGCAAAGGGGTTAGCGGCAGTTTCGAGACACCCCAGCCCCAGCGCTATTACAAACAGCGCGAGCAGAAACATGCCAAAGCTGCCTGCGCTGGCGGCCGGAACGAATAACAAGGCACCCAGCGCATACAGGCATAATCCCACCAGGATCCCAGCCTTGTAGCCGAACCTGTCCATAAAGAAACCGGCAGGCAGAGCGATGATAAAATAGGCGCCGAAGTACGCCGCCTGAAGTAAGCCCGATTGGGCTTTATTGACGTGTAACACTTCCTGAAAATGTTTATTAAGTACATCCAGCAGCCCGTAGGATAAGCCCCACAGGAAAAACAGCGTAGTGACCAGAATAAACGCGAGCCGGAAACCGGACGTTGTTTTGCGCTCCGCATAAGCAGGTGAAGCGGTTTTGTCAGCGAGCATAGTGTATTCCTCAGTATCTGGTGAAGCATGTAGGGGGTCAGCTCAGGTGGCTGATTTTTTTATGTCAGATAGCATGAAAAAACGTGTTCGGGGGGCCTCCCCGGCGAAGGGGAGGTGAAAACTATGGCTGATCCGTCAGGGAGAAAATCCTCTTCATTTCTACCCATTTCTCACCGGCAGGTGTCCATGGCGTGGGGCGCTGATATTTCCACATCAGTGCTTCCCATTCACAGACTTTAGGGTCTTCCAGACTGCGGCGTTCAAACAGGTCGGTGTCGAAGTCTTCCGTGGTTTCCATCACCATCATCAGCCGGTTTCCCAGCCGGTAAATCTCCATTGTTGTGACTCCGTAACGGTGCAGGTGAGCAGAAATCTCCGGCCAGATTTGCTGGTGATAACGCTGATATTCTTCGATAAGAACCGGATCGTCGGCCAAATCCAGTGCCTGTACGTAACGGCGGGTCATGTTAACGCCCGGTCAAGATGCATATAGCCACCATCCACGGTCAGCCACTGGCCGGTGGTGTGGGAAGTGCGTGAAGAAAGCAGAAATACCACGGTATCGGCGATTTCTTGCGGCGTGGTCATGCGTTGCCCCAGTGGGATATGTGAGGTTATCTGGTGCATTTTTTCTTCAGGATTGTCGAAGCCTTTGATCCAGCGCTCATACAGCGGCGTCATCACTTCCGCCGGTATAACCGCGTTGACCCGAATTCCATCCTTAAGCAGCGCCGCTGCCCATTCGCGGGTCAGCGCCAGAACACCCCCTTTGGCCGAGGCGTAACCGCTGGTGTTTCCCTGGCCGGTCAGCGCAGTTTTAGAGCTGATATTGACGATGGCGCCCCGGCTGGCGCGCAGGGCATCGAGGCTCAGATGTGCCATCAGATAGTAATGAATGAGGTTCTGCTCCAGTGAGCGGACAAAAGCTTCGCGTCCGGCGTCCAGCCCGACGCTGTCATTGGCACCGGCGTTATTCACCAGCCCGTCGATGCGGCCGTAGCGTGCCATCACGTCGTTCACCGCCGCCGCGCAGCTGGCTTCCTCGCGTAACTCGGTGAGGATAAAACCGGCCTGTGGAACCCGCTGTTGCAGCTGATGCATCAGTTCATTCGCCGGTTCGGTGTTGCTGATAATGACCGGGATTGCGCCTTCTTCGGCCAGCGTCAGTGAAATGGCTGCGCCAATGCCTGAGCCGCCCCCGGTGACGATCACCACTTTATTTTGCAAATGCAGATTCATTGCTCGTTTCCTGTAATCGGTAAACTGCGCAGGCATTGCCGCCAAAAATGGCTGCCTGCTCGTCAGAACTGAGCGTCGCGATGGCCTGCTCGCAGAGTGACCATGGATCTCTGTTACTCTCCGCCAGCAGACACACTGGCCAGTCGGAGCCAAACAACAGCCGTTCAGTGCCAAAAATCTTCAGCGCGACGTCGAAATAGGGCAACAGATCATTGAGCGTGACGCCTGCCGGACGCGGTTCCGTCAGCAAACCTGAGAGTTTGCAACTGACGTGCGGCTGGGCGGCCAGAGGCGCAATCTGTTTCGCCCAATGCGCCGCGCCAAGGCTCAGGTCCGGTTTGCCAAAATGATCCAGCACCAGAAAATAGTTATCGTGGCGTTCGGCGAATTTGACCGCTTCGGCCAGATGTTGGTGCGTCACCAGAATTTCGTACACATAGCCACGCTGCTGTAACTGCCTGATATTCTTGTTAATGACGGTGTCACTCAGCCACTGCGCGGGCGAAATTTCATCCTGAACCTGATGCCGGAAGCCGCGCAGCAGGGGATGTGAAAGCGTCTCCAGCTGCTGTTCAAGCTGAGGAGACAGAAGATCTATCCAGCCGGTAACGGCGCGCACAAAGTCAGTTTTTTCCGCTATTTCCAGCAGCCACTGTGTTTCACGGCTGTCTGAACATGCCTGAACCACGATTGTGCCCTGCGTGTCGTGACGGTGTAACGTATTCCGCAATGTTTCTGGCAAAAAATCCTGCTTCAACACCGCCATTTTGTCGCTTATCCAACGGTAGTCTTGCGGCGTGTAGCGCCAGAAATGCTGATGGCTGTCGATTCGCATCCTTCAGGTTCTCCGCGTGTTTTCATTCACAGGCTCAGGCGTGATGACGGTATTTGTCGATTGAAGCCTGATGCATTTCGATCGAGAAACCCGGCTCCCTGGGAGGCATATAGGCTGCGCCGCGGATGTCACACGGATGGAGAAAATGCTCGTGAAGGTGGTCGACATATTCAATCACCCGGCCTTCATGGGTTCCGGCGATGCACAGATAATCAATCATCGACAGATGCTGCACGTATTCGCACAGCCCGACGCCGCCCGCATGCGGGCACACCGGCAGGTTGTATTTGGCGGCCATCAACATCACTGCCAGGACTTCGTTCACGCCGCCCATACGGCAGGCATCAATTTGCACCACGTCGATAGCCTCACGCATGATGAACTGTTTGAACATGATACGGTTCTGGCACATCTCGCCGGTCGCCACTTTTACCGGTGCGACGCCCTGGCGGATTTTGCGATGGCCTTCGATGTCATCCGGGCTGGTCGGTTCTTCGATAAACCACGGTTTGGCAAAGGCGAGGGCGTTCACCCACGGGATGGCCTCGTCGGTTTCCCACACCTGATTGGCGTCAATCATCAGCTTGCGGTCGGGGCCAATCACTTCACGGGCGATGCGCACGCGGCGGATATCGTCTTGCAGATCGCGGCCGACTTTGAGCTTGAGATAGTCAAAACCGGCGTCTACCGCTTCCTGACACAGACGCCGTAATTTGTCGTCCGGATACCCCAGCCAGCCCGCCGACGTGGTGTAACAGGGGTAACCCTCTGCCAGCAGCTTTTCCAGTCTTTGTGGTTTATTGTCCGCCCGTTGTTGCAGTAGCGTCAGCGCTTCCTGCGGCGTAATGCAGTCAGTGATGTAACGAAAATCGATGCAACGTACCAGCTCTTCCGGCGACATATCCGCTAATAACTGCCACAGCGGTTTTCCGGCAGCTTTACTCCATAAGTCCCACACTGCATTGACGACCGCGCCCGTCGCCAGATGGATGGCACCTTTATCCGGGCCAATCCAGCGCAGCTGGCTGTCACTGGTAAATTCACGCCAGAACTTACCCATATCGGCGGTAATGCCTGCCAGTTCGCGACCGACAACCAGATGTTTCAGCGCATTAATCGCCGCACAGCAGATTTCATTACCGCGCCCGATGGTGAACGTCAGCCCGTGACCGCTCAGGTCAGGATTGTCCGTCTCTAAAATCACATAAGCAGCGGAATAATCGGGGTCGGGATTCATCGCATCCGAACCATCCAGCGAGAGTGACGTGGGGAAGCGCACATCTTCAACCCGTAAAGCCGTAATCTTTGTCATTTCATTTTCCATCAGCAGAAATTAGAGGGACTACGCTTGTACCGTCTTCTGGCGCTGTTCGCCCAGACCTTCGATACCCAAACGCATAACCTGACCGGCTTTTAGATACAGCGGCGGTTTTTGCCCTAACCCGACGCCCGGCGGGGTACCGGTAGAAATAATGTCCCCGGCTTGCAGGCTCATAAAGCGGCTGAGATAGCTGATGATTTCGGGGATCTTAAAAATCATGGTGCGGGTATTGCCGTTCTGGAACCGTTTGCCGTCAATCTCCAGCCATAAGTTCAGCTGATGTGGATCGGGGATTTCATCCGCTGTGACCAGCCACGGGCCGGTCGGGCCGAACGTATCGCAGCCTTTGCCCTTGTCCCAGGTGCCGCCGCGTTCAATCTGGAACTCACGTTCCGAAACGTCGTTGATCACGCAATAGCCCGCAACGTGCGACATCGCGTCTGTTTCGCTGATATAGCGCCCGCCGGTGCCGATCACCACGCCGAGCTCCACTTCCCAGTCGGTTTTGACTGAATCACGCGGGATTTCCACATCGTCATTCGGCCCGACAATCGCGCTGGTCCATTTACTGAAAATAACCGGTTCTTGCGGAATTTCTGCGCCGGTTTCTGCCGCATGATCGGCGTAATTCAGGCCGATACAGATAAACTTGCCGACCTGAGCAACGCAGGCGCCGAGGCGCGGCTCACCGCTGACCAGCGGCAGGCCCTCCGGATCCAGACGGCGCAGTTTATCCAGTGTTTCCGGGTGCAGAAATTCGCCGCGCACATCGGCAATGTGCGCAGAGAGATCGCGCAATTTACCTTTGCTGTCCAGCAAACCGGGGCGTTCTGAACCTGCATTGCCGTAACGTAATAATTTCATTCACTTCTCCCTCTTTAATTTTTTAAATTTGACGGTCAGGACTTAGTTACTCCAGCCGCCATCAATAATTTGTATCGTGCCGGTGGTATAGGAGCTGGCATCGGAAGCCAGATACAGCGCCAGTTGGGCAATTTCTTCCGTTTTTCCGATACGCCCGATAGGCTGGCGTGAGACAAACGCCTGATAAACCTCAGTTTCGCTGCGGCCCTCCGCCTGGGCCTGTGCGGCTATGCGCTGGCGCAGAGAAGGGGATTCCACCGTGCCCGGACAGATGGCATTGCAGCGGATACCCCGGGTGACATAATCGGCGGCGACTGAGCGGGTCAGCCCAATGACGGCAGCTTTTGACGCGCTGTAGGCAAAACGGTTAGGTACGCCTTTGATGCTTGATGCCACCGACGACATATTGATGATTGAACCCCTGCTGCGTTCGAGCATTGCGGGCAGAAAAGCGCGGATCATGTGAAACATCGCCGTTACGTTGAGGTCGAGGGCAAACTGCCATTCACGTTCGCTACACGTCAGAATATCGCCGCTGTGTACCACGCCCGCGCAGTTGAACAGCACATCGACCGGGCCGATCTCTTCTGCGGCAGCGGCGATGGCCTGCGGATCGGTCACATCCAGAATACGAGGACAAATGCCCTGGATATCATGCAGCGCATCGATATTGATGTCGGTAGCAATGACCTCTGCGCCCTGACTGGCGAACAGCGTGGCGGTGTTAAATCCGATGCCTTGTCCGGCGGCGGTGATCAGAACTTTTTTCCCTGCCAGGTTCATAGCAACTCCTGAGAAAATTATGGTTATAGGTCTAATGGTCAGGCCATTGGGGGTGAAAAAAACGCGTTATATGAGGTGCTTTTTGCTAAGATATTCGGCAAGCTCCACCTAAAAACACGATTTTGGTTAACCAGTTTTTTACATGCATAAAACAATTCAGCAAGGTTTTTGTCCAAAAATTGCTAGCTGAATCACTTAATGAGAATTGACCTCAGGTGTCCGATGCCGATAAAAAAATTAGAAAATCCCAGGATATACAGGCAGATAGCTGACCAGCTAAAAACGTTAATTGAGAGTAAGGAATTTCCGCCCGGCAGCCGCCTTCCCGCAGAGCGAGAGTTGGCCAGTCAGTTACAGGTAAGCCGGGCGTCGGTGCGTGAGGCGTTGATTGCGCTGGAAGTGATCGGCCTGGTGGATGTCCGCGTCGGCAACGGTGTGATTGTCTGTCATCCGCCTGCCATGGCGACGGTGCCGTCAAAGGAGCCGGTGATGTCTCAGGCGGGGCGCAATCAGTGGGCAGATGTGGATGATGAGCTGAATATCGAACTGGATTTTACCGCCGAGTTACCGCCATTTTCGCTGCTACAAACGCGGCGACTGATCGAACCTGAAACCGCTGCGCTGGCAGCACGACATGCAACAGATGAGGAACTTGCGGCGATCAGACTGGCATATGAGCAGAACTGTCGCGATAACCGCCAGGGGTCTGCAACGCATCCTGGTGACCGTTTATTTCATATTCGCATTGCGCAAGCCAGCGGTAACCCTGCTTACGCATTTATCATCGCTCACCTGCTCGGCCACCGTTACGGCACGATGTTTCGCAGCCTGCAAATGCATTACACACCGCAGGACATGCCGCATCGTTCCGAGATTGAACATCTTGAAATCCTGACCGCGCTGGAAGCGCGTGATGGCCGCGCGGCTAAAAAAGCCATGAAGAATCATTTAGATGCGGTGATCAAGATTTTTGGGCAAGGGTAGAATGGGTGGTTGCCACCGGTGATGGCTTTTAAAGATGCCTGAGAAGGCATCGGTTTTTAATTGCAGTGATCGCTTAACTTGCAGAGCCGAAACCGACCAGAGGGAAAAGTTTTTCCCCTCTGGATTCCCTTCGCTTTTTCATATCTGTAAAACACTGTTATCCCGCCTCACGGGTTAAATCATTCATCAACCAATCGGCAGACTCACCTTGCTTTTGAGCGACCGCTCAAGTACCTTTCGCGCTTGAGCAAGTGCTCAAAAACCTCTGAGGCTTTTATGTTTTTCAATAATCGCTGGCTGACACTGGCTGTTGTCACCAGTACGCTTTTCCTGATCGTCATCGATATGACGGTGTTATACACAGCATTGCCGCGCCTTACGCTGGCTTTGGGTGCATCGTCTTCTGAAAAATTATGGATAGTGAATGCCTATCCGCTGGTCGTCGCGGGCCTGCTGCCCGGCGCGGGTATGCTGAGCGACCGTCTCGGCCACAAAAAACTGTTTATGTGCGGGCTGCCGGTGTTTGCGCTGGCCTCCCTGTGCGCGGCGTTCTCACCTTCCGCCGATATGCTGATCGCTTCACGCGTATTCCTCGCGGTTGGTGCGGCGATGATGATGCCCGCGACGCTGGCAATTGTGCGTCAGGTGTTTTCCAATGAACGCGAAAGGGCGCTGGCCATCGGCATCTGGGCAGCAGTCGCCTCAGGTGCCGCGGCGCTCGGGCCGGTAGTCGGCGGTATTCTGCTGGAATATTTCTGGTGGGGATCGGTGTTCCTGATTAACGTGCCGGTGGTGCTGGTCGTCTTCCCGCTGGCGCTGTTGCTGATCCCTCGCGGCGAGGGTAACAAACAGCGTCCGTGTGATTTCGTCGGATCGGCGATGGTCATGGCCGGACTGGTCGGCGTGATTTATGCGCTGAAAGAGCTGAGCCAGATTAATTCGTCATGGACAGTTATCTTCAGCGCTGCCGTTGCGGGCATATTCTTCCTCTGGTTGTTCGCCCGTCGTCAGGCGCGCTCTGAGCAACCGATGATCGATTTCTCGCTGTTTCGCAACCGCGCGTTTGCCTGCGGCGTCGGTGTGGCGATCACCTCAATGATCGCAATGGTCGGTATTGAACTGGTTCTGACGCAGCGGTTGCAACTGGTGCTCGGATTACAGCCGATCATGGCGGCGATGTTTATTCTGCCGATCCCGGTAGCCTCCGCGCTGGCTTCGCCGCTGGCAGGTATGTTGCTGCCGCGCTACGGTGCCCGCGCCATGATGGTGGGCGGATTTGCTCTCGCGGCGCTGGGGATTGTGAGTTATGCGCTGTGGCACCAGACCGGCACGGCGATGCAACTTATCAGCCTCGCGGTGTTAGGTTTCGGCCTCGGGGGAGCGATCACTGCGGCCTCGACGTCGATTATGCTTAACGCACCGGAAGAAAAAGCGGGCATGGTTGCGGCTATCGAAGACGTCTCGTGGGAGATGGGCGGGGTACTGGGCGTAACCTTACTGGGTGGCCTGATGACCGCGGTCTACAGCCGCAGCCTGTCACTGCCGACGGAATTAGTCACCGGCGATGGCGCGTATGACAGTCTCGACGAAGCGCTGCGCATTGCGGCCAGTCTCAGCCCTGAACATGCCTCGCTTATTACCAATTTGGCGCGGACAGCGTTCGATCAGGCCTTTATGGCGGTGCTGATTTGCGCGGCGGTGCTGGTGACCGTAAGTGTCGTGGTGTTGAAAATGGTATTACGTAAGTCCTTGGGCGCGCGCCAATCTTCCTGATAAAATGCTGGCCAGAGCGGTTGCTCAAGGCCAGCACAGGAAAAATGATGAAAGAAAACCCGGACTCGCTGAGAGCCAAAATTCTCGACGGCGCAATCAGCCTCTTTATCGAAAAGGGGATTGAGAAAGTTACCACGCGGGAACTGACAGAACACGTCGGCATTTCCCGCAGCCACATTTATCACTATTTCCGCGACTGGCAGACCTTATGCATCGAGGCGTTATCCGTGGTGATGCTGGCGGAGCTGAAAGAGTTCACCGAAGAGATCGCCTTGCTGCATCCACAGGAAAAACTTCATACGCTGGTGCGCAATTACTTGCCGGACACGCAGGGCGATATATGGCAGCTCTACGGATCGCTATGGCAGCTTGCCGCGCACAATGAGGCTTATGCCGAGCTGGCGCAACTGATGGTTAAGAAGTGGCTGGAGCTACTGGCAGAAATTATCAGTGCGGGCATTCACACCGGCGTTTTCCGCTCCACCAACGCCGGACGCGTTACCCGCCAGCTCTCCGCCATCATGAATGGTTACTCCGATCAACTGATCGTCATGCCTTCCGCCGAAGCCCGTCAGGAAGCCATGGACGATATCCTGGATTTTGTGGGGCTGGTGCTGGAGAAGTAAAAAAGGCCGACATCGCAGCGGCCTCCTTTTAACTCAATGCTCCCGCATCCCCGCCATATACATTAGCACATGGAATACCGTCGCCACGACGAATAACCCCAGAACGCTGCCGCCCCAGATAATCGCCATCCAGCCGATGCGTTTCCAGAAAGGCGCTTTGGTGATGACGCTGTTATCCATTTTCTGAATCAAATTCATAATGCGTGCCCTCAGTGATAACCCTGATCCGGCGTGACTTTCCCGCGGAATACGTAGTAGCTCCAGAAGGTGTACACCAAAATGATTGGAATGATGAACAGCGCGCCGACCAGAATGAAGCCCTGACTTTGCGGCGGTGATGCGGCTTCCCAGATGGAAATGGACGGCGGAATAATGTTTGGCCAGATGCTGATCCCAAGGCCGGTATAGCCAAGGAAAACCAGCGCCAGCGTCAGCAGGAACGGCGTGTGATGCGCTTTTTTGCTGATGGCGCGGTACATCCATGCAGAAACCAACACCACCAGCACCGGTACCGGCAGGAACCAGTACAGGTTAGGGCGCGTGAACCAGCGGGTCGCGATATCGCTGTGCGAGACGGGTGTCCACAGGCTGACCGCCGCCGTCACCAGCAGGAACAACACCAGCAGCGGTTTGGCGATTTTATGCATCGCGTCCTGCAGTTCGCCTTCGGTTTTCATGATGAGCCAGGTGCAACCGAGCAGGGCATAAGCCACCACCAGCGCAACGCCGCAGAACAGCGTGAACGGCGTCAGCCAGTCCAGCGCGCCTCCAGCATAGGTGCGGTTAACCACTGGAATGCCGTTGATTACCGCACCCAGCACCACGCCCTGACAGAATGTCGCCAGCACTGAACCGCCGATGAAAGATTTATCCCACACATGACGTTTAGCTTCGCTGGCTTTGAAACGGAACTCAAATGCCACGCCACGAAATATCAGCCCGAACAACATCAGCGTCAGCGGTATGGTCAGCGCATCGAGAATGACCGAGTAGGCCAGGGGGAAAGCGCCGTACAGCGCCGCGCCACCCAGCACCAGCCAGGTTTCGTTGCCGTCCCAGACCGGTGCGACGGTGTTCATCATCACGTCGCGGTCATGTTCTTTTTTCACCAGTGGGAAAAGCAGCCCGATGCCCAGATCAAAGCCGTCCATCACTACGTACATCATCACCCCGAAGATGATGATCAAAAACCAGATCAGCGGTAAATCGATACCCATTATCAAACTCCCTTAGCGTCGTCGGACAGTGATTCTTTGATGGCAGACAATGGACGCGCAGGCGTCCGGTGCTGGCCGGGACCGCCGTGATCGACGCTTTCACCTTCGTGCGCCTGCGGACCCTTGCGGATCAGACGCATCATGTAGCCGTAGCCGACCCCGAAGACCGAGCAGTAGATCACGATGAACAGGATCAGGCTGACGCTCATCTGCAACACGTTATGGTTGGAAACCGCGTCTTTGGTGCGCAGCAGGCCGTAAACGACCCATGGCTGGCGACCCATTTCCGTGGTGATCCATCCCGCCAGTAACGCCAGAAGACCTGAAGGACCCATCAGGAAAGTAAAACGCAGGAACGCTTTTGAGGTGTACATCTTGCCGCCGCGACGCAGGATGAGGCTCAGCACGCCAAGCAAAATCATCAACATACCCAGACCGGCCATGATGCGGAAGGTGTAGAAAATCACCGAGGAGTTCGGGCGGTCTTCTTTAGGGAATGATTTCAGCGCCGGGATCTGATGTGTCAGGCTGTGCGTCAGGATCAGGCTGCCGAGATAGGGGATTTCCACCGCGTAGCGTGTTTCTTCGCGGTTCATATCCGGGTAACCGATCAGCACCAGTGGCGTCGGTTTATTGTCTTTATTCTCCCAGTGGCCTTCAATTGCCGCGATTTTAGCAGGCTGATATTTCAGGGTGTTCAGACCGTGGGCGTCGCCCAAAAAGGCCTGGATCGGGGAGACGATCAGTGCCATCCACATCGCCATCGACAACATGGTGCGGATAGCGGGCGTGTCGCGGCCACGCAGTAAGTGCCACGCTGCCGCAGACCCGACGAAGAATGCGGAAGCGAGGAATGCCGCCGTGGTCATGTGCATCAGGCGGAACGGGAACGACGGGTTGAAGATGATCTTCATCCAGCTGACCGGCACCACCAGATTTTTCACAATCTCGTACCCCTGCGGCGTCTGCATCCAGCTGTTAGAGGCGAGGATCCAGAACGTTGACATCAGCGTGCCGAGCGCCACCATGCAGGTGGAGAAAAAGTGCAGACCCGGGCCGACACGGTTCCAGCCGAACAGCATCACGCCGAGGAAGCCTGCTTCGAGGAAGAATGCCGTAAGCACTTCGTAGGTCAGAAGCGGGCCGGTAATGCTCCCGGCAAACGAGGAGAACATGCTCCAGTTGGTGCCGAACTGGTAGGCCATCACCAGACCGGAGACCACGCCCATACCGAAGTTAACGGCAAAGATTTTCGACCAGAAATGGTACAGGTCGCGGTAAGCCTCTTTTTTGGTTTTCAGCCACATCCCTTCGAGCACTGCCAGAAAACTGGCCAGCCCGATGGTGATGGCAGGAAAAATGATATGGAAAGAGACGGTGAACGCAAACTGGATACGGGCCAGTTCAAGCGCATCAAGACCAAACATAACAACCTCTTTTTGTGCGTCAGGTAATCCTTTCAAACACAGGCACCGGCACGGGATCCGGCGATGTCTGACATTCGCAGGTGAAGTCTTGAATGAAAGGAAGGTATAACGGGGTTTTGCGAGAGGGCGATTTAACCACAGCGTATAAAGGCATTAACAGGGACGGTTTCGCAGGGAAATCAGTCCCTGAAACACTTTCCAAACCAGGGGGAAGAAAGGCGGAAGAAACTAAATCGGTCAGGAGTACAGGAAAGCGCGATTAACCCTAAAAAAAGCGTGGAAATAATGTTGCGTTGATCTGGATCAAACAGTTTGGATGTTTTAGGGATGTAATTACCCTGCATACGGTAATGGTATGTTGTGTACCAAAGCAGTTACTAAATGGTTAAAATTCCAATGCGCTTTGTGCATTCTGATCCTAATGCAATGTAAATTTATGTCATCAGTTTTGAGAAAAATGCGGTGCGAAGGGGTAACGGTTGTAGCAAATTTTTACATTTTGAGTAAAAAGATGAGGGCCGCCAGCAGAACAAAACTGCCGGCGGCGGCATGAAGGGATTTACTAAGGCGTCGAAAGCGGTGATGCCGGATCCAGCATCGCATAGCGGTTCATTAACTGCGTAAACTGAACGTCGAGTTGCTTTAGCAGTTGCGGGGATACAGCCGTGTTCTGCTGTTTCGCTTCTGCGAGTTTACGCAGCGATTCTTCGACCGGTGTGGCGCTGTTGAGTGCCTGCTGGATGGCAAAGACCGAGGATTTCAGCTGGGAGACGGTCATATATTTGCCGCGCTGCTCGTCCAGCCCGTTGAGCTTATCCGCCAGCTGTTGCAACTGCGTGTTCGCCGAGTACCAGCCATTCAGGTTTTCCAGCGGAGTGGCGTTGGCGGTGAGCTGATCCGTCCATTCCTGCGTCAGCTTTTTGGTTGCCGGATTATCCGGCCACAACACCTGTGTCTGATGCACCAGTTGTGTGCCGGTATCCTGCGCCCAGCGCGGGGAGAGTTTTGCCAATTGGTGAGTTTGTTGCTGCGTTGCGTTGATAAGCTGAGGCGCTTCGCGGTTCAGCATCTCTGTTTCACTGTTTTTTAACGCTTCGAGGATCGGCGCACTCAGCGGTTTCGGTACGCTCTGAAGCGTCGTCATCAACTGCTCACTGGCCGGTCGATGATAAAAGGCATTCATGCCAGCCATCACGCCGCTACCTGTCAATACTGACACCACCACACCGGCGATAAATCCTTTCCATTGGGTCGGGCGTTTGGCGGGAGGATGTGTGGGGATCACCCTCTGCGACTCAGCGGTTTCGGGCTGTGCTACGTACACCCACGGCTCACCTGCGCTGACTGACCACTCCCTTTCCGCCTGCGCTGCCGCCGCGGGCAGCACGATGGCCGCATCGGCAGTGGCGTGCATGTTCTCTAAGCGCACCGCCGCCCCGTGCATAAAGGTGCTTAGCGTCGCCAGCTGGCTGGCGTGTTTCAGTTCGAGACGTTGCAGGGCGTCACACAGCGCGTTGATCAGCTTTTCAGCCTGATAAATCTGCGGCAGGTCGCGGTATTCCAGTGTCATACCGCGCAGGGATTGCTGGAGGCGCAGACTCAGACCCGTGAGGATCTCCATTCGCGCATGCACCGGCTGCGGCCACAACGCCGGCCACTGGCGGGAGATCAGCGCGTCGAGGATCGCTAATCCTTCATTCAGCCCGAAGAGCCCGACGAGTTGCGATCTGGCCTGCGTGTACCAGGAGGCGGTTTGCAGTTCGATACCGTTTTGCTGAAACAAGCTCAGGCACAGCTGCTCGACCTTTTTCCAGTTCACATCCGGGCGCGCCGGATGAGAGAGTTTACTCATTTCTTCGCGTAAAGCCGTGTAATCGGCCAGCGCACGCGGATCACCTCCGGTGCGCAGCTGGCGTTCAATAGACATTATCGATTCCTTTCACAGGGGGCTGATCAGATGAAGTGCTGTTGTTTCAGATGGCGGATCAATACACGGCCTTCAGGCATAAACGCGGTGCCAAAGCGCACCAGTCCCACCTCTTTCAGTTCGGCGTCGATGCCGTATTCCAGATGACCGGGCGTGGATTGCGGGAGTAGCACAACAGTCAGCCGCTTCAGGCGCGGCTCGTATTTGAGCAGCGTGCCGGAGAGGGTGGTCAGCAGGGAATGCGCCGTGCCGGGCATCCCCTGTAAGATTTTACTCATGTCCGGCAGGCCATAATCCGGCAAATGGCTGAGCGTTCCGGCGCGGCAGTTGAGAATGCGCTGCATGTTGTCGAGCACGGAAAGCACTACCTGATGCTCGTCACTGACCTGATGAAGCTCGAGGCCGCCCGCAAAGTTGCCGAGCAGCATTTCGTAGAGTGAGGGAGATCGGGAGCCGGGCATCATTTTTTCTCCGCAAGCAGGGTCAGCGCGTTATTACCCAGTTCGATAGTGCGGGGTTCATCCGGATCCAGATCTTCACGGCTTAACACCAGACGCCACTGACCTTTGGCCATATCCGGATTACGGAACAGCCCCACGACGGCCACAAATTTGGCCTCCTTCTCCATCGGCATATCCAGCGATGCCGCTGTGCCCGGCTTTACGACCACGTTGTGACTGGCGAGAAGATCGTCTTTCAGAGCATCCTCGCCGTCGCCTGCCAGTTGCTGATAGACCGTTTTCTGGAAGTTTTTATCATCCCGCAGCTGATAAACGCGAACCATGACTGGCTGTGAGGATGAGTTCGCCTCGGTGGCATCGGTATTGAGAGCTTCACGGGCGGTGAAATCCAGATGCAGCACTTTTATCTGCTTATAAAAAAAAGATTTTGTGGCTGAGACAGTGCCGTCTGTCACCGTTTGGGTCAGCCCGCAGCCGCTCAGTAATAAAGCCAGCGCAGGCAACCAGAGTTTACTTTTTAAAGAGGTATTTAATAACACGACCATTTCCTTCCTGATGCATATCAGGAGCCATTCCGCTGTAGCGGCCCAGCTCCACGGTAAAGTATTCGGGGATATCCTCTGACGGTGCGCCATCGCCCAGCCCCAGCACACCGGTCAGCCCCAGCCGTATCGGTGAATCCCCCAGCACGGGCGCAGGAAGCAGGTGCGTCGGCACCGTCAGCTGAATACAGGCCTTATAGCGCCAGCCAAGATACACCCGCAGCAGTACCTGATAATCCGCATAAATCTGACCGTCCGGCAGCCATTCACTGGCTTCGTCAGGGTCTGAGGTGTGCAGGGAAATCAGCAGCTGGCTGTTGGCATCGGTCGCCTCATCGCCCATCACGGTGTAACCGTCCAGCCAGTTAGCCCCTTCCTCAGCAAATGTCATCGGCGCGGCGATGCGCACGGTGCGCAGGCAATGCGGCGTGATATCCGCCTGTGTAAACGGCGCTAACAGACGCACCAGCGCCTGCACGCCTTCCGCCGTTCTTCCCGGCTGGCGCATCACGCTGAGCAATGCCAAAAAACGTGAGGTCGGTGTCGCAAAATGCTGTTGCGAACCGGGGATCCCCATGCCAATCAGCCCCAGCAGGCTTTGCGAAGTGTTATCTTTGCCGCCTGCTTCGAAGGTGGCCGGATACGAGTACTTTCGCCAGATGCGGTAGAACTGCGTCATGATGCGGTGGTTGAAGATATCGAGAAAACCTTCGAGGGCCTCATGCCCTTCGCGCTGCTGGGTGATGTCGTCGATATACGACGTCGGCAGCGGCGAATCCACTCCGTACAGCCCCATAAAGGTGGTACGCACCGTCGGCGGCGCATCGGGATGTTCTTCATCTGTTTCGAAGGCTTTCAGTTCACTGACCGGGAATCCCATGCCCGGATGTGGGCGAAAACGCACCGGGTCGTCGGCAGGATTGGCGGTGCTCCCCAGCGGGAGACTACCCGGTTGTTGTTCCAGTAACTGACAAAAGCGGAAGAAGTTGATCTTGCCGATGTCGCGCTCAAGCCGGGCATTTAGCCGGGAATGCGCGGCTTGTGATTCTCTTCCCATTCCAGACGTTCTCCTGTCGGTTGCAGTATCAGGGTCAGGCGGTTAAACAGATGAATATCGGTGTACAGTGCGAAGAAGCGGCTGAGCATCTCTCCGAACAGGCAGATATCCCCTGTGCCAGCAAACCCGTTGCTGTCGAGGGTGATTTCAATATGCACGCCGCGCAGCAGATAACCGCGTTCAAAGCGCTCAATCTCGCTGTGCTTCACCTCGGCGATAGCATCCAGACGGCGGCGGTTCATTTCATTTTCCGTCCAGTCATACAGCGCCAGCGTGCCGCGCAGGACTTCGGCGTTATCCATCATCCACAGGAAGCTGCTGCCCAGATGGCTCAGCACCCGCCAGTGAAAACGGTCACGGTTCGGCGGGTAACAGGGCATGGTCGGCACAGACAGATTGCGCACCCGCACATTGGCCCCGGTGGATTTCACCGCGGTATCCAGCAACGTGCTTTGCAGGGATTTGCGGGGTAACTGGCCGTTGGTACCGGTCAGGCTCAGGGACAGGTTTTCATTCTCCGGTACGGTGTGGTTATCAAACGCCTCACCGCCCAGCACCAGCCACGTATCGTGCAGGCCGGAAGGGCCACGTTTGACGCGCGTATGGTAGTAATACTCCGGCGCGTCGTGGCGCAGCATCCCCCCTTTGTGGCGGAAGCTGGTAAACGGCACATACACCTGATGCCCGGAATGTTTGGAAGAGATCACCGAGTCCACCGAGTAGATCTCGGTATAGCCATCCTGCACGCGCATCGGGCGCAACAGATATTCCGTCTGCAACGAGGAGAGCGAGAGCGGGTCAGATTCCAGCGGGAACAGGTTAATGACCGGGACGCAATGTAAACGCAGATGCTTTTCTGAGAACGAGAAATCATGCTCCCAGCGTTTCTCCAGTACCACGTCAATTTCAAACCACGCCAGCTCTGCCGGTAAGGCCACGGTTTCCAGCCCTTTCAGCGCGGCGAACATGAATTTTTCACGGAAGGTGAAGTATTCCAGCAGCAACTGATAACCACTGAACGCGCTGTCGCCTTTTGGCCACAGCTGGTCTTTCTCACTGAATCCCTGTGGCGAAAAGCAGCCGTCCAGCGGCTGACGGTCGGATTGCCCCGGCAAACGGATCCACAGTTTGGCGGTATTGAGCGTTAAGGCTTCATGCAGGGCGCAGGCCAGTGGCGCATCGGCATCAAAATAAAGCGGCAGATGGCTCAGGGACATTTTGCTCCAGTCGGCAAGCTCACCGCAGTGAAAACGCAGACGGATCACCGAGCGGCCGTCCGGCTCGGTGTCCAGCACCGCGCGGCTAAGCGAAAGCGGCAGCAGATCAATATCCTGCGTGGTGGTGTAGCGGCATCGCGTGCGACGCTCTCCTATCGGCCGGGAAAGCACTTCAAAGCCTTTGCTCACCGCCATGCGCTCTTTCATTCCTTGCCATTCGGGGGTGAATTCCACAATGGAGAGGGAAGGGATGGTGCGCAGATAGTGCGGCCACAACAGGCTGACCAGCCCTTCGGTCAGTTCCGGCAGATCGTCGTCGAGTTTTTCCCTCAGGCGACCCATCAAAAAGGCAAAACCTTCAAACAGGCGTTCTACATAGGGATCACGGGCACCGGCTTTATCCAGATTGAGTCCGGCAGCACGGTCAGGGTGCGCACGAGCAAATTCTTCGCCCGCCTCGCGCAGGTAACGCATTTCGGCGTCAAAATAACGCAGGGTTAAGTCGTCCATGTTTTTCTTTTCATTAAGGTGAGTGAGCTGAACGGAGTGGCATTAATTATGGCATAGCGATTCATCAAGTACATATTGGGTTGCCATGCCCGGGGTCCAACCCAGAGGAATGCCTTGACATTGAATATACCCTCGAACACTCAAATGATATTTATAAATGAAATAAAACGAAATCGTGGAAATTAATATTACAACTATCGAGGTCATTGAAAATATCATTAACTTCTTCCCGCGTTCGGTTGATATTTGTTTCCCGTGGGCAATGACAGGAATAATCATCAATAAGAAAGGAATGGTTACTAATGGTGAAAATGCCGCAAAAAAACTCCACGCAGAAAAAATAATGACAGGGGTATTATCAAAATATTTGAACATAGATTCAAAAGCGAAGAATGATATCATTAATGATAACAGAGAGAAAAAAACAAATCCTAAAAATGCCAAAAATCTGTGTTTAAGGTCATACATGATTAATGCATCCGTGGTGTAACTTCGTTAATGGATGAGCGTAAGTATTTAACCACTTGATCTTCTATAACTTTTACGCCTTTATTTAGCATTTTATCTGCGTACATAGCGCCCAAATCCCAAACTCCTTTTTCTATCTTCCTTGCTTCCCAAACGAACTCTTGCTGAGCTGCTTCTATATACTTAACTACTTTGTCAGTTATTCCAAATTTTTCATCCATCGTATTGAGTATCCACGCTGTTCCAAAACCAAAAACAACGACAACAACCAAAGGCCCTATGACAAAAGGTGTCATTGAAATGACTGCCCCGGCTCCCCAAACCACAGCTGAAACAATACCAACTTTTACCACGTCGGTAGCAAGGCTGCCAACAAACGTGGCTAAATTGGTTTGGTCATTTAAAATATAATCAGCGGTTCGGTAAGCGGCGGCAACATAAATTGTCAATCTTGCACCGTCTATTACAGATTTTGCTAATCCATATTTTCCAATCCCAATGTCTACAACCTTAGGGTTTTTTAATGCAAACACCGGTGCATTTAGTATTTTCCGCACACCTGGATAACCAGATATTTTGATAAGCTCAGTACCTTTCTCATTCGCAAAAGTCGTGGCTTTGATACCAAAGCTACCAAGTTTCGCTATCAGAATTGATGTATTTATTGCATCTCGTCCATTCAGACCATAGTTCACAATGATTTGTCCTGGGCCAGATTGAGTAATATCTACCCATCCTTTTTTAAAGGCATTCCAACTAGCCAGTATCTCATACCCTTCTTCAGGCGTAAGTAGCATCACATCCTGATTTCGGGCTTCAAGCATTGCCCGGATACGATCGTCGGGTAACGTATGTGTATTAATCAACGCAGTTGCAGGATAATCAGGTACATAGCCTGATTCAGTTTTTTCCCCAGTCACATAGGACGACAATACCGGCTGTTTTGTCTGAACTGGTGTTGCTTTATTCTGAGTCTCGCCTGTCCTAATCTCATACGTTTTCGTTGTTATCGAAGGAATGAAACGCGCCTGACATGGGCAACTACTTTGGCTGTGTAAGGTGCCTGCAAACTTTCGGCCGTGAATCGAATTAGCCGGTATGGGGCCGACGATAACGAAAATCCCCGGAACTTTACCGCAGGTAACCTGTTCTTGTTCCCGGGCAATTGCCTTCCCCATGAGGGTGTGAGCAGGGTCACCTCCGAGGATTTTTCCTCCACACGTCGTTTTGTCGCCAATGACGAGGTAATAACCTTTTGCCATGATGTTCTCCTTTTTAACCGCACAACACCGCGGCGCGGGCAGGGTCCAGTGCTATCAGCCCGCTGAGCAGGTGTTCCATTTCGATCAGTAAACGGTTCTTGTCACCGTCGCCGCGCTGAGTTTTCATGCGCAGTAATTTCAGGCGGCGGGCTTTGACTTCGAAAATTAATTCGGGCTCCCACTGCTGCAAAGTGAGCGCTGTGCCACCGTTATCGAGATCGCTTTCTTCGCCCGCCTCGCGCAGGTAACGCATTTCAGCGTCGAAGTATCGAAGGGTTAAGTCGTCCATAGTGGGTCTCAGTAAAATAAAGATGACCAAAATCAAGAGGGGCTAATTCATATTCATTTACTAGCTATCTTACTTTTTCTAAGATAAGTAGGATCACGACACATTGATTAGAATGGAATTATACTTTTGATATGAAGATAGCAAATATAACCCAGTAAAAAAATAGAGAAAGATAATCCAGAGAAAGTTAAAAAATCCAAAAAAGAGAAAACATTGCTTCATATTATATTTTGTCATAAACCCGCGGTATTATGTGTATCACCCTCTAATTACATTAAAAATTAAATCTAACGCTCTCTTTTTAGCTCACTTTCCACATAATTGAATACTAATAGCATATTTTTTCGCAGTCCCAGGCATCCAACCTGAGGGGGATTCTTGACATGAAATGTACCCTTTATGTTCAAGAATAGAAATATACCCTAATGAAATGAATATTACTAAAACAAAAGAAAATACACACAAATATTTGAAATATGGCATTAATTTCTCCATCTTCTCAATGGCTGTATTTCGTTCATAAATACATTCTAAAAAAAACCAACAAATTGGGAAGGTGAAAATGATTGGAATACAGACTAAACCAATAGACATCCATGAGAAAGCTATTACATGCCTAAATTCGAGATAATTTGTTATTTCACTAATCCAAAAGTACAGAGATAATAAAGATGTGCTGAATAATATAAATAATGAGGAAATCGATCTTATTTTCATTTCAATATTCTCTAAGGTTTATCCCACTAAGAGTATCTCTTAGGTAATTTCTAACTTCAGATTCAATGACTATTTTACCTCTTATAAGCATTTCATCGGCAAACATAGCTCCCAAGTCCCAAAACCCTTTTTCCATATCTCGCGCTTTTTCAACAAACTCTTGTTGAGAATGCTCAATGTATTCAATTAGCTGGTCGGTTATCCCAAATTTTTCATCAAGCTTGTTTAACCCCCAGGCGGCTAAGAAACCAACACCTACCACAATTGCTAAATTTAGCGCTATAAATGGAGTTATGATAATAACACCTGCAGTAAAAGAAATGATTGAAACAATCCCGATTTTAATCACGTCCGTTGCAATAGAACCAATAAATGTTGAAAGTGTAGTTTCATCGTTTAAAATGTAGTCAAGAATTCTATAAGCTGCAGCAACATAAAAAGTAACTCTGGCTCCTTCTATAATTGATTTTGTAACTCCAAATTTCCCGATTCCTAAATCTACAATTTTAGGGTTTTTAGCAGCAAAAACTGGCGCGTTCAAAACTTTTCTAACCCCGGGGTAGCCACTTATTTTAATCAATTCTGTACCCTTAGCATTAGTAAAGTTCGTTGCTTTAATGCCAAAATTGCCAAGTTGAGAAATAATCATCGAAGTAGTGACTACATCTTTGATATTTGTACCGTAGCTGACTATAAACTCCCCCGGAAGGGCTGTGTGATCTGTAGCCATCCGCTCTTGTACGTTCCCCATGAGCTTAGTACCTCGATACATTCTTCTGGAGTCAGCAGAGCTATGTCTTGATTATTCGCTTGTAGCATTCCTCTAAGTTTCATATCAGGCAATGTATCTGTATTAATCAACGCAGTTGCAGGATAATCAGGTACATAGCCTGATTCAGTTTTTTCCCCAGTCACATAGGACGACAATACCGGCTGTTTTGCCTGAACTGGTGTTGCTTTATTCTGAGTCTCGCCTGTCCTAATCTCATACGTTTTCGTTGTTATCGAAGGAATGAAACGCGCCTGACATGGGCAACTACTTTGGCTGTGTAAGGTGCCTGCAAACTTTCGGCCGTGAATCGAATTAGCCGGTATGGGGCCGACGATAACGAAAATCCCCGGAACTTTACCGCAGGTAACCTGTTCTTGTTCCCGGGCAATTGCCTTCCCCATGAGGGTGTGAGCAGGGTCACCTCCGAGGATTTTTCCTCCACACGTCGTTTTGTCGCCAATGACGAGGTAATAACCTTTTGCCATGATGTTCTCCTTTTTAACCGCACAACACCGCGGCGCGGGCAGGGTCCAGTGCTATCAGCCCGCTGAGCAGGTGTTCCATTTCGATCAGTAAACGGTTCTTGTCACCGTCGCCGCGCTGAGTTTTCATGCGCAGTAATTTCAGGCGGCGGGCTTTGACTTCGAAAATTAATTCGGGCTCCCACTGCTGCAAAGTGAGCGCTGTGCCACCGTTATCGAGATCGCTCAGCAAATGCAAAGCCATATCATTCTTACCGTATTGTTCCGCAACGCGAGCCATCACCAAACGGATCAGCCACTGATGTCGCGGTGTGCTGATGCCGGGACGTGACTGCAACCAGCGCAGGGAGGTTTCGACGCCGTCGCTGTCGGCCTGCGTCAGTGCTTCGGATTCGAGCTGAAGGATGTCGTCTTCGCCACAAGTGACCGCAGCGGCAGTTTCGTTATCCCATCCGATGTCAGATTCCAGCACGTGCTGGTTAATCCAGCTTTGCGTCACTTCATCGGCGAACGGCGTGCCGTCGCTCCAGGCTAAACTTTCCAGCCCCGGCAGACGGGTCAGTAGCAGATTGAGATCCTGCGTGATGCATGTGGCCCAGCCGTCATAAGGTGCGCCAGATTTTGTGAGTGCCTGATGCAAATACCACTGCACATCCAGCCAGAAGTGGTTAACCCCTTCACTAAATATGGATCCCGCCTGCTCCAGCAATTCCAACCAGCTTTGTTGAAGGTAAAGACGTTTCAGCTGGGCGCGATATTCAGGGCGCGGCGGCATCAAACGGGTGCGACCACTGGCATCCAGCGGTGGCAGTTCGTGTACGGTGTCCCAGCGCACGCTTTTGATGAGATGATGGCCGGAGAGCCAACCCTGCGGTTGATCGCGAAGGTATTTCGCCAGCGTTTTGGCCTGTTCCATCAAATCGCGTCCTGACTGTACCGCGCGTATGGATGGAGCGCTGTTGCTCTCCGGCGCAGAGGAAGACGAACTGCTGTTTTGCGGAACGACGGCGTTCATACCGCCGGATTGTACCAGCCGGTTTTCCAGCGCGGTAAACAATGCGCCCAGCTGCGGACGGGAGGCTTCGTCCCAGCTGCTCAGTGCGTGTTCGATGAGCGTCAGCGCACCGACGATGCGGGTAAAATCAGTTTTTTCCACTTCTGGATACAACGACAGGCTGTCCAGTACGCGGGATCCGGAAATCCATTCCAACGCCGTTTTGCGGCTGGCGGCACGCAGGGGATGCAAGCTTTCGCCAAAACGGGTGATTAACCCGGCCAGCAGGGACAGGCCGTCGGCCAGACCGGCCTCACCGTCACGATGCAGACGCGCCCAGATGTAATAGGTGGCGACGCGCACGTCCTTGCACTGGCCGGTCAGCAGTTTTTCTGCCAGCTCGCAGGTGAGTGTGGTGTCTGCGCCAGAGAGTTTGTTGACCTCTTCGCGCATCTGCTGAAAATCATCGTCGTAGCCGGGGTCGGTTCCGGCGGGATTATCTGACGAGAGTGGTTGCAGCCAGTTGACCCAGAGTTCGGCCTGCAAATGCGCCTGCTTTAACAGCGATTCACTTTCTGCGCCGCAAGCGGTTTGGAGTGTGGTTAATGTGGCCATTATTGTTCCTCGGCGATCGCATCAGGATCAAAAGGTTGCTCGGTTTGCGCCGGTGCGGCCTGTATCAGGAAAATCTGTTTGGGCAGCGTGAAGTTACGTAACTGCAACAGACCGAGCGGACCTTTGCCCAGCTCGGTGCGCAATATCCATTGCAGCGGCTGTTTGTCCGGGGTGGTGAAGGTCAGCTGATAGCGGCCTTCGTCCAGCTTTTGCTGTTTTGCCTGCTCCATCCAGCGGATAAGCCCCCAGGTTCCCTGATAATCACCGTACAAACGCGCCCCGGCGGAGGTCGAGGTCCACGTCAGCATGGTGCCCGGTTTATAGGTATCCCCTGGCCAGCGAAAACTCTGCCAGCTTTCCATTTGGTTGAAGTAATGCAGTTTTTGTCCGTCGATCGACAGACTGGTTTCCACCACGTCAGGCACCGGGCGCGCCAGCAGTTCGAAGCGCATACCCTGACTGCCGTCGGTGAACAAAATGTCAGAGATCTGGCTCAGCTGATTAATCGCCGTCAGGAACTCCGGGTTAAACGTCAGCCCCTGACTGTTCACTTTGTCCGGCACCCACCGCGTGCCTTCTTTATGCAGAACGCCGCTCAGCTGACGGGTCAGGAAGCTGTCAATTCGGCCGCTGTCTTTGCGGATAAATTCTGCCAGCATCGGCAGCGACGCATCACTTTTACTGACCGCAAAGGGATAACGCCCATCAAAGGCTGATTTCCAGTTCGCCACGATGGCGTTTTTCCACTGGTCATTCAGGCTGGCGGAGGACGGCTGTAACACGGTCTCCCACGCCTGCGTCAGCGGCTGGACAAACATGCTCTGACCGAACCCGCTCCACTCCTCACCCAGACTGGCGGCAATCAGGCTGCCGTATTCCTGCGTGTCGGTCAGATCGACGCTTTTCCCCTGAAAGACGGTTTGCGCCAGTATCTGCGTCATTTCCTGCGGGTCTGAGGAGTTCGCAACCTGCTGGAGTTTCAGACGCACGCGGGTAACGCGGGTCAGCAACGTTTGCAGGCTGAGGGAGCTGTCAGTGGACATCATGTTTTTTGCGTTGCCTTTGCCCATCAGCGTCAGCAACGGCCCGAAGGTCTCATCCAGCGGGCCGACCGGTCCGCTGGCCTGCTGATCGATAGCCGGTTGCGCGTCGCTGTTGATCAACGCTTTGGCGGATTTCACCAGAGAGTCGGTCAGCGCCTGATCTTTCTGCCCGGTCTGCCCTTGCCACGCCAGCGTATTCATCAAGGCAATCAGCGGCGACTGACGCACGTCACTCATCAGCGTCAGCTGGTCGATAACGTCTGAAAGATTGTGCGCTTCGTTCCAGCGCAGGCTGTTGAGGAAGGTCAGCCAACTGCCGGCAAAATCGGTGAAGTAGCGTTCAGTAAGACGTTTTTTCAGCGCCTCGGGGGAAATGTTATCGGCGACCGAGTGGCGGTTATCACTCAGCACCCAGTCAATTTCTTCGCGGCGTGATTCCACCGCTTTGTCGATCGCCTGCTGGATCTGTTCATCCCACGCCTTGCGGGTAAACATGCCCGGCACTACGTCTTCGCTGGTAAACAGACGCTGCGCATCGGTTCCGCCAGTCATATCGACGAGCGTCATGTCCGCGTAATTGCGGCGCACCGAGAGCAGCATATTTTCATACAGCGTACTTTCGGCATTGCGCTGGCCGATTTCTCCCAGCAGCACCTGACGTGCTTGTGATACCAGGGATTTATCGGCGGTGATTTTCCATGAGGATTGCGTGGGTAAATTCACCGCATAGAACAGCCATAAATCCGGTGCCAGACTTTGCCAAAGACCGGTAGATACGCCGGGACGAGCCGGTTCTGTGGTTTTCATCACCTGGGCGTAAAATGCGCCATCGGCTTTTTCAGGGCGCGCCATCATCAGATAGGCTTTCAGCTGGTCATAACCTGATTTTGCCAGCGCCGCACGCTTTGGACTATTGGCGGGCAGGCTGGCCAGTTCGTTAAGTTTTTGCTGCAAACTTGCCGCGGCTGCATCACGAATCAGACGGTTGCTGGCGTTGCCATACCAGGGCATCAGGGTAGTCAGCAATTGGGCATTGTGATCCAGACTAAAACGCTGATACCACGGCGATCCTTTTGCCACGCGGACCTGCATCCGGCCAATATCATTGCGCAATGCCTGTAAGGCGAGCAGCTGTTCATCAGAGACCGGCTGGGGCTTCGCCAGAACCTGAGCCTGATCAGCGGCAGAAATCATCTGATGACGGTTCATCGCAAAAGACAACACGCTGCCCGCGCCCCACAGAACAATCAGCGCGAGCACGCTGTAGCAGAGCGTTTGCTCCCACGGCAGACCGACGCGGCGACCCTGCGCAGACCGGCAATCCTCCAGTACACCCTGCCAGCTGGCTGGCGCCGCCCAGGTTTTTTCATGCACATCTGTCGCCGGCGTTGAGGCATCAGGCAGGCTGAACATCAGCCCGCGCAGGGGAATGCGCTGACTGTATTCGCTGAACCACGGCGTCAGGATCCTGCGCCAGCGCAATGCCGCGGATCCTTGCAGCGTGTTGGCCAGACGCAGAAGGAAATCATGCTGACGGTTTAGAAAGACCTGCTGTAACCCCTGTTCGCGAAGCTGAGGGATCAGCGATTTCAGCTGCGATTCTACCGATTCCGGGGATGCATTCACGCCAAAAACCGTGCCCACCGGCTGTTCAGCACGCTCAGCCTGCGGCCATGCACTGTCGCAAACCTGCCACAGATACACCGGCGGCTGATAACGCAGCGCTTGACCGGTTTTTTCCAGCGTCCGCAGGCCGTCATCCATCCACTGCGCGCTCTGGCTTTGTGATTCTGTCATCGCCCAGACAATGCCATCGAGCGGGCGGCTGCGACGAAGTTTCCGCCATTGGGCCAGACGGGTTTCATCTGCTTCTTCATGCAGACTGCCACCATGGAACAGCACCGTTCGCTGACCTTCCAGCCAGCCTTGCGCCGCCAGTGTTGGGGCGAGCGCTGCGATTTGTTCTGGCTCACCGACGACCATCAGCAGGCGCACTTTGTAACGCCAAAACAGACCGTAGCGGCGGCGGAGGCGGTTTTTCAGCTGAGTAATTTCTCCCTGAGATTTATCTTCCGCTTTTTCGGTTTTCACCGGGGCAGGGGCATCGTCACCTCCTGCATGCTGACGGTCGTTTTTGAAGCTTCTACGTGCCTCAGATCGGGTTCCCCAGAACAAAAAAAAGGCCAGCAGGAAAAAGGCAATACACACAGCGGCAGAACCACTCAGCCACGCATACCAGCCAGGTGTCTGCGGGACTAATTTCAAATATTCAGGCTGAAAGCACACTATCCAGAAAACAACCGCCCCCGCCAGTGAGGCCATTAGCACCAGACACCAGAACACCAGTTCCGGTTTTTTCAATAGCGAAAGGATCCGCCTCATACTCCGCTCTCCTTAATTGAAGCTACCGGGGATACCACCATGTTCCATACCTTTCCATTTTGTTGTTCGTGGCATATCAGCAGGTGATGTGCCGGATGTTGTTGTATTGCCTGAGCTGCAGCGGCAACAGCAATCCAGGCCGCACCTTTACCGGGGTTGCCCATGAAATCATTAAAGTTGTGAGTTCTTGTTTGTGGTTCAATAGAGCTTAATGATGAAGAGCTTATAGCCTTCATCAAAGCAAGATACTCATCAGTCTCTGCCGTCATTCCGCTCAGCCAAAGATGCTCTGGTACTTCAGGTGTAACAGGCACCCAATCGAGTGCTTGCCTAATCGCATATTCAAATGCATCAGATGACTCCCCTACCTGTTCCGGTCTGTGGAGAAAAGCTATCGGGGGGAGTAGGTGCTGAGTCAGACGGTTACCCATCAACACCCCACTCACGGCCTCTGCCGACAGAGGTGTGTCCGCTGCGGCATACTGGCATGACACGACAAGCAACAGATCCTCGCTCTGAATGTTATGATCCAACCAGTGATCAATAGGTTGCATGCCGGAAACGGATATCCGGGAACAGGGCTGGGTGATCCCTCGGCTTTCCCAGGCGCGCCACCAAATCGCCTCTGTCTGTTCTTCTGGCAAAGAGGACGAGGACTCGAAGATCAACCTGACAGGTTTATTCTCAGGCAGTAGCGCAAAGCGCAGCGCCAATTGTTTTGCCAATACGGTAAATAACAACTCAAGATGACTTTCCTCAGACATGCCTGCAGTTCTGGCTAGCTGGCTCAGGCGAATGTTTTCTTCACCCCGCCAGGAGCGCTGGGGGAAGAGCACATTTTCATTGCGCAGGAGGTTGCTGGCCACTGAAGCAAAGGGGGCGTCTGCTGATGAATGTGCGGTGCAACACTCTGCCGCCAGTATTTGCAACACTCTGCGTCCCCGACGGACTTCCTGAATAATGGTTTTTTCTCTTTGTTTGTCCCAGGCGTTGGCAAAAATCTGTCTCAGCAGGTAAATCAAAAAAAGAATAAGCAGCAAGGCTCCTACAACCAGTCCGGGGACACCGACAGACAGCCACATATTATTTTTTCCCGTCAACAGACGAGACAGAAAAATGCTCAAACCAACCAGAATAACAAGCACCACCATCCAGCGAGACAGCCGGGGTGGAGTGGGTCTGATGCAGGTTTTTGGAATATTTTTTAAATCTACGGGCATATCTTTTTTCTTGTATTAGAGAACTCTGGGGAGTTAAATGGCAGAGGCAGGTAATGCTTTATAGGCGACTGGATTTCCCTATGCTATACCGTTTTTTTACCCCAGAGTTTATTCAGAGATAATGTAGAAGTTACCGTGACTTATTGTTTACGCGGCGTTATGTTCAGTCAGTTTAGATAAAATATTTCCCATGGCTGTCGAAACATAGTCACGCTCCCCCTCAAGCCAGCCCTTACGTAGTGTGCAGGTTTTATCCACTTCAGGTGTTTGTATGTGTAACTTATAAATACGGTTATCGACATGCGTGACTTTGACATTATTATATGGGACACGGTAGGTTTCGGAATACAGTCCAGGGGTAATGATTAACTCATCTTTTGACAAACCGATGACAATCCGATTTTTCAGGCGGAAACCATTAACCAGAGCCAGCACGCCCGCTCCTACCAAAATCCCACCGGTCCCGAGACCCATGGCCATTATCGCCCCTCCGAGTACAATAAAAATTACGCCATTAATAAAAAACGGAGTTGTTTTGAAGAGTAATTTCACATCTTCATTCGCCTCTGTAATTTCTTCCGTATTTCCTTCTGCAGGTGTAATTAAACCTGTCCCCCCCTCAGTGTTTATATTTCTCTCTTCTTCTGAAGCGGAAAATACAGTCATGCCCTGGTTGGTTTTTTTTTCGTAACTTGACATGTATCCCATGAAAAACACCATGCCAATGGGGAGCATGAAAAATGCGCCAATGCCTGCGATAATCCGCCCCACTTTTGGTGTCAAAAATAACAAACCAATACTTGCAATTTGCATGACCAATGCAGCAATAAATAATGGGAATACAATAGCCCACACCTGGTGTGAATGGTCATAATCGTAGCCGCCCGCTGTTGCAGATAAATTAAACCATGCAATGCATGTAATTAATATATTAATAAACAAACCAATCCAAAGCATTAAGCTTATTTTTTTCATGTTAAATTCCTTTTAGATAAATAAAAACACTGTTGATTTATAATAACGCGGCACAGTTCAATGTGTCGGTTTGAACAGAAAAAATCTAAGAGAAGCAAATCCAGTTGCCGATGCAAACCGGTTTAAGGGGCAGTTGTCGATTCACTCTCCCATTCATCCGGCCACTGGTCGGCTTTGCGCGGGCGCCAGTCATCCGGGCGGCCGGGGCTGTCGGGCTCTGCAACAACATTATCGTGTTGCATATACACACAGAGATAACTCCATATTTGACACAACTGTTCCCGCGAGCTGCGCTCTTTGGCGATAAGAAAGCGGGTCACGACTTTGTTGGTACCGGGCTCGCAGACGGAACCAAAAAGCCGATATCCCGAATCTACTCGCACATTGGAATAGCCAATTTCCCCGTGCACATCTGCCCAGTTGTATGACCGAATGGTGGTTGGCCATTTGAGCCACGGGAAGAACGTATGTTTGTATTCGTAGATATAGATTTTTTGTCTTTTGCGATTCAAACGGAGGGGCTGGTCACGGGGTTGGACAAAATACATTTTCAGGCAAAAAAGCGCCAGTGGAGAAAACGCACATGCACCTGTTAATCCTAAAAAAATCATCACATAGTCATCGTGCCCTACCTGTAGAACAAAACCAAAAATCCCAAAGACAGCAGCAAAAATAGAAATGAAAATTCCGCATACAAGCATCCCCCCCCATACCACTTCCGTGCTATACCGAGGTATTTCCAGAAAAGTATCGTTGAGTGTAGTAAGCCAACGTAGTTGTGGTGGCACCAACTGCGGTTCGTGGTTCTCCGGCATATCTTCCCGCCAGCAGGAGATTGGAGGGTTGAGCTTTGGCTCCGATTCATTAAATGTAAACAGAGGCATGGTTGTGCAATCCTTGTCAGAGTCTTACTTCTGCGTGTCAGGCGCAGTGGTCGATTCCCGTTCCATCTCCGCAGGCCACTGGTCGGCTTTGCGCGGTCGCCAGTCGTCCGGGCGGCCGGGGCTGTCGGGCTCTGCAACAACCTTATCGTGTTGCATATACACACAGAGATAACTCCAGATCTGGCACAACTGTTCACGCGAGCTGCGTTCCCTGGAATCCTTAGCGATAAGAAAGCGGGCAATAACGTTGTGGGTTCCCGGTTCACAGACTGAGCCAAATAGCTGATGCCCCATGTCTAACCGCGCGCCGGGGTAGCAAATTTCCCCATGCACATCCGCCCAGTTGTAAGATCGGATGGTGACCGGCCATTTGAGCCAGGGAAGAAATGTACGTTTGAATTCATAAATATAGATTTTTTGTCGTTTCCGGTTCAGGCGGAGGGGTTGATCGCGGGGCTGGACAAAATAAACTTTGAAGGAAAAAAATGCCAGACTAACCATAACCAATGCCCATCCCAGTCCTATCGATATCATCCAATAGCCTTCAATACCTTTCTGCATGAATAAACCAGAGATTCCAAATCCAATAGCTAGGATACATAATAAAATCCCACTCAGAAGTACCCCTCCCCAGGCAACTTCCGTGCTGTACCGAGGTATTTCCAGAAAAGTGTCGTTGAGGGTAGTAAGCCAGTGCAGTTGTGGCGGCACCAACTGCGGTTCGTGGTTCTCCGGCATATCTTCGCGCCAGCAGGAGATTGGAGGGTTGAGCTTTGGTTCCGATTCATTAAATGTAAACAGAGGCATGGTCGTGCAATCCTTGTCAGAGTCTTACTTCTGCGTGTCAGGCGCAGTGGTTGATTCCCGTTCCATCTCCGCAGGCCACTGGTCGGCTTTGCGCGGTCGCCAGTCATCCGGGCGGCCAGGGCTGTCGGGATCTGCAACAACCTGGTCGTGCTGCATATACACACACAGATAACTCCAGATCTGACATAACTGTTCCCGTGAGCTGCGCTCTCTGGAATCCTTAGCGATAAGAAAGCGGGCAATAACGTTGTGAGTTCCCGGTTCACAGACTGAGCCAAATAGCTGATGCCCCATGTCTAACCGCACGCCGGGGTAGCAAATTTCACCATGCACATCTGCCCAGTTGTATGATCGGATGGTGACCGGCCATTTCAGCCACGGGAAGAACGTATGTTTGTATTCGTAGATATAGATTTTTTGTCTTTTGCGATTCAAACGGAAGGGCTGGTCGCGGGGCTGGACAAAATACATTTTCAGAAAAAAAAATGTCAGACTTAACAAGGCGAATATGCAAGGTAATTGTGAAACTATCATCCAATAACCATCAATACCTTTTTGCATGAAGAAACCCAACCCCCCAAAACCAGCTGCTAAAATCGGGCCTAAGATCCCGGGCAGAAGCAGCAAACCCCAGGCTACCTCAGTGCTGTAACGGGGTATTTCCAGAAAAGTGTCGTTCAGCGTAGTGAGCCAGTGTAGTTGGGGAGGGACCAACTGCGGCTCATGGTTCTCCGGCATATCTTCCCGCCAGCAGGAGATTGGAGGGTTGAGCTTTGGTTCGGGTTCTTCAAATGAAAACAGGGGCATATGTACTTCCTTGTCAGAGTCTTACTTCTGCGTGTCAGGCGCAGTGGTCGATTCCCGTTCCATCTCCGCAGGCCACTGGTCGGCTTTGCGCGGTCGCCAGTCGTCCGGGCGACCCGGGTTTGCAGGCTCTGCGGTGACCTTATCGTGCTGCATATACACACAGAGATAACTCCATATTTGACACAACTGTTCCCGCGAGCTCCGCTCTTTGGCGATAAGAAAGCGGGTCACGACTTTGTTGGTACCGGGCTCGCAGACGGAACCAAAAAGCTGGTAACCTGAGTCATAACGGGCACTGGAATAGCGAATTTCCCCATGCACATCTGCCCAGTTGTATGATCGGATGGTGACCGGCCATTTCAGCCAAAAGAAAAACTTACGTTTGAACTCGTAAATATAGATTTTTTGTCGTTTCCGGTTAATGCGGAGGGGCTGATCGCGGGGCTGGGCAAAATACATTTTTAGTCCAGAAAGCGCCATGGCAAAGAATAAAAATGCCCCCCCTAATCCTATAGCAGTCATCACATAATCATCGTACCCATGTTGTATGATAAAACCGAAAGCCCCGACGCCAATACCAAGAGTGAACATTAAAATTGCACTCGCAAGCATTCCCCCCCAGGAAACTTCCGTGCTGTAACGGGGGATTTCCAGAAAGGTATCGTTGAGTGTGGTGAGCCAGTGTAGTTGGGGAGGGACCAACTGCGGTTCGTGGTTCTCCGGCATATCTTCCCGCCAGCAGGAGATTGGAGGGTTGAGCTTTGGCTCCGATTCATTAAATGTAAACAGAGGCATGGTTGTGCAATCCTTGTCAGAGTCTTACTTCTGCGTGTCAGGCGCAGTGGTCGATTCCCGTTCCATCTCCGCAGGCCACTGGTCGGCTTTGCGCGGTCGCCAGTCGTCCGGGCGACCCGGGTTTGCAGGCTCTGCGGTGACCTTATCGTGTTGCATATACACACAGAGATAACTCCATATTTGACACAACTGTTCCCGCGAGCTGCGCTCTTTGGCGATAAGAAAGCGGGTCACGACTTTGTTGGTACCGGGCTCGCAGACGGAACCAAAAAGCCGATATCCCGAATCTACTCGCACATTGGAATAGCCAATTTCCCCGTGCACATCTGCCCAGTTGTATGACCGAATGGTGGTTGGCCATTTGAGCCACGGGAAGAACGTATGTTTGTATTCGTAGATATAGATTTTTTGTCTTTTGCGATTCAAACGGAGGGGCTGGTCACGGGGTTGGACAAAATACATTTTCAGGCAAAAAAGCGCCAGTGGAGAAAACGCACATGCACCTGTTAATCCTAAAAAAATCATCACATAGTCATCGTGCCCTACCTGTAGAACAAAACCAAAAATCCCAAAGACAGCAGCAAAAATAGAAATGAAAATTCCGCATACAAGCATCCCCCCCCATACCACTTCCGTGCTATACCGAGGTATTTCCAGAAAAGTATCGTTGAGTGTAGTAAGCCAACGTAGTTGTGGTGGCACCAACTGCGGTTCGTGGTTCTCCGGCATATCTTCCCGCCAGCAGGAGATTGGAGGGTTGAGCTTTGGCTCCGATTCATTAAATGTAAACAGAGGCATGGTTGTGCAATCCTTGTCAGAGTCTTACTTCTGCGTGTCAGGCGCAGTGGTCGATTCCCGTTCCATCTCCGCAGGCCACTGGTCGGCTTTGCGCGGTCGCCAGTCGTCCGGGCGGCCGGGGCTGTCGGGATCTGCAACAACCTTATCGTGTTGCATATACACACAGAGATAACTCCAGATCTGGCACAACTGTTCACGCGAGCTGCGTTCCCTGGAATCCTTAGCGATAAGAAAGCGGGCTATAACGTTGTGGGTTCCCGGTTCACAGACTGAGCCAAATAGCTGATGCCCCATGTCTAACCGCGCACCGGGGTAGCAAATTTCACCATGCACATCTGCCCAGTTGTATGATCGGATAGTGACCGGCCATTTGAGCCAGGGAAAGCGTGAACGGTTGTAGTCGAAGATATAGATTTTTTGTCGTTTCCGGTTCAGGCGGAGAGGTTGATCGCGGGGCTGAACAAAATACATTTTCAGACAAAAAAGAGAAATACCGAATAAAATAAATGCTCCAAGCAATTGTGGTATCAACATCCAATAATCAGTCACTCCATCCTGCAAAATAAAACCAAACCAACCAACACCAATAGCCATTATGGTAGATAAAATACCAGACATAATCATCCCTCCCCAGGCTACCTCAGTGCTGTAACGGGGTATTTCCAGAAAAGTGTCGTTCAGCGTAGTGAGCCAGTGTAGTTGGGGAGGGACCAACTGCGGCTCATGGTTCTCCGGCATATCTTCGCGCCAGCAGGAGATTGGAGGGTTGAGCTTTGGTTCCGATTCATTAAATGTAAACAGAGGCATGGTTGTGCAATCCTTGTCAGAGTCTTACTTCTGCGTGTCAGGCGCAGTGGTTGATTCCCGTTCCATCTCCGCAGGCCACTGGTCAGCTTTGCGCGGCCGCCAGTCGTCCGGGCGGCCAGGGCTGTCGGGATCTGCAACAACCTTATCGTGTTGCATATACACACAGAGATAACTCCATATTTGGCACAACTGTTCACGCGAGCTGCGTTCCCTGGAATCCTTAGCGATAATAAAGCGGGCAATAACGTTGTGGGTTCCCGGTTCACAGACTGAGCCAAATAGCTGATGCCCCATGTCTAACCGTGCGCCGGGGTAGCAAATTTCCCCATGCACATCTGCCCAGTTGTATGATCGGATGGTGACCGGCCATTTCAGCCACGGGAAGAACCTACGTTTATACTCGTAGATATAGATTTTTTGTCTTTTGCGGTTCAGACGGAGAGGTTGATCGCGGGGCTGGACAAAATACATTTTCAATCCAGAAAGCGTCATGGCAAAGAATATAAATGCCCAGCCTAATCCTATAGCAGTCATCACATAATCATCGTACCCCCCTTGTATGATAAAACCAAAAGCCCCGATGCCAATACCAAGAGTGAACATTAAAATTGCACTCGCAAGTATTCCCCCCCAGGAAACCTCCGTGCTATACCGAGGTATTTCCAGAAAGGTGTCGTTTAGTGTAGTGAGCCAGTGCAGTTGTGGTGGCACCAACTGCGGCTCATGGTTCTCCGGCATATCTTCGCGCCAGCAGGAGATTGGAGGGTTGAGCTTTGGTTCCGATTCATTAAATGTAAACAGAGGCATGGTTGTGCAATCCTTGTCAGAGTCTTACTTCTGCGTGTCAGGTGCAGTGGTTGATTCCCGTTCCATCTCCGCAGGCCACTGGTCGGCTTTGCGCGGTCGCCAGTCGTCCGGGCGGCCGGGGCTGTCGGGCTCTGCAACAACCTTATCGTGTTGCATATACACACAGAGATAACTCCATATTTGACACAACTGTTCCCGCGAGCTGCGCTCCCTGGAATCCTTAGCAATAAGAAAGCGGGCAATAACGTTGTGGGTTCCCGGTTCACATACTGAGCCAAATAGCTGATGCCCCATGTCTAACCGTGCGCCGGGGTAGCAAATTTCCCCATGCACGTCGGCCCAGTTATAGGAGCGGATGGTGACCGGCCATTTGAGCCACGGGAAGAATCTACGTTTATACTCGTAGATATAGATTTTTTGTCTTTTGCGGTTCAGCCGGAGAGGTTGATCGCGGGGTTGGACAAAATACATTTTTAGTCCAAAAGACATCATGGCAAAAAAAATAAATGCCCAGCCTAATCCTATAACTATCATCCCGTAACCCTCGTGCCCCGCTTGTATGACAAAACCAGATATCCCAGTACCTATACTGATAATGAACACTAAAATCGCCCACGCAAGCACCCCTACCCAGGAAACTTCAGTGCTATATCTAGGGATTTCCAGAAAGGTATCGTTAAGTGTAGTAAGCCAGTGCAGTTGTGGCGGCACCAACTGCGGCTCATGGTTCTCCGGCATATCTTCCCGCCAGCAGGAAATTGGAGGGTTGAGCTTTGGTTCCGATTCATTAAATGAGGTAAGTAGCATATTAGTGCAATCCTTTGGGGTTAGCTGTTCAGTTGGGTGGTGAGTTGCAGACTGTCATCCTGCTGGTTTTTGTCCGGCCAGTAGGTGACCGTCAGTTCAGCGCAGGTATAGTGTGCAGTATTGAGCGGAAACTCGCCGTCAAGCTGCAGCCCGTGCGGAGTGTTACTTGTTGTCACGCCCCAGGTTGCAGCCAGAGAACTGGCCGCTTTTATGTCGGTAATGGAGGGTATTGTCCCCATCCTCTCCATCGCAGAACCAGGCGGGATTGGCATCTTTTGGTATATCTGCGGTGTCGGTGGCGTGAGCCCGGCCAGTTTCGCAGGCGAGGCGCTGCGTGCCAGCAATAAGCGACTGCCGCCGCCGGTGGCGGTCAGCTCGACCAGCCAGTCGGAACCCGCCGGGTTACAATCCGCCAGCGTCACCCGTGCCGCCACCATGCGGTTACCCAGCAGACGGGTATTGCTCATCAACTCGGTGGCCCAGTCTCCACTCAGTTGTGCCGACATACCGCTGGCGATGATATGCAACTGCGTCATCGCCTCCTGCATATCGGCAAGGCTCTCCTTGTGCCACATAGGTTTTTTAGTGTCCGATTTATGATCGTCACCAAAACAGGTTTGTGATAGCCAGCGCTCCAACGGCGAACGGACAAAAAGATCACCGACGGCGACCAATGTAACGGCCAAAATCCCCAGAGCTATACACCAGCCAACTGGCCCAAATAAGGCAAAATTACCGGCGGCACCAAACCAAGCCCCCATAATTCCAGAAGCCAGTGTTGCGCCAGCCGCTCCTCCGTAGAACATAGCCGCAGTGGTGTCTTCGACTTGCAGTAAATCATAGGCCTTCACCCCCAGCGCAATACCATCGACGATCGCCGCGATGCCACCAATCACGCCAGCGCCTTTTATCAGCAAATCGCCATTCTTGAATACCCCAACGACAGCCGCGCTCTGCCCGACAATTTCAACCGCCGAGGCCATGATAATCAGTGATTTCGATGCCAGAGACATTTCACTCTGCTTATCACCGGGCATGGCGGTTTTCAGGTCATCAAGGGAGCGGTAGGTGGCATAGAGCATAATCCCGGCCAGTATGACCCCCAGCGAACCACTTTGCAGGTCTGTCGATACCGTCACTGGCTGGCGGGCGACTTTGCGCATATCCATTTCACTCAGCGGAATTTCGCCAGTTTTCAGTGAACGGTCAATAATGTCCGGTGACACGCCGGATGTGCCGGTCAGGGAACCTGAGTTATTTAACGGTGCCGTTAATCTGACCAAAATTTTACGCTTAAGGATGGCCGGGTCGGTAATTTCTGACCAATGGCCGATACGGGAAGAGCGGATGACCCGCCCGTTCTCTTCGGCTTTGATATTCCAGGCCGGTTTCCCGTGGGCGTCGAGCTGCCTGCGCATGACATCCTGATATTCCCGTACGGTGAGCACACCGGAAAATACGGTAGTCACCGGCCCGCCATTTGATGCGAAGGCCACGGCCTCAAGCACGCGCACCATTCCGCTTTTCGCCTGCGCAGAAAGAACATTATTCAGTTTGCTACATGCCCCGGTTATGGAGGTGATCAGGCTGGCGATCATTTGCTGATAGGCTTTGCTGTTTATAAATTTACTGATTTCCTGGCTGTTGAGTACAGCCTTCAGGTTGGCGTAGGTCAGGCTGCCGCCGAAGACTTGCGATGGCAAATCGGACACTCCGGGGTTGCTGCGTAACAGCGCTAAATACGGTGGACTTTTGGCATCTTCCAGCCATTCTGCCCACACGGGTTTATTGCTGTCCTTGCCGGTGTTTGCCATATCAAACCCGGCGACACTGCCCTGCAGACAGCGGGTGATGGTTCTCAGCTGTGCCACCCAACTGACGGCGCTGGTCTGCGGAGCGTAATCGTTTTTGAGCAAAGCCAGCCACAGGGAAGCGCGGTAAGCGGCGTTCAGGTCTTGCCAGATAGCAACAATTTTGCGGTTGTAGCCATCAATGGTGGATTGATAAGTACGTTCAAACTCCGCACGCTGAGTTTCACTGTAATAGTCTTCCATGCGGCTCAGGGCTTTACGGACCTTTATAGCAACCTGGGTTTCGCGGGAGGCTGTGTACGAGCCGTTATAGCCGGGAGTCGTAAACGCCTTTATGGACGGGTCATTTGCAATCTGTTCAGTCGTTGATGTCTTAATCTGCAGGATGGCATCAGAAATCATCTTCTGGTGAATATTATCGGTTTTTGCTGTGAATAGGGCCAGCGCCTGCACGCAATCCATCCGCGCACCGTTGAGTTCCTGAACGACGCCCACCTGATCATCAAGCACCAAGGCGGTAACCGGGGCGTTGTACTTTTGCGAAAGCTGAGCAATGCGGTTTCCCAATGCCGTTTGCTTTTCGGGGGCCATGCATGGTGAGAAGCCGTGTGCCCCATTCGGTGCGCCTTCTTTACCCGTGATACTGGGGAATGACTCGGTGGCAAATTCCAGCACGTGACTTTTAAAAGCAGATAGCGAGGGATCCAGTGTCAGGCTGCGGTTCGCGTCCTGTGCTGTGACCACTCCGCCGGCCAGGGTCAGCTGCGTAAAACGGCTAACGGGGCGCTTCCCGCTCTGGTATTCCTCCAGCACGGTTTTACTCCATGGATCACTGCTGAATGCCACGGCCGCTTTTTTGTATTTCGGGTCGATATTGATGAAACTTGCCAGGATCTCGTGGTTTTGCGTCAGGCATGCAGGACTTAGCGACTCGACCTTCTCCTCTTCCGGCATTTCATCGGCATTGAACTGACGCAGGGCACCTTCCGCCGTCACCTGATAACCCAGCCATACGGTGTTATCCAGCAGAACATAGACGTAGCCTTCCCGAAGCGTACGCAGCGCGTATTTAAACTCGCCGCCTGTTAATTCCGTTTCCTGAGTGGGCACAGCAGGGTGCCAGCCGGTACTGACCAGTGATTTAGGCACCGCAGCCACACGAAGAGGGTAAATCGCTACCCCCTGTCGCTGGCAGGCTTTACAACCTGAAGGCGTGCTCGCTGCCTGTTCGCTCGCCGCGGCGTTCTGAGAGGCTTTTGCTTGTAAACTCATGATCAAAATTCCTTTTCTTTTGCACTATGGCTGGATAAGCCTCTGCCATACGGCATTTGGAAGCGATGGGAACAGCTGAGTAAAATGCAGGTTGGGATCACTGGCTACCTGACGTAACAGTGACTGAACATCAGGCTGTTCGATGATATGCAAAGGGAATGTCAGATAGCTCAGAGCAAGGCATAGTTGATCACCCGTGTGGTGAAATTTTGCCGTGGCGGATCTTGCCAAGGCATCAGCAGCCTGTAACGCGGCATCCGGTGGCAGCGTTTCCTGAGTTTTCTGCCACGCATACACTAACCGCCAGATATTGCGTACCTCGTTCTGGGCCCGCTCTGCACCCCACCTTAGTCGCCATTCCTCGCCCCCTGATTTGCCGGAAAGTGCGGTGAGGTGACCACTGCAGGAAATCCGCCACCATTGGCTAACCGGGCTCAGGAGGGAAGAAAGTTCCTCCGCCTCGCCTAATGTCTGTAACAGTTCAAGCCGCAGCGGCTCATAAAACGGGACGATAGCTTCACGTTTGATTTGTTTACACAGCCCCGCTAACTCTGCGGCGAGTGCATCAGGTGCAAGTGGTGAACTTATCCAGCCGCAGATATAGCGCCTTTCACACAGCCGTTCATCACGTGAAAATGCCTCACTTTCGAGCACTATCGCTTCATCACAACCGGCTCCGGGGGAAGCCAGCAGCAGTAAAACAGGGCAGTGCTCAGGAGAGTAAGCCAGGTCAGGGCGAAGAACTCTCCGTAACGCCTCGTTTCCACATATCTCCGTCAGGTGAGTAAGGTGCAGGAATTTCCACGATGCAACACCTTTCAATGGATCGAGCAACAGGTACCGGTATTCAGAGTGCTTCGCGTTTAACAACTCAGAGAGTGACTTGTCTGTTTGCATCAGCGAGCACTCTCTACACATTTCGCTTCTGGCGGAAGTTCAGGTGGTGATACCTGATAACTTTGCGGCCCGACCTCGCTAAAGCTGGCACTTTTCACCTTCACTTCGCCCGGCGTCAGTACAGTGACGCCGGAGCTTTCGATAATCAGCGCTGTCTGGCCGCAGCTTAAGGTGATTTTTTTGCTTGCCTGAATGATGACCTCATCATCTTTACTGATGATTTTCATATCCTTAAGCGACGTTAACGCCATCGCATCCCCCTGAGCCTGAATGTCGACCTTGCCTTTGTTAGCGTATATCTTGATGCCCAGCGTTTTGGCAAAAAGGCTGATGATTTCGCCTGCGGCCACGGTGAATTTCTTAAAGACGCTGAAATCACTGTTTTCTGCCGAGGTCTGAATAAAATTGTTGCCGGTGCTGATCTGAATACTTTGAGGTGAAACCTGTGCAATCCCCGCTGGCGCACTCATCAGCAATGCTGACTGCTGCAGGTCTTTCATCGCGGATTCCATTAATGTTTTTTGCGCGGCTATCTGCGCTAATTCAGCTTTGGCGGTTTGCACCGCATCACTGAGGGATTTCGCCAGCCCCTGAGCCTGTTGCAGCGAATCTATCGCTGCATTCATCTCCAGCACTTTCCCTTGTGCTTTCGCCTGACCGTCAGCACTGATGAAAATCCCTTTTTCCGCGCGGATGGCACCAAAACTGTCGGTGCGCAGCTCAAAACCTTCCCCGCGCTGCTGTTTCCCGGCATCCACCAGATGCCCCAGGTTCAGCTGGCTTTTGCCGCCGTACTCGGTGCTGACCTTGATGTGCTCCTTACCGCGCTCGTCTTCGAGGCGCAGTTTGTTGTTCGACGGCGTGCGCAGGACGTTGCGCTTGTAGTTTTTGATGGTGACGTGGTCGCCGTGCGCCGAATCGTGCAGTACGTGCGCAATGTAAGGGCGGTCCGGGTTGCCGTTCTCAAACGCAATTGCCACTTCGGTCCCGGCCAGCAGCGGCAGATGCATACCGTAAGTGTCACCGGCATACGGGCGCGCCTGGCGGACCCACAGGCTTTCGTAGCCCTGTTCCCAGGCATCGCGGTCGAACAACATGTTGACGCGGTAACGCCCGTCTTTATCGATATGCCCATAAGTGTCGTTGGCGGTGGTGCTGGTGACGCGGGCGGGCAGCGTCCCGGCCATGACCGGTTTGCTGGCCGGAACGGGGCGGAAGCAGTAATCCTCGGAGTACGGGATGGCGTCGAATTTCACCTCAAAGCTTTTGTCGCGGCGCGCCGAGCAACGGGCATGAACGATAATCACGCCTTTGACGAATGCCGGAGGGGCATCGCTGCCGGTCACTTTTAGCTCCATACCCGGTACTAAGGTGGCGGCGTTGGCGATACCGTTAAAGAGCGCCTGATTATTCAGATACTGCTCGTGGCGCAGGCGGGCGTAGAATGCGCCGCTCTCGGTTTGTGACTCGCTGCCTTCGGCACCGGCGGTCAGGTAGTTATCGGCGTAGTGATAGGCTTCGCCGTAGGTGGTGGCATCACCTCGGGTAATATCGGCACTGCCGGACAGGTCTGACGTCGCGGTACGGTAGTTATAGTCACCGGTGCTGACGGATTTTTGCACCACCTGATAGATACTCGACAGTGCCCACGCGGACTCGACCCCGCTGTCGTGCATGCCGGAAGGCGGCACGGCGTTGAGCGTCAGCCCCTGCTGGTAGAACTGCTGGTCGTCGTAAAACTCGACGACGTCGATGTTGAGTTTCGGGTCAGCGGTGAAGCGGAACCAGATACCGACCTCGGCCAGCAGGCGTGAAATAAAGCGCAGATCATCTTCGCCGTACTGCACCACCTGTTCGCGGCGCGGATACTCTTTGGCGAGCGTGAAAACAAAATCCTGTCCGCGCATGTCGTGGCGGTCGCGCAGGATTTTATCCACGATGTCCGGCACGGACATGTCCTGATAAATACGGTTCTGATGGCTGCGTGAAAGCAGGGCGAGGCGCGGTTGCAGACACAGCGCGTAGCGGCTCTCATCTTTAGACGTGGAAAGATGCGTAAACGCGGTGACCACACCCTGGATAACGCGCAGCGGTTGCTGAACGGAGACGCCAAAGGCTTCGGCGACAGGTGCCTGAAGCGTGAGCGAGGCGTCCTGCATCAGCATGGTTTTCGGGTCGATGTTTTTATCGGTGCTGGTGAACTGAATGTCGTACTTAAACGGTGAACTCAGACACTCTTCGCCCTCAAAACTCAGCACATCCAGCGGTGCACTGTTGCCGCGTACGGCGAGCTTGTGGTGGCTGTGGTCGAAAAATACCGAGGGAATACTCATTCCATTTCCCCTGTGAACGCCAGCGTGATCCCTTCTTCTTCATCCCAGCCAAGCGCCAGAGAGGTGGTGCGCTGTTTTACCGACATGCGGCTCAGCAGTTGCTGGCTCAGCACTGGCAAAATTTGCTGATTGAGCAGGCTGTCGATGTTGCGCGCGCCGGTGTCTGGCAGCAGGCAGGCGGCGACCAGCGTGTCGTACAGGCTCTCTTCGACAGTGCAACTCAGGCCGTAATGTTTGTTCAGACGTTTAGCCACCTGTGCCAGCTTCATTTCGACGATGGTGCGCAGGGCGGTGGCATCCAGCGGGCGGTAGACAAGCATCTGGAAGCGAGCCAGCAGCGCGGGCTGGAAGTGGTCGCGCAATATCGGCCGCAGTAGCTCCTGCAAATCGCCATTAGTTGCTTCCGGCTGTTCGTCCAGCAACTGCATCAGGTGATCGCTGCCCAGATTGGCGGTCATCAGGATCACGGTGTTGCGAAAATCAATTTCGCGGCCTTCGCCGTCGCGCATCATCCCGCGGTCAAATACCTGATAGAACAGGTTAATCACGTCGCGATGGGCTTTTTCGACTTCATCCAGTAACACCACGCTGTACGGGCGCTTGCGCACGGCTTCGGTGAGAATGCCGCCCTGACCGTAACCGACGTAGCCCGGAGGCGAACCCTTGAGCTGGGAAACGGTGTGCGCTTCCTGATACTCGGACATGTTGATGGTGATAAGCGACTTCTCGCCGCCGAACAGGGTATCGGCCAGCGACAGTGCGGTCTCGGTTTTGCCGACGCCGCTCGGGCCGACCAGCAGGAACACGCCCAGAGGACCGTTTTCGGAGGTCAGGCCGGTTTTCGCCGCGCGCAGGCGCTGCGCCATATCCACTAACGCCGCGTCCTGCCCGATCACGCGTTTAGCGAGGTGGTGCTCCAGCTGGAGTAAATCTGTCTGCTCGTCTTTCAGCAGGCTGGAGAGCGGCACGCCGGTCCAGTCGGCAATGACGGTAGCGACGGTGCGGGCATCCACATCCAGAGACAGCAGGGGCGCGTTGCCCTGCACGGCACTCAGCTCTTCCTGCAACGCTGCCAGACGCGCCGCGTCGGCAATTTCCTGACGGGCGTCGACTATCTGCGCGGTCAGATGTTTTTCAATTTCATACTGCTTTTCGAGTTTTTGCTGATCGACGGCCAGCTCATCACGACGTTTTTCAATCTGCTGCAGGCGGTCGGTGCCAACGTCCGGCAGCAGCAGGAGATCCTGCTCGATGGCCTGTTGCTCCATCGTCAGCGCCGCCAGTTCGGCATTAATCGCCATCAGTTGCTCCGGCAGGGTGTCGATGCTCATGCGCACGCGGGCACCGGCGGTGTCGAGCAGATCAACGGCTTTGTCCGGCAGCTGGCGGCCGGTGAGGAAGCGGCGTGAGAGGGTCACGGCGGCGGTGATCGCGGTATCGAGAATATGTACGCCGTGATGCTGAGCGTAGCGGCCTTTGAGACCACGCAGCATCAGACTGGCTTTGGCGTCGTCCGGTTCGTCGACTTTGACCATCTGGAAGCGGCGCTCAAGGGCGGCGTCGCGTTCAAAATACTGTTTGTACTCGGACCAGGTAGTCGCGGCGATGGTGCGTAGTTCACCGCGCGCAAGGGCAGGTTTGAGGAGATTGGCGGCGTCGGCGCCACCGGCCTGATTGCCCGCACCGATAATGGTGTGGGCTTCGTCGATAAACAGCAGCACCGGCGTCGGCGACTGCTGTACGGCGTCGATGACATTTTTCAGGCGCTGTTCGAACTCGCCTTTCACACCGGCTCCGGCTTGTAACAGACCGAGATCTAAGGTACGCAGGCTGACCGTTTTCAGGCTATCCGGCACGTTGCCCTCACTGATGCGCAGTGCCAGACCTTCTACCAGTGCGGTTTTCCCCACGCCCGGCTCACCGACCAAAATTGGGTTGTTTTTGCGACGGCGCGAGAGAATGTCGATCATCTGGCGGATTTCGGTGTCACGCCCAAAAATCGGGTCGATCTGCCCGGCCTTGGCTTTGGCCGTAACGTCGAGGGTGAATTTATCCAGCGCGGCCTGCAGGGCTTCGCTCAGGTTGTGGCCAGAAAGGGTGTCGGCGTTGGCTTTAGGTGCCTCGCCGTTGAGGGAAGAGACCGGGATGCTCAGGCTGGCCTGCTGTTGCAGGTCGGGGCGCTCTTCTGACAGGGCATCCAGCACCGGTTTCAGGCGGCGTATGTGTTCTTCGCTCAGACTGAACAGCGGCCACAGACCTTCGCAGCGCAGCAAGCGCGGCTGCGCCAGCAGGGCTTCCAGCAGGTTGACGCTGCGGATAGTCTGGTTATCGTCCTGCAACGAAGCGGCAAGCCACGCGGATTTCATCAGCGTGTGCAGGTCATCGGCCAGTTGCGGGCGGGTGTGCACGGAGCGCGGCAGGTGGTCGAGGTGCGACAACAGGTTTTGCCACAAGGCGTCCATGTCCCACTCGTAGCGGCGGGCGAGCACGGTAATATCGCCTTCACCCAGCTCCAGCAACTTAAGCAACCAGTGCTCGATGGTGATCTCCGCGTGGGCGCGGGTCTGACAGAGGGTAGCGGCGGCTTCCAGCGCTTTAGCACAATAAGGATTAAGGCGACGAAGTAAAACGGCTGACTGTTGTTCCATGCTGAATTCCTTTTTTAAGTACGCTACCGCCCTTAACCTTTTCCTTTGCAGGAAACCCAGGCCCATAAGGTCGATGTCCGGTTCTGTTTTTGTTTACTCAACCGCCAGTCAGGCGGCTCAGGAAACAAAAACAGCAGACGGCGAACCGTCTGCTGTAGGGACTTACGCGGTAGTACGTTCGTTCCAGGAATCGGAATGAATGATGTTGCCGTCTTTGTAGGTCCAGGTGATTTTTTCGTAACGCAGCTCGATAGCTTCGAGGTGGTTATGTTTTTCCATTGCCGGATCTTTGATGTCGTGCATTTTAGGCGCGACTTTTACCAGTTTTACGTTTTCCAGTTTGGTGTTGAAATACTCCACTTCCTGGCCAGCGTCGTTGATGCGATACCATTTGAATTCGGCAGATTTCAGGGTCTGACCGGTGGTCACCGCTTTGTACAGGTACGGGCTGGAAGAATCGATTTCTTTGGTAAACAGGAACGGGGTGTGAATACGAGTACCCGTCAGTTTGCCGGTGTTGTTATCGGTCGGGATGTACAGGTTGTGATCCTGTGCAACCACTTCGATGCTGCCTTCACGATCTTTAACGTCTACAGAACCTTTAATGTCCGCGCCGCCGTCGTCTTTCAGCCACAGATAAACAGGAATTGCCATGGGTAGTTCTCCATTTCTAATGGTAAACATTCATCAATCATTTGATGAACTTGGGTTTGCTGTTGCCTTGCAGGCGTCTGCCTGTGGCACCAGACTGATTTCGACACGACGGTTAGCCGCACGGCCTTCCGGAGTATCGTTTGTTGCGATCGGGCGCGTTGCGCCATAGCCCTGCACCGCGAAACAGGTTGGGGAAACGTCGCTGGTGGACAGCATCCAGTCGCGCAGTGCTTCGGCGCGTTTTTGGGATAAAATCTGGTTCGCTCGCGCATCGCCGGTGATATCGGTATGGCCCGCGACGACAATCAGCCAGCCCGGTTTGGCCTTGATGTCGATCAGCGCATTGACCAGCAGTTTTGTACTGTTGGGTTTGAGCTGATACTTGCCGGTGTCAAAGAGCGACAGGGCATCGAGACGCACGGTATTCGGCGTCTTTTTCTCCACTTGTGGAGGAGGAGGAGGCGGTGGAACATAGGTTTTAATTGCCGCCATCAACGGTAATCTCAGACGTTCGCCCTGATACAGCCCTAGCCCGAGACGAAGCGGTTCGCCGTTGCGGAACCAGTCATCTAGCTGTGCAGCATCCTGACGCAATATCTCCACGGCCTTCGCTTTCGGTGCATAATCCTTCATCGCGATACTGTCGTAATGGCGGATATCGAAAGCGACGCGATGCAACAGTTGTCGGTTATGCCAGGCGCTACAGCAGAGCGCGATGACAACCGCAAGGGTCAGCAATGTAACGGCATGGCGCAGCATCCGGCGACGGGATGTCACACCGCTGCCCGAAGGCAATTCAGGGAAAATAAACTCAGGGAAGAGCAGGTGGCCGGTGTCGGCCTGCGGATGCCAGCCTGCCACCTGCGTCAGCGCAGTCCGGCCAGCCAGCCAGCGTTGCCAGAGGGAACCCGGCACGATGTGGTTCATTTCGGTCACCATGTGCAAGATCACCTGCTGAACGGAAACGGATGCCACATCTTCATTGCTTTCCTGCAATACCGGCATCACCTGCGCTTTCAGCCAGTCACTGTGCTCATTGAACAACGCCGTCTGCTTAAGGCGTTGAGCTTGCTCGGAATGCCCCTCCTGACGCTGCCAGTTCGCCAGCGTTCCGGGCATGGTCACGGTTGACCACAGCGTCACCGACTGAGATTTTTGCTGTGACAGCCAGACAGGCTTTTGCGCAAGGCTGGTGGCTACGGTGCTGTACAGCAGCAAAGGGATGGCGCGGCGGGTGTCACGCCGCAATTGAATAATCTGCCAGCGCAGTTCATGCAGGGAAGAGGTTAATGCGCGTTCATCGCTATGCTGCTGTGGATTAACCAACTGCATGACCGCCAGTTGGTCGTTCCATTCAGTACGTTGCCAGAGGATCTGCCTCGCCAGTTGGCGAAGTGAACCACTGTCATCGACGCGCACCCAGCAGCCCTGTGCGGTCTGATGCACAACGTTGTCGCCGAAGAGAGAGGTCAGATCATCACCACAAACCAGAACCACCGGCAGACGATAATTTTCTGCAGGAAGATCGTCAGATAAAGTGTTTGTCAGCTCAGCGTCTGGCTGACGACCTGCACGCCACAGGCCGATGACGCAAATAATGACAATCAGCAAAAACGCCAGCCCGCGCCCTGCGGGAGATAAAGGCAGAAATACCAGACACAAAATGCCTGCCAGTAATCCGGCCCACAGCCATAAAACCCGTCGTCTGAGTGGACTCATTACACTGACCCCGGTAATAAGGTCGGTAATAACGCTGAAAGCCAGTGATCAAGCCCCCACCAGAGCAGGGTGACGATGCAGGCAGCCAGACCGAGACGCACCGGCCAGTAACGAAGCCAGACACCAATGCGGCTGCGTGACGCCGCCACGGCAAGCACGGGACTTGCTGGAGAAAAGGCCATTGCGGGTACGAGTGAAGAAAGTTGGTCCACCAGTTGCTCACGCTCAGCAATGTTCGCAGAGCTATAGCCCCCCTGGAAACCCAGCATGAGCACCCGATGGAAACAGATCAGCACGGCAACGTCGGGCGCAGGTTCGCGTATGACATTACGCATGTGCTCATAGAGCTGGTTACCGGCTTCCAGCGTATTAAAGAAATGCGCCTGCAGCGGCGAATTGCACCAGACAAAATACGCGTCATCCTGCACGCCGCGCCCTTTGACGGATTCATCCAGCAACGCGCACTGGGCATAAAGGATGTGTTGGATGCTCTGCTCGCTGATCCCAGCATCTTTCAGGTGCTGGCGGACGTGTTCGACATCAGCCACGCATTTTTTCCAGAATGTACGCCCCTCGCCATCCGGATAACTCACGCCCTGACGCAGGCTGATCACCTGTAACCAGGTGTCCTGAAGCAGGGCATCAATATCCACGGGCTGCATGTTTTCTTTCATGGATTGGCTCATGCGCGTAACACCGCAAACAGTTCAAGCTGGATCTCACCCAGCGTACCCGGAACATAGAACACGCAGGCACCCGCTTCCATCATCTGCCTGGCGGCAGGATGGCTAAGGTCGAGGGAGAAATACTGGTTTTCCAGTCGTAACGGGATTGCTGCAGGCACATGGCTTAGAGGCGTCAGCGGTATCCCGCTCAGCGCCACGTTCACCACGTTACCCACGTCATCCGGCGCACCGACTTTGCACAGCTGCGGGAACTGCGTTTGCAACTGAGCAGAAGAGAGAGTTGAGCGGACGGACAGATAGAAATCTACCCCTTCGCGCAGACGCGGATCGTACAGGTTACCGCGCCATTGGTTGATGCGAGAATCATGCACTAGTTCAATCGCGACAACACGGGAAGGCAGGCTGGCTTCCAGCAAGATATTGAGAAGCGCAAACAGCGGCGGAAAAACGGCTGTCAGACGGTCATGCTGATAGGCAGGAATTGTCGTGACGTCGTGCTCGAGCGAAAACGTCAGCAGGTTACCGGCCAGACGCGCCAGTTCCTGATATAAACGTTCCGGGTGCACCTGCGGATAGCGCTGGAAATTCCCCAGCACGGGTTCTGCGCCGTTAAGGGCGTTCAGCAGCCAGAAGAGTGACACGTCAGCAACGGCAAAGTCGGCCATGCGGGCATTGCTTTCGCGGCGCATTCCCATCAGGCGCTGCAATCGCGCCCGCAATTGCACCATCAGCATTTCCAGTTGCTCACCGCACCAGTGGCTGGCTTGCAGGCTCAGCATCGGAGGAATGAAACGAGTATCCAGCGCCCAGTGACCCTGCGCATCTCTCAATAGACGGGCGACAGGGCAGATCTGATAATCGCCGTTTTCCTGTGAATCCAGTCGCAACGTCAGTTCGTGCGTCATGACGGCGACCTGTTTCTTATCGTCGCCGTAATGGTTTTGGATATCCCGCCACGCCTGACGATAGCGCACCGGACGTTCGGCGCGCTCATCAGGTTGCAGACAGTTGCCACCGTTAGCATACAGCTGAGGCATTGCCAACATCACCGTAGTTTCAACTGCGTCAGCGGGAAGGCTGGCGGCAAGCGTCAGCGTGGGTGGGAGTAAATCGGCACAATCGGTATCGATCAAAACGCCATCCTGAAAACGGACATTCAGGCGTTCTGCTTTCAGACGCCCTTGTGCCAGCGCATCCTGCTCGAACGTAGCATGAAGCACGCCCCACGGATGGAGGACGCCCATTTGCGCGATGCATTCGTTTGTCCAGGCCTCCAGAGAGGCCTGTTGTTGAAACTGCTGCGGTGAAATCAGAATTCCGCGTGTCCACAGGGGACGTTCAATCTTCATTGTGCCTCCCGGCTTTACGCTTTCGCTTTAGGCATCTGAGAAACCAATGACAGGTTCACGTCCATGCCTTCGACCTGGAAGTGCGGTACGGCGTACAGTTTCACGCGGAAGAAGCCTGGGTTGTCTTCAATATCTTCTACGGTCACTTTGGCATCGCGCAGCGGGTGAGAAGCCTGCAGGTCGTCGCCCGGATCGGTCATTTCGGTGACCAGCGTGCGTACCCAGGTGTTCAGTTCCAGCTCCAGCAGACGACGGTCTTTAGTCGTACCGATGTTTTCACGCTGAATGAGTTTCAGGTAATGCGCGATACGCGACAGCAGGAAGATGTACGGCAGGCGTGAGTTGATGCGGCTGTTCGCAGTGGCATCTGCGGTGTCGTACAGGGCCGGTTTCTGCGCGGAGTTAGCGGAGAAGAAGCACGAGTAGTCGCGGTTTTTGTAGTAAGAAAGCGGGATGAAACCCAGGTTTGCAAACTCAAATTCGCGGGTTTCCGGGATCATCACCTCGGACGGAATTTTCACCTGATTGCCGGTACCCAGATCGTACAAGTGGATCGGCAGGTCGGTCACTGCGCCGCCAGCCTGCGGGCCACGGATTTGCACGCACCAGCCGTTCTTGATGAAGCTTTTCACCATGTTGGCGGCGAAAGCGAACGCGGCGTTGGTCCACAGGTATTTCTCGTGATCCGGGCCTTTCACTTCTTCGACGTAGTTGAAGCTGCGCACCGGCACGGTATCCGGGCCGTAAGGCAGACGACCGAGCACGCGTGGCATGGTCAGGCCGATGTAGCGGGAATCATCGGAGTCGCGGAAGGATTTCCACTTGATGTACTCGGCACGGTCAAAGTAGTTACCGATGTCTTTGATGGCGGCGACTTCTTCCATGGAGTCTTTCAGGAAGAATTTAGGACCGACGGAACCGACGAACGGCATGTGTGCCGCCGCAGACACTTTGGAAATGTTACGCAGTAATGCGATGTCCTGCGGGCTGGCGTCGAATTCATAGTTGGAAATCACAGAACCGATGGGCTCGCCGCCCGGTGTGTCATATTCCTGAATATAGGTGTGACGGTACAGGCCGCTCTGGATGATTTCAGGGCAATCTTCGAAGTCCTGACGCAGGTCATCTTTGGAGACGTCAAGCAGCTCGATTTTTACGTTCTGACGAAAATCGGTGCGGTCGACCAGGAATTTCAGACCACGCCAGCCAGATTCCACTCGCTGGAAATCCGGGTGGTGCATCACTTCGTCCAGCTGACGGCTGATTTGATCGTCGAGCATCGCGATGTGCCCGTCCAGCAGCGTTTTATCCAGGCGTTCGACTTTCTGGCCTGACTGTTTCAGGCGCTCGAGGAACACCTGAACTGCCGCGGTGACGCGTTCGTCAGTGGTGACATCAGACATTGCCTGATTGTCCTGAAAGATGTTTACGTCACCCAGTGCAGAAACCGGGGTCAGATTGATTTTTTCAAACAAAGACGCATAAACACTTCCTGCGTCGGGACGGTCCAGCACGGTTGTGCGGTTTTCTTGCGTATTTTCTGTGTTCACAGACATGAGCATGATCTCGAGTTGTTCCGATTCAGGAAGGGTTAAACGTTCTGAGGAGCCAGAGCCGCCAGTTCCGCGCGTAAGTCATCACTCAAATGGTCATCTTTCAGGATGGTTTCGAGCTCTTTACGGAAGGTGGCGTTATCTAAAAGGTTGGATTTGAGGTCGCGTAACAAGTTACGCATCGCCAGCATGGCACGCAGTTGCGGGATCTGACGTGCTACCTGCTCAGGCTCAAAATCTTTCATGTCCTTGAAATTGAGTTTGATACTTTCTTCACTACGATCGCCCGCCAGCGTATTTTCCACGGTCAGGTTCAGCGATGGACTGAATTCAGCTAATACGCTGTCAAAGTTATTTTTGTCGATGTTAACTTTTTCGCGTTCTGACAATGCGCGGGTTTCTTTACCGTTGCTGTAGTCGCCCATTACCATTAATTTCAATGGTAATTCGACTTTCTTTTGCGCACCGCCGGTGTGTAAGTCCAGTTTGATATTAACGCGAGCCTTGGGTATTTCTTCCTGGAAACTGTTAGACATGCCTATCCCTTACTGTGGAGTGATAAAAGCTGCCAATGAATCAGTAAATAAATAAAATGTTGGCAACCCTGCCATGCAACTACATCCGTATACGCACCTGAACGTGCGGTTTAAATCAGGGTCACAAGCGAGACAAAATATTTACAGAGACATTTCGCAGTGTGTTTTAAATTTATCTTGAGAGGAAAATTTAAGATAAGTATCTGTGGGTAGCATTTTAAAAACAATAATGACTTTAATGAAAACTAAAAGATGTAACTAACTGTTACGTTTTGATAAACTTTTGAGGGGGCGCTATATGCTGATAAATAAGAATTTTCTTCATTAACCCCTGTAGGGCGCATGAGATAAGGAATCAGGTGGTATAGTGGGGCCTGACCGGCAGATTAAACACATAGGAATATTCGTAACTTGGTGAGGAAGAACCCGCAAATTTATTTTTATGATTTTATGAAAATAATATCCTCGCCTTTTTTTTATCGCAGATTGCATAAGAATTTTCTATGTGAAGCCGTAAGAATATTCGCAGTGTGAATGTTTTTGCAGGCGTAAGCGATATATAACCACATTCATTAATTATTATTGAGAGCTATATACACTGGAAATGGAAAAATTAATGTGTCTGTCAATGATCTCAATATAAGCGATTAATCATGTTTTTTTGCATGTTAAAGTTAAAAATCATCCAATTTATAAGAATTTTCCTGCATGTAAAATACCCATTTAGTTTGTTCATTTTTTCCTCTATTGTATTTAAACAACGCACTACGACCTTCCTGCCGTAAATTTGTGATAACGCGCACATTACTCTAAACTTTTTGCCGAAAATGCCGATAAACAGACTCCTAGTCCGATGCTTAAGAGTCCATCTATGTCGCTTAAAAAGTCTTCTTTGCTTGTTCTTATTGTCCTTTTTGCTCTTTTTTTCGCCAGTATGATGTCAAGCGTCTGGTTGCTTACGCGCAGTAATCATTCGCTTGATGACGTGAATAAAGAAATCCGCGTAGTGCTTTCTATTATTGATCCGATTAATCACAGCCGTACGTCCCGCGTGCGGGTGATGGAATATATGAAGGAGATCGAGAACAGCAATGGCCAGCAGCTGAAACCGGCGCTGGACTCAGTAATGGAAGCAACCGGCAAAGCCGATGCTGCTTTTCAGGCGTATCTGAATGCGCCGAAGTTGCCGGGAGAGGCACCTCTTGCCGAGGCCTATCGCGCAACCTATCAGGATTATCGCCAGAACGGCATACAGCCTCTGGTCGAGGCAGCGCAGGCAGGGGATCAGGCGCAATTCAAAGCGCGCATTCCGGCGGTGGTGAAACTGGATCGTCAGTATGAAATCGTGCTGGATAAAGTGCTGGCGCTGCATGAGAAGTATGCCAAAAACCTCAACAATGAAGCACAAAGCAACTTCAATTTTGGCATCGGGCTGACGGTCGCGTTCTGTCTGCTCTTCCTGGTTGTCATCCTTGCGGTAATGGTCTTTATGAAGCGTTACGTGCTGAACCCGCTGCTGAGTTCGCGCGATCATTGCCGTCAGATCGCCGAAGGTTATCTGGATACGCCGGTACCGGTAAAAGTGAATTCTCGTAGTGAGATCCAGGAGCTGATGCAATCAATGGAGCATATGCGACTGGCACTGACGCAGATTATCAGTCAGGTGCGGGATACCAGCCACACGGTGGCACATGCGTCGCAGGAAATTTCTGCGGGAAATATTGATCTCGCCTCGCGCACGGAACAGCAGGCGGCGGCGCTGACAGAAACCGCTGCCAGCATGGAAGAGCTGGGCGCTACGGTAAAACAGAATACCGAAAACGTCGTTCTTGCCAGCAGCCTGACTCGTGAGGCGGTGAAGAATGCCCGCGCCGGTGAGAAAGTGGCTCAGGAAGTGATTCAGACGATGGGTCGCATTAACAGCAGTTCTAAAAAAATTGAAGATATTACCGGGGTGATCAACAGCATCGCTTTCCAGACCAATATTCTGGCACTGAACGCTGCCGTGGAAGCAGCCCGCGCGGGTGAACAGGGTCGTGGTTTTGCCGTTGTCGCCAGCGAAGTGCGTAATCTGGCGCAGCGCAGCGCGGTGGCCGCTAAAGAAATCGAGACCCTGATTTCCGAATCGGTCGCCAATATAAAGGAAGGGTCGGAGCAAGTTTCGCGTACCGGTGATTCTATTACGGCGATCATTACGTCGGTGACTCAGGTGGATGTACTGATGGAGCACATTTCGACAGCGTCTGATGAGCAAAGCCGTGGGATCAGTCAGATAGAACAGGCAGTCACTGAAATTGACGGTGTGACGCAGCAAAATGCGGCATTAGTTCAGGAATCGGCGGCAGCAGCTGCGTCGCTGGAAGAGCAAGTGCATCATTTGACGAACTCTGTCTCCGCGTTCCGGCTAGCGGCGGCGTAAAGACCGTCAGGTAAGATGAAGAAATGGCGCTCCCAAAAATAGGGGAGCGCCATAAAGGGTACATAATCAGACAAATTTAGCCAGAGGATCTGCCGCCGCGAAGGCAATTTCGCGGTCTGCTTTTGGGGGATAGATCAGTTCATTAGTGATCTCGATTTTGATTTTCTTAGCTTCTTCACGTATCGATTTCACTTTCTGATCCCAGCCTTCAGTAAAGACTGCACCCCAGTTACCCAGATCAAGGCAGGTCACATAATTGACCTGACGATAAGGAATAGGGGGTAAATCAATGACACTCGCCGCCACATTATTCCCCGCAAATTTACCCAACTGAATGGCGTGCTGACAGGTCATCAGAGCCGTATTCCCTGCATCGTCTGTCGCAGCATTGGCCACGTCACCGGTAGCGAAAACATCAGGCACGCCACGAACCTGCAAATTCTCATCGACATACAGACGTCCCTGATTATCACGCGCTGCCGTCAACTGTTGGGTTAACGCGTTGGCCTCTACGCCCCCTGTCCATACCACGGTTGACGATGCAATGTGGCTGCCGTCTTTCAGGGTGACACCGGTTTGGTCGATCGCGACGATATCGGCATTTAGGCGCCACTCGATACCTAGCGCTTCAGAAGCCTCTTCGATTACGTCGCGCAGCGCTTGGCTATATCGGCCACCGACCACAGCACCCCGTTCGACTACGATAACTTTGGTCTGAGTGTCAGCGCCAAAAATAGCCTGCAGACGTGAGGGTAGTTCAGTCGCCAGTTCGATCCCGGTAAAACCGCCGCCGCATACCACGACGGTATTACGTGCTTCACTCGGTGACTGATGCACAAGGGATGCTAAATGTTTTTCAAAGACCTGTGCGGAGCTCAACTGATCAATATCAAACGTGAATTTATCTGCGCCGGTCACCGGCACCTGCCTGGCGTTACTGCCGGTTGCCAGCACCAGACGGTCATAATGAGCGGAAACCTTTGTGCCGTGTGCATCTGCATACCAGACAGTTTTCTCATTTGTATCAATGCTTTCTACATTTCCCGCGATGAATGTTACACCGGTGGCTGCGAATAATGGCCCCAGTGGAGAGACCAGCGAAGCAACGTTGTTTTCATAGAATCTCGGACGTACTCGCAATTCAGGCTGCGGGGCCAGCACGGAAATTTCAACGTCCTGTCGGTTATTCAGATCGGTCAGACGAGCTGCACTGATCGCTGCCCACATACCGGCAAAGCCGCTGCCGAGAATGAGAATTCGTTTTTTCATGTGTTCTACCTTTTCAATTTTCAGACATTACCCTTGCTTGACTGCAACTATACTTGTCGGAGTTAACTGCGACAACTATTTTCGTAGTTAAAATTGTTCCAGGCAAGGTAAATTAAATAACATGCTGATTAACATAGATATAATATGGCTGGTGGTTATCAGGTTAAAACGCTGCCTTTCCGCAACAGGTATTCCCTGTATAATGACTAAGATAAAGATTAACGGAGTTTACTATGGCGTTTTACAGTTCTGGCGTTGAATATGGCATTCACAGTCTTGTATGCATGGTTGATGTTAAAGGTGACGACCGTGAAATGAATGTCCGCGAAATGGCAGATTTGCAGGGCGTTCCCTATGATTATCTGGCTAAAATATTCACCCGGCTTTCGCGCGGCGGACTGGTGGTCAGTAGTGAGGGAAAGGGGGGCGGTTTTCGACTGGCGCGTTCGGCTGCGCTGATCACCATGCTGGATGTCGTTCAGGCCATTGACGGGGAAAAGGGCATTTTCGAATGCAAAGAAATCCGTCAGCGGCTGGCGGTCTTTGAGGAAAAGCCACCCGCGTGGGTGTGTGAAGGCCCATGCGGGATCCGTGCGGTGATGGACAGCGCGCAGCAGCGAATGGAAGAGGAACTTTCGCGGCATACGATTTTAGATCTGGCGCGCAAAACCTTCCGTAAGGCACCGGATACTTTCGCCATTGAAGTTCAGGAGTGGATTACTGAACGACGGAGTATGCAGTAATCATTTTTCGGCCAGTGCTGATGCATTGGCCTGATATGAAAATTTCGAGAAGTAATGATTGCCGTTGTGTCGGCGATTTTTAACCAGCGCCGTCCAGGGAAATCCTTGTTGTAGCGTCGACCACATATCTTTGAATGCCTGAAGCGGCATGTCGGGATGACGAACAATATTATGCGGCTGGCCCAACAGCCGATGTAGATGTCCATAATGCCTGCGCTAAGTCCCTTATTTCTCGCACTTCGTTGTCATTGTGACTCCAGACTTAATAGGTCTGGAGTCACAAATTTTTTGCCTATGATCTTCAGGCTTGTTATAACTGCCGCCCATGACTTTCCTGTGAAACATCGCTGATGAATGACGCTTTACCTGATACTGATACGGATTTCGCCGCTGAAAATGTGGGGCGCCATGTTCTGGCCTATCTTCAGCAGATAAAAGTCACGCCGTTGGCCAAACTCGATGATTTCGATGAAGAGGGTAATGCGACGGTTGGACAGGTGATCAAAGTGTGGATCAGGCTTTCATTAATCCTGACCCGCCGTCGCCCGGAAATTGCCGTTTCGTCGATCATGAAACATGTTTTGCCGGTGATCGGCGACGTTCCGCTAAACAAAATCACCCGACTGCGGCTGAACCGATTGTTCAACGTGCTGCTGGCCGATGGGAAAATTTCCGAGGCGAAAAGGGTATTTGCGTTGTGTAAGCAATTTTTTAGCTGGGCAGAAACTCAGGGCTATCTGCCGCACTCGCCGCTCGGCGCGATGAAACGTAGGGATGTCGGCGGTCGCAATACACCGCCGCGAGAACGGACATTAACTGATGCTGAAATCTGGATTTTCTGGCATGGATTAGATCTGTGGGATATTTCAGAACAATGTCGCTGGGCACTGCGACTCTGTTTACTTACCGCCCGTCGCCCGGATGAAGTCGTGCGGGCGCGAAAAGATGAGTTTCATTTACGGATTAATGTATGGCGGCAGGGGACACGCAACAAATCTGCCCGTGATCATAGTTTGCCGCTGACTCCGCTGATGCGAATTTGCATCGACAAACTTATCGCCGCCAGCCCGAAAGAGACTCCCTGGCTGGTTCCGTCGCCAAAAGATGTTAATAAACCGTTGTCTCGCGGAGCTATAACTCAGGTAATACGCAGAATGTTGCGCGCTGAACGTGGGCTGGGTATCGCGCCTTTTACCACAAGGGATCTTCGCCGGACCGCGCGCTCAAAACTTTCCGCACTGAACGTTTCCAATGATGTTGCACGTAAAATCATGAACCATACGCTGGAAGGGATTGACCGCGTTTATGATACCCATGACTATTTACCGCAGATGAAACAAGCTCTTGACGCATTTTCTGACAATATTCAGGGCATCATTAATGCGCCAGATTACTTATCATTACGGCATAAGTATGAAGGCGAGTTCTTGCAGATTTCTGAAATATCGCTGCTGTATATGGAAAATTAACGGCTTTTAATGTCATAACGTCATTTCTCACTATATCGAAAGAATGTAGAAAAATAATAACCACACCCGGCAAGAATGCGTAGCGACAGGAAAGCGGATCTGAGCTGCTACACTTGTAGATTGATTTGGCAATGCCAGAAGACTGAGGAATAAATGATGCATCCACAACAACCGCACGCTATCGGGCTGCCAGAAGCGACAAAAACACTCCTCCTGAGCACCGGAACGGTGGAGCAAAAACGTCATGAAATCCGTACCTACTTTATTCAAACCTGGGAATTATACGAAAGCCTCTTTGACTGTCTTGCTGATGAAAGGGCGTATTACAACAAAGCAATTTCCCTGCGCCATCCGCTGATATTCTATTTTGGCCACACCGCCACATTCTTTATTAATAAACTGATGGCCGCGGGGCAATTGCCGCAGCGTATCGATTCACAAATTGAATCGATGCTGGCGATTGGCGTGGACGAAATGAGTTGGGACGATCTCGACGATCAAAACTATAACTGGCCGTCCGTGGCGAACTTGCGTGAATACCGTAAAAGAGTGCGCGAGGAAGTATTAGGCATTATTGACACCATGCCGCTGAGTTTGCCGATCGACTGGAACAGTCCGGCGTGGGTGATTCTGATGGGCATCGAACACGAGCGTATCCATCTGGAAACTTCGAGTGTGCTGATCCGCCAGTTGCCGGTGGAATGGGTAAAAACTCAGCCACACTGGCCCGCGTGCAAAGAAGCAAGAACTGACCGTAAAAGCGTGCCTGAGAACCAGATGGTGGCCGTTAAAGGTGACGTTGTCACACTTGGCAAGCGCGATGATACTTATGGCTGGGATAATGAATACGGCACATCCGAGCATAAAATTCATGGGTTTAGCGGCAGCAAGATGCTGGTGAGTAATGCCGAATTTTATACGTTCTTACTTGCCGGAGGGTATCAGGATACTCAATGGTGGGACGACGAGGGGGCTGGCTGGCGTGACTTTACCCAGGCTGAAATGCCGACGTTTTGGGTCGGTTCGGTACGCGAGCCGGATCAGATGAAACTTCGTTTAATGACCGAAGAAGTGCCGATGCCGTGGGACTGGCCAGCGGAAGTGAACCAGCTGGAAGCTGCGGCGTTTTGTCGCTGGAAAGCGGCGCAAACCGGTGAGTCTGTGCAGTTACCGACAGAAGCCGAATGGATGATTTTGCGTCAACAGGTGCCGGGCGATCAGCCTGAATGGGAAAAGGCGCCAGGCAATATCAATCTTGAATACTGGGCGTCTTCGTGTCCGGTGGATTATTTTGCCCAGGGTGATTTTTACGATGTGGTGGGAAACGTATGGCAGTGGTCATCCACGCCAATCGGTGGCTATAACGGTTTCCGCGTTCATCCTTTATATGATGATTTCTCAACGCCGACCTTCGATGGGAAACACTCGATGATCAAAGGCGGCAGCTGGATTTCGACCGGTAACGAAGCGCTGAAATCTGCGCGTTATGCATTCCGCCGTCACTTCTTCCAGCACGCTGGTTTCCGCTATGTGGTGTCCAGTCATCAGGAGACTCAGGCGGTGAATCCGTATGAAACAGACGGACTGGTCGCGCAGTATCTCGATTTTCAGTACGGCCCGCGCCATTTTGAGGTACCCAACTATGCGACGCGGCTGGTTGATATCGCAGTAAAACATGTTTCGGCACGGGGAAGAGCTCTGGATATTGGCTGCGCTACCGGCCGGGCCAGTTTTGAACTGGCCCGACATTTTGATACTGTCGTCGGAATGGATTACTCCGCTCGCTTTATCGACGTAGCGCTGGCGTTAGCGCGTGGTGAAGCCTGTCGATATGTGATCCCAGAAGAGGGCGAACTGGTGGATTATTGTCAGGCCGTGCTGGCTGATGCAAATATCACCCAGGAGCAAACCGGACGCGTTATTTTCGTGCAGGGCGATGCGTGTAACCTTAAACCTCAGGCTGAATTGTACGACCTTGTTCTGGCCGCTAATCTGCTGGATCGTTTACGCGAGCCGGCGTGCTTCCTTAAAGATATAGCGCCAATGATTCGTTCAGGCGGTTTACTGATGCTGTCATCACCTTATACCTGGCAGGAAGAATACACGCCGAAGCAAAACTGGCTCGGTGGATTCCGTGAAAATGGTGAAGCGGTGACTACGCATCGGGCATTGCGACGTTTACTGGCCGCCGAATTTGAAGAAGTACAGGGACCTCAGAACGTGCCGTTCGTCATCAGGGAAACGGCACGTAAATTCCAGCATACTGTCGCAGAACTGACTCTCTGGCGTAAGCGCTAAATTCTGTAGCAACCAATGTAGTCACTAAAGGGGTCCGCCTGGAAAACGGAAAATACCCTACGTTAAGCCTGTTTTTTGAGCAGACATGACGGACGGCTATGAGCGTAAAGCGGACCTTCAATTCTGTCGTAAAACTCTCCATACAGTCAGGTTAAAGTCATACCCCTCACTGAGGAGGAGTGAAAAGTAATGCCGGATCAGTTTTCATAAGGACCAGCAGACTACCTGTCCAATGGAGAGATTATTTCAGTTCCAGTGCGCTTATCACCCTGGCAATATCCGCGATATTATCCGCCGACAGTGGCTGAAGAGGTCGAGGTAAACAATCCGTATCGGTCAGTCCAAGCACGCCAGCGGCAGCGGCAATAACGCGAATACTTCCGCCATGTTTACGAAACAGCGCCCACAACGGTTCCAGTCGTGTTGTCAGTGCCGTGACACGGGCATGATCCTGTGCAGCGGCTGCCTGCGTGATCTGTTTTGCTGTTTCCGGGAACAAACCTCCGCATACGGAGTACCAGACCTCACAGCCTGCATTTAATCCCAACCCGGCATAAGCATCTCCACTGATACCGATTGTCACTCCCGGACGAAGATGTTTGCGTAGCGCATCCACTCGTTCAGTGGCCGTTGCCGAGCTGTCAGGGATACCCGGGATCTTAACCGAACGAACCCCATCCAATGATGACAGCAGACCATGCAGTTCATCCGTAAAGGTAAAATGCGTGGTGCCCGGATTATCATAGACACAAACCGGAACAGACGCGTACCGTGTCACCGTCTCAAAAAGTGCGAAGACCTCTTCATCACGGAGTGACTGATAGCTGACGGCCGGAAGCAACAGGGCATCCGCGCCAGCTGCCTGCGCATCATCTGCCAGATGCAGGATGGCATCGGTACTGACCGCCCCCACACACACCATCACAGGGATATCGCCGGCAAGTTGTTTTGCCAGAGTAGCGATGCGATTGCGGTGCTCCCGGGTCAGATACGCATAGCTTCCGGTTGAACCCAGAATGCCTATCGAATCAACACGGGCCGCCGTAAGGCGGGCCAGAATCTTACTGAACCCTTGCTCGTCGACGCCGCTGGCGGTGATCGGGGTCAACGGGAAAGAAGACAAACCGGTGAACATTGTGTTTCTCCTGAATGAAATTACTGGCATTGCTCTTCGATGAGAGCCACATCAAACCACAGACCGGGCATTATTTTTTCAAGGCTGCCGGTCAGCATCTTTCCGGCTTCGTGAAGCTTCTCCAGCGGCCGGCATCATCACACCAGATAACCTCGCCTTGCAAAGGATATTCAATGGCGGTCTCACCTTCTTTTACGGTATCAAAAGGCTCAGTGCATTTTGCCACAACCAGACGTGGTGCCCCCTGACAGGCAGCTATGTTTTCGCCACCAACCGGAACGGCGTAGTGGAGACTAACGGCATTAAAAAGAGCAACAATGGGATTTTACCTCATCACAAATAATTGCATCAGCAGTTGTTCAGTGAATAATCCGCATTTAAGTTTTACCAAAGATAAATTTACTGTCACAAACGATCCCGCCTTGTTTCAGTTGGTATGGCCGTTTTTTGCAGCTCATTTGTCCTGATAGACGTAATTAATCACCTTCGTTAAGTTTTACTCGGTCACTTTTTTTAAGGGCTTACAAGAATGTTGTAACTAAAAAATTATTTAAATGAAGACAGAAACAGAAGAGATAACTCATCAGGCACATCTTTACTGTGGAATTAAAAACAGATAAAGAACATCACAGATAGGAAAAGCTCTCATTTACAATGATTAATTTCACTTAATTCGTAGAATTTTTTTGCACAACTTTATTGCTTAATCTATACATAAAATTAACTCAAATTGTACATATAGCACGCTATGTACATTATCTCTGAGGATGGCTTTTGATTTTATCTTTCTGATTAACGGGCTTTAATTGGTATCTGTGGAGAGGGAGTTTCCGACAGCCTGGCCTTTATTCCCCCTCAGAGGTATTTATGCATACCCGATTGCCCTTATCTAAAGTAGCCGTTGCAGTCCTTGCCGTCATCGGTTCTCCAACAATGTCCTTATTTTCCAGTCCGCTTTATGCCGTGACCTTGCAAGCTTTTAATCCTGTCGATAATGACCAGTTAAACGGTAATCTTTTGGTGACGGGGGGGGCGGTCACGGAGCTCACGGGGAATCAGCAATTTGCGCCCGGTATTGATGGCTCGGTGAATACCACACTCGGCGCACTGCAAGGCCTCAACCGAATTGTTAACGATCACGGCGTGCTGGGTGCAAATCGTCTGGATATCGGACCTGCGAATTTTGGTATCACCATTCCAGACCCGACAACTGGCGGCAATACCACTTTTCAGGTTTATAACCCGGCAAGTCTTGTAGCACTCGCACCGATCGATGCGAGTACACCGGTCGCCGACGTAGTTAACGTGCAGGACAATCAATATATCAATACTCGTATTGCTGATGTGAATACCGGCGGTACGTTAAACGTGAATATTGGGAAGACGACTTCAGCGGCAAATGCAACGACCAATGCCTGGACAATGGCGGCCAAGCAAAGCACCTTATTTAATGTCGATGGCACCAGCGGTGCAGATTCTACCCTGAACTGGAATTCCAATAACCGCATTACCTTTACCGGAACCGCTGCCGATCCAACGGTTCCCCGCCAGCTTTCCGTACAAAACCTGATTACTTATAACGGCGCATTCACGGTTCAGACCGTGGATGGCGCAACCAACAACTTTAACGTGACCAATGCGGCAGGCCTGAAAACCTACAATGACTGGCTGATCACGCAACTTAAATCCGGAAATCTGGATAAAAGTACCTATCTGACCAACTTTAACAAAGCATTTATCCGCAGCACTAACACCGTCGATTACCTGATTTCCGCTGATGACCCGACTGACGATGTGGCTCAATCCATCGGCAATCGTATTGTGATTAACGCCACCGGTGCCAACGCAAAAGTAAACGTCGCGGCGGGGAAAACGCTTGAAGTCATCGGCGCAAACGGCGGTGCGATCCGCGGGAGTAATGGTGCACAAGTGACGGTGAATGGCAAAGTCAGCAGCTCAGGCTCGTTGGGTTCAGAGGGCTCTGCCGTTTATCTTGATGCCAGCAGCGCGACAAACAACGGTGTGATCAACGGCGGATTTATTAACCGCGTCGACGGTACCGGCGTCGGTTCAACCGGTTTTGGTTCGAACGGAGTTCAGGTACAAAACGGCAGTACCTTCGATAACAACGGTATCGTCAACTTTGCGACCACCGGCGGCACGACGGCGGCGGTCAATCTTGGTGCAGGTTCAACGGCCACCAACAGCGGTAATATTAACGTTGGGGTCAATGGTTCCAGCGCTAACGGAACCACCAGCGGTGTGCTGGTGGGTGATGCGACCGCATCGTTTATCAATAACGCGGACGGCATGATTTATCTTGGCCGTGGCCCGCAAAACAGCCTGACCGACAGTACCGCAGATACCGCTGTAAACCAGAGCGGGACCACGGCGGGTGTACAGGTCACCAACGGCGGCAGCGCAATCAATAACGGCAGTATCGTGCTGGGTTCGAGAATTCAAAATGGTGCGGGGATGCTGGCCAATAGCGGCACCGGTATCACCATGCTCAATAACGGTAATATCGATGTTACCGGCAAGGCAACGGCCATTCCTCGCGAAAATATTGCTATGTCGGTACTGAATGCCAGCGGGAATATCGATAACGCAGGCATCATCAACCTGACCGGTGTTAACGCCACCGGCGTCAAAGTGGTGGCTACGCAGGGAAATACCGCCTCCGCGACGTCCACCGGCACTATTAATGTCGCAGGCGGTTCGGATCCGGCCAGCGGCACGCGCAATTACGGTGTCTGGGTGGAAGGTCAGGGCACGACTGGCACAGCTTCGGCCAGCGTGGATGGCCCGGTTAATCTTACCGGCAACGGGGCAATTGGCGTTCATGCACGCGGTAACGCCACGGTGGATGTCGCGTCGACCGCCATTCCAACGTTTAGCGAAGGCAGTAATCAGATTGGCTTCTTTGCTTTCGGCCCGAATGCAAAAATCAACAGTATCGGTAATAACGCATTTGATGTGACGACCACCGGTTCGACCATGTTCCGCCTCGAACAGGGCGCTGATTTCGACGGCACCAACCTGACCCTGACGTCATCCGGCGCGAATTCCGTCGGCGTGCTGGGCACCGGCACCGGCGGCACGGTCATTTCCAGTAAGAATGCGACCTTTGAAGTCTCTGGCAACGGCGCAACCGGGATGGTGATCGAAGGCGGTGCTACCGGCAGCATCGACACCGACACAACGTTCAATCTCTCCGGCACCAATGCAGTCGCCGCAATCGCTGACGGTCAGCGGCACACGCTGGCGGGTACCAATACTGGCTCACCGGTGCAAAGCACGGCGCTGACATCGGCCGCGGTTCTCACTTCCGCGCAGAGCGGACTGACCGGCTACATCGCCCGTAATCGCGCCACGCTCACTAATTCCGGCGATATCACCTTTACCGGCGCAGGTGCGACCGGTTTACGGGTCGAAACCGGTGCGACAGGTATCAATACCGGTAACATCAGCGTTAACGACGGCGGCGCAGGAATGGTGGTTAACAGCGGGACCAGCGGCCTGACCACCACGGCAACGACCAGCGGAACAATTGATGCAAACGGGGGCAGTATCGCCAGCCGTACCCGTGGCGTCACGGCCAGCGGTGCAAAAGCTGTAGCGACGCTGAGTAATGGTTCGATGATTAATCTCAATGGCGTTGGCGCGCTGGGCGCGGAAGCCATCGATGGCGCAACGGTCAATATCGCCAGCACCGCTACCCCAACTTTCAACAATACCGATCAGATTGCTTATCGTGCGAGCGGTGCGGGGTCGACCATCAACAGCGCCACCAGCGTTCTGAATGTCGACACCGATCGTTCCACACTGTACCGCATCGCCGACGGCGCCACCCTGACACTTGGAAGCGGCTCTTCATTAACCGCATCCGGCACTGACAGCATGGCGCTGGTCAGCACGGGGTCAAATGCGCGGATAAATACTAACGGGACCCGACTCATTGCCAGCGGGGTCGGTGCGCGGGCAGTGACCGTTGAAGGGGGCGCACAGGGGAATCTGGATACGGCCAGTTCAATAACCCTCAGCGGAGCAAACAGTATTGGCGGCGTCGCCGACGGGCAAAAACATCAGCTTGACGGCACTGCCACCGGCGCTCCGGACGCCAGTACCACGCTGACCAGCGCGGCCTCACTGATTTCCAGTGCATCCGGCACTATAGGTTACATGGCCACCAATCTGGCCAACGTGATTAACAACGGTGTAATCACCCTGAGCGGAGCAGGCAGCAGCGGCATGACCTCTCAACAGGGCGGCACGGTGACCAGTAATAACCAGATCACGCTGACCGGGGCAGACAGCACCGGTTTAAGTGCCACACAAAACGGCGTCGCAACCAATAATTCCGCACTGATCCTCAGCGGGGCTGGCAGTGCGGGCATAAGTTCAGCGCAGAACGGCATCGCGACAAATAACGCCAGCGTTGATTTATCAGGTCCCGGCAGCACTGCCGCCCGCCTGATGTCAGGCAGTACTTTTACCAACAACGGCACGCTGCATGTTTCACAAGGTACGGGGATTGATGCCAGCGGCAGTGGCACGTCGGTAGCTCGCGCCGGTGATATCACCGTCGATGATGGCATCGCCGGTGTGCGTCTCTCTGATGGCACACAGCTGGTGCTTACCGGAACAGGAAATAACATCACCACCAACGGTACCGCCCACGGCGTTTTGCTCGATACCGGCGCGTCCGGGCTTTCTCTCAACAACACCACGCTGAACATTAACGGTACAGGCAGCGGCATTGAGAATCGTACGGAAACCGGCAACGTGACGCTGCAAAATACCACTATCAATGTCACCAATGGTAACGGTATCAGAACAGCTACGTCGTTTGATCCGGCGTCTACATTGCGCGTCAACGTCAACGGGAGTGGGACGGGGTTTAACTTCACCAATGCCGATCTCACCACGACCTCCGGTGCGCTGACGCTGGGCGAAGGCTATGTATTTAATGTCACCGGCGCAGGCGGAACAGGGATCAAGGCGAACACTACCGGTGACATTGTCACGTCCGCGAGGGTAAATGTGACTGATACTGCCGGGGGCCCGGCGCTGGTGGCAGGCACAGCAGGCACGGTGCTCAATACCGGCGTGCTGACTTCCGCCAGCCTCAGCGCGCCGGTGGTTGATCTCAGCAACGGCAGCACCGCACGGTTTGAAAACCGGGGGACCATTACACCTGCTTCTGCCAGTGCGGTGGCGGTTTCTGGCAGCGCAGGCAATGACGAGGTTCTGCTGACCTCCGGCAACGTGTTCGGTGATATCAATACTGGTGCAGGTGATGACACCATCACCTGGAACGGCGGCACGCTCGATGGCAGCCTCTCGCTCGGCGCGGGCAATGCTAACCGGGCGTACATCAATAATGTTGATCTTTCCCAGACACGCCACATTACCAGCGGAATTGGCGAAGATAACGAAGTGAGCTTTTCGCAGATTGTCTCGCGCGGCGGCACCTTTGATACCGATGATCTGACCCGTGGCGTCAACCTCGGTAACGGCTGGAATGTGATCAACTTTGTGGATGGAACGCAGTGGGAGCTGACCGGCGATCTCAAACTCGCGCACAGTAACGTCAATATTGACAGCACTTCGACACTGTTTGCCGGTAACGGCGTGAACCCGACGATTTCCGGCGGCGAAGCAAACTCGGCGATTGTGACCAACGCCGGACTTATCGATCTGACCAACGGCATCGGCTCGCCGGGCAACTCACTGACCATCAATGGTGATCTGGTGTCGGATGGCGGGACAGTGAAAATGATCACTGATCTCAACGAAGGCGGCGTGCTGAGCAATCAGTTCACTGATTCATTGAGAATTACCGGAAACGCCAGCAGCGGGACGACACTTCTCGACGTGACCGTGGCGGACGTCAGCACTGGTAAACTTACCGATCTCAATCACTCTTCGACGATGGATGCTTATGAAGGGATTTCACTGGCGCAGGTCGGCGGAAATGCCAGCGCAGGCAGCTTTGCGCTTAAGGGCGGCTATCTGGCCGCCGGACCGTGGCGCTATGATCTGTACAGCTTCGCGCCGGGTTCCAGTGATGCCAATCAGCGTGATGTCGCAGGCGGGCTCAATAACACGTTCTGGGACTACCGTATCGGCAATGCTTATGTCTGTCAGGGGGAAGAGTGTAATCGCAGCATCCAGCCGGCTGCTGTTACGCCGACCAATCCAGGTACGCCGGAAGATCCTGCCACACCGGTAGATACCGCCAGCACGCCGCTGACGAATCCGGCGGATGACGGTTGCGTGGTGAACGGTATCGATAACTGCGCGCCGGGGCGTCCGGCCGTCACGCCGCAGGTGCCGTCTTATATCTCCGCGCCGGTAGCGCTGGCCTATTACAACGCGTCGATTATCGATGATTTGCATAAACGCCTCGGCGAACTGCGCCACGAGCAAAGCCGCCCGGACGGCACCGGCGGCGAGATGTTCCTGCGCTACATCGGATCAAATATGACTTACAAATCCAACGTAGGCTTTAAGCAGTTTGGCTATGACTTCGACATGGACTACAGCGCCGTACAGGTGGGCGGAAACGTATTGCGGCTCGACGGTGACAAAGACAGTCTGCGCGGCGGCCTGGCTTATACTCACGGTAACAGCCGGATGCGGCCAAAAGCGGCAGACGGATTCAGCAGTACAACCTTCGACAGCGACAGCATCGCGTTGTATCTGACCTGGCAGCGACAGAACGGATTCTACATGGACGGCGTGTTGTCGTTTGATAATCATCGCGGCCAGACCGATATTCCACGTCAACAGGACGTTGGTTCGCCAAAGGCAAAAAGCTGGAGCGCATCACTGGAATCGGGATATCCGTTCTTGTTTGATAATGGCGTGAAGCTCGAGCCTCAGGCACAACTGATGTACACGCGTATCAATATGGATAACTTTACCGATAAAGACAGCACCACGGTGGATTATCAGAATTACAGCCAGACCATTGGCCGTGCAGGGTTGCGCACCGATCGCACATGGATTGATGAAAAAGGCCGGCAATATACGCCTTACGTCCGCGCCAACTATTACCGTGGCTGGGGCGGTGAAGCGAAAACCACCCTCGGTACGCAAAACGCAGACATCAGTCAGACCTTTAGCAGCGGGAAGTTCGGTCAGATGGGCGAACTGGGCGGCGGCGGCACCATCACCTTTAAAAATGATGTGTCGTTGTATGCTGAAGTGGACTACCGCAAACAGATCAACAGCAACGGCGCAAAAGGCTGGGGCTATACCGGCGGGGTACGCTGGACGTTCTGATAATTTAATACGGTGCAGCCCTGTAGAGATACAGGGCTTTTTTCGCACCTCGTTTAGTGACAAACTGCCGCATTAACTTCGATGAAATGAACGCTGTCTGATGAAAGCTTCTCTTTTTACCTGCTTCTTACTGCTGATTTGTAGTGCCGCCACCGCAGCTCCCCCAAAAGTATTCACACAGGCGCAGTGCATCGGTCTAAAAACTGCGCACGTCGGTGCAGCCAGCATTGGTTTGCCAACGCGCGGCGCTGTAATTACCAGCGTAGCGATGGCCGGTCAGCCTAACGAACCGCACTGTAAGCTGGAAGGTCAGATCAAACCCGTTGATCTGAGAGCCCCCAATATTGAGTTTCAACTGTATTTGCCGCTCCTCTGGAATGGTAAAGCATTGCAGCTCGGTGGGGGCGGTTTTGACGGCGCTATCAAAGGCGTTGACACGGCACGGCTGGCTCCTGTGGCAACACCCGGTGCCCTGAAACAGGGCTACGCTACCTTTGGCAGCGATTCCGGCCATCAGGGCGGCGTCTCCGATGCCTCTTTTAGTCTCAATGATGAAGCCTGGGAAAATTTTGCCGGTGCGCAGATCAAGAAAACACACGACGTTGCAATTGCGCTGATTCAGCAAGCTTACGGCCGCAAGCCTTCGCGCATGTATTTTCAGGGTAACTCGCAGGGTGGCCATGAGGCGCTAGCCGCCATTCAACGTTTCCCGCTGGACTACGATGGCGCAATTGCCATCCATCCGGTGTACAACGTCGTCGAGTTACACATGGCAGGGATCCACATCGGGCAGGCAGTTTACAACACGCCTGGCGCGTGGATTTCTCCGGCAAAATCTGCACTCATCGCCAACGCCGTGATGGGGGCATGCGACAAACTTGACGGTCTGAGCGACGGCATCGTGGCGAACGTCAAAGCCTGCGACGCTACCTTTAAACTCGGCCATCTGCGTTGCAAGGACGGGAAAGATGACGGCGCGGGGTGCCTTTCAGATAAGCAAATGTCGCTGGTACAAATGCTCAGCAAACCGGTGCCGTTAGGCGTTAATCTGCCGACCGGCGACCGCTTCGCACCCTGGCCAATTTTACGGGGCGCAGATGCCGCGTCGATAGTCAGCGTGTTTGGTTCAGGGGCGGATAAACCCAATCCGGAAGCATCCAATCTGATCATTTCTTTTCCGTACATGATGGGCGATCAGGCAGTACGGTACGAAGTGATGCGCTCGCCGGATTACGATTCCCTGACCTTCGACCCGGCCGCGCATCAGGCAAGATTAAAGGAACTGGCGGCTCAGGTTGATAACAACGATGCGGATATTCGCGCTTTTGTGCAGCACGGCGGCAAACTGCTCATGATGCACGGCACTGCCGATATGGCCGTACCACCGGGAAATACTGTCGCGTATTACGACAAACTTAAGGCACAGTTTGGAGAAAAAGCGCTACGCCAGTTTGCGCGTTTTTATCTGGCACCGGGGTTTACGCACTACAGCGGGCCGTTCCGTCTGAGCTGGGATTCGCTCGGCACGCTGGATAAGTGGGTTGATCACGGCATCGACCCCGGTCAGCAAGTCATGATCGACACCAATAAAGCCACCGCCGGACGCGAAATGCCGCTGTGCGATTATCCTTTGTTCCCGAAATATAAAGGGCAGGGGGATTCCCGCATGGCGAGTAGTTTCGAATGCGTAACGCAATAATTTACTGTACTTCTCAGGTTACCCGCCGTTTCTGACGGGTACCTTTTCCATCCAAAATGCAAATATATTTACGCTATTTACCTGTATAAATTCATAGGTGAATGAACGTTCTCAAAAAACTTGAACATCAGTTCAACTCTTGGCATTATCGTCCGCTGTCAGTTCTTCATAACGGATTTTTCTTTGGCCTATCTGTGTAAAAAAGATCGTCGCGCTTCATTGCTGGAAGCCGCGGCGCAAATCGCTCGCCGCGAAGGATTGGCTGCCACGACAGTTCGTCGCGTGGCGCAGGAAGCCGGCGTCGCAACGGGACAGGTTCATCATCATTTTTCCAGCGCCGCCGAATTGCGCGCGCAGGCTTATGCGCAGGTGATGAAAATCCTCAAAGCTCAGCTTCAGCAGAAAAGCCTGCGACTCACCGCACGGGAACGCCTGAACCTGCTACTGATCGACCCGCAAGATGAACAATCGATGATGGCCATTCCGCTCTGGCATGAGGCCATGTTGCTGACCGAACAGGAGCCACTGATGAAAACCGCATTCGCGCTGTCTGTGTCTGACTGGCATGCGCTGGTTTCTGACGCCATTGAGGACGGGCGTTCGAACGGTGAGTTTATCGCGGGGGAACCTCCCGAACATATTTCATGGCGGCTCATTGGACTAAGCAGCAGCATGGACGCTATGTCGCGACTTGATACGCTTAATCTCACGGTCAGTTGTGCCGAATACAATCTCAAACGCGCGATCCAAAACGAGCTTTACCCCAAGGAAACTGTAAATGTTTAAAACCTACCTGATTCTCGGACTGGCCATTGTGGCTGAAGTCATCGCCACCAGCAGCCTGAAAAGTTCTGAAGGGTTCACCCGTTTATGGCCAAGCGTCGTCACACTGCTGGGGTACGTCATCGCCATCTTTTTACTGTCCCTGACGCTAAAAACTCTGCCAACGGGCATCGCTTATGCGATCTGGTCAGGCGTTGGGATCGTACTGGTTTCGGCGATTGGCTGGTTTGGTTACGGACAAAAACTCGATACGCCCGCCGTGATTGGCCTGGGGCTGATCATCGCCGGCGTTATCGTGGTGAACGTGTTTTCAAAATCTGTCGCGCACTAAACGCGTGACGTTAAAGCAGCACCGGGAGTTCATCTTGCAGAGCGAACAGAAACCAGATTTTCATGACGACTTGATCAAAGAGTTACTCTATTGGATCGAAGTCAACTTAAGTGATCGTCTGACCATGGAAAAGGCCTCAAAGAAAACCGGCTATTCCCCGTGGTATCTTCAGCGATTATTTAAAAGTAAAACGGGTCATGCGCTGGGTAAATACATCCGCGACCGCCGTCTGACGATGGCGGCGATCGCATTGCGCCTGACCAATATGCCGATCCTCGATATCTCGCTGTATTATTCCTATGATTCGCAGCAGACATTTACCCGTTCCTTCAAAAAGAACTTTGCTGAAACGCCGGGAATGTACCGCCGTAATGCGTCATGGACCATGAACGGCATTACGGCGCCGTTAACGGTGGATGAGTTCCCGCAGCCGGAATTTGAAATTGTTGAATTGCCCGAGATGGCATTTGAGGGTCAGACAACGACGCACACGTACCCGATTGAAGCGCTGTTTAACAGTAAAAACCACGTTCACCGGGCTGAGCTATTGCGTTATCTGACCACGCCGGAATCACTCCTCGCGCCGGTGTGGGGGCTGTCTGACTGTCGTCCGGATACTAACGATGAAGTGGCAAATGCCCTGCAGATGGTTTATACGGTCGCGCACCAGGTCAACATCAGCGACAGTCATGACATCTTTGTGCCCGCCAGCCGCTATCTGAAAATCAATTATCCCTACGATCTCAGCCGCCTGAACGATTTTATTCTCTACATGTATTCGGTATTCCTGCCGACACTGGGTTTGGAATTTATCATGCAACCGGATCTGGAAAAGTATTCCCGTGAGTCTGCGCTGAACGGCGTAACCTGCGAATACTATATTCCGCTGGCGTCGTAATGCGACGCCATCAGAACCAGTTAAAACAGGGTGTGAACAGCAGGAAGAGCAGGGGCTGTACACACCGGTTCTTACTGCTGACATCAACGGGAAAAGATCTCCGCCATAAAGAAAATTAACTTATTTTAAAAAGCCACTAGACGACCGGTCTAATTACTGTTAACTTACCGACATACCTTCTGCAGCCCATCGCATAAGCAAAAATTCAACCACTATTTTGACCCAAGTTTAGACGACTGGTCTAATATAGAAAGCTGTCCTTCACGCGGAGATGTAAAATGAAAATTCTTATGGTTCTGACCTCACACGATCAACTGGGCAACACTGGCCGTAAAACCGGTTTCTGGCTGGAAGAACTGGCTGCACCGTTTTATGTGTTTAAAGATGCCGGAGCAGAAATCACGCTGGCCTCACCGAAAGGCGGCAACCCGCCGTTAGATCCAAAAAGTAATGAGCCTGATTTCCAAACCGAACAGACTCATCGTTTCGAAGCCGATACCGACGCTATGGCCCAACTTGCTGCAACGGTTCGCCTTGACAGTATTTCTCAGTCAGACTTCGATGCAGTTTTCTATCCGGGCGGCCATGGCCCTCTGTGGGATCTGGCGGAAGATAAGAATTCAATTGCGCTGATCGAAGCTTTCCTTGCGGCAGACAAACACGTAGCGTTGGTTTGTCATGCACCGGGCGTGTTGCGCCATGTGAAAACACCAGAAGGGAAACCGCTGGTAGAAGGTAAAAAAGTCACCGGTTTCACGAACACCGAGGAAGAGGCGGTTGGTCTGACTGACGTTGTGCCTTTCTTAGTGGAAGATGAGCTGATCGCTAAAGGCGGCCTTTATTCCAAAGGGGTGGACTGGAGTTCTTATGTGGTCACCGACGGTTTGCTGATCACAGGCCAAAACCCGACCTCTTCCACGGCAACGGCGGAACAACTGATCAAGCAGCTGGTATAAACACGGCAGCAACCCTCGCGGTGACCGTTTTCTTTCGGTCACCGCAGCTTTGACACTCATCAGCACTATTTACATGAAAGGCTTTCACGAATTCGTTACTATACGACTGGTCTTGTATCAGGTGAATCAACTCAATGGCTACTGCAACACAGCTCCATAGCAACGACGTCCGTGATCACATTCTGGCTACCGGCCAGCGCATTATGGCTGCCAAAGGTTTCTCGGCGGTTGGACTGAATGAGATCCTCAAGGACGCGGGTGTACCTAAGGGATCTTTTTATCATTACTTCGGTTCGAAGGAAGCCTTTGGTGCGGATATTCTGGCACGCTATTTTGAGGATTATCTGGCTGAACTCGACAGCACACTTCATCTTCCCGGCTTGAATATGGCGCAGCGACTGATGAAATACTGGCAAGTCTGGCGCGAATCTCAGTCATTCTCTGATTGTCAGGGAAAATGCCTGGCCGTGAAACTGGGCGCGGAAGTCGCCGATCTTTCCGACAGTATGCGCTTAACGTTAAAGTCCGGGACCTCGGGAATTATTGCCCGCCTGACAGATGCTTTAGAAAAGGGGATCGCCGAAGGTTCACTGGCTATCGACGATGAACCTGCCAGAGTCGCTGAAAGTCTTTATCAGCTTTGGGTAGGTGCAAGCGTGATGGTCAAAATCGTACGAAATACCGAACCCTTTGATTCCGCCTTGCGCATGACACAGAAAATCATTCATATCACAGCCTGATGTTCTGGCTCTTTAAAACGCAAACGGCAACACCCTATGCGGTGCTGCCGTCATTCAAATCACTTTGCCTGTTTATCAGTTAAATACCATACCACCGTCAATCAGCAATGATTGACCGGTCATATAATCTGAATCCGGGCCCGCGAGATAAGACACGCAGCCAGCGACATCTTCTGGTTCGGAGAGGCGTTTCAGGGTGATATTTTTCGCAAATTCCTGTGTACCGTATCCCACCGGTTTACCGGCAGCGGCAGAAACCTGACGGTCAATCTCTTCCCACATCGGCGTTTTCACAATCCCCGGACAGTAGGCATTCACGGTGATCCCGAGCGGCGCTAAATCACGCGCGGCGGTCTGAGTCAGGCCGCGAACGGCAAATTTGCTTGAACTGTAAATCGCCAGTTCCGGGTTACCCACGTGCCCGGCCTGAGAACAGGCATTAATAATTTTGCCGCCGTGCCCCTGCGATTTAAACGCTTTGATCGCGGCCTGAATGCCCCAGATCACACCTTTTACGTTGATATTATAGACTTTATCGACAATCTCAGGCGTGATGTCTTCAATCAGCGTCGTTGGTGCGATCCCAGCGTTATTGACGATCACATCAAATCCGCCCAGCTGTTTAGTTGCCGCTTCAACCGCAGCAAAAACCTGGTCACGGTCGGATACGTCAGCAAGCTGCGCAATTGCGCGGCCACCAGCGTGATTAATCTCTTCAGCGACTTTCTTCGCCGTGTCATGATTAAAATCCACCACCGCGACAGCAAAACCGTCTTTGGCAAGACGTAATGCAATTGCGCGGCCGATCCCCTGACCGCCACCTGTCACTAAAGCCACTTTTCCATTTTTAGACATACAACCATCCTCTATGTATTCGGTATCTTCTTCAGGTGCTGCGCGCAACGCACGGGAATTCCTTCCGGGTACTGTTACGTGAGCTACTTACTGGTTTACGCCCCTGAGCCAGTATGTGCAATTGTTAGCCACGGTCATTAACTGTATCGATTCGAATGAGTAGGAAGGTATAGATTGGAATTCCTGAAGCGTTTAACTCAGGTAGAATAGGGGATGGATCATGATAAAAAGGGCATCACAATGACGGATGAAAGCCTCATTCTTTTTCGCGAGCGGCTCACCGCACTGACGCGCTCATTACAAATTTCCCCTCAGGTGGCCGAAAATCAGGTGCTGGATCGGATGGCGTTGACTTTTCGCAAGCTGCTGAATTTTCTTGCCGAAGATGAATTGCTGACACAGCGTGTTTTCCTCCAGCCTCCGCACAGCGCTGAAACCCAAACTTTGCTGTCGAAACTGATTGCGGAAAATCTGGCCTATAGCCAGCAGAACGGCCTGTTCCGCGATGATATTTCCGCAGCCCTGCTCGGTCAGTGCTTTACCGGCATGCTGGTACAGCTGGCGCAAAACTCTGGCGATCCGGCTTCCCGGCATCAAAATAGTATGGCATGTGCGATATTATTCTGCGAAGGCATCTGGACGGGCGCGGCTTAGTCGATTTATCGCTTTGCAAAGCAAAAATGGTTGGTTCAGTTTGCGGTGAAGAAACGGTTAACTGAGTTCATTCCAGCAGCAGTTGAAGATTTCTGCGCTGATCGTTGAACGCACTGACAGTGATTAACCGGAGGGCCGTATGAATGTATCTGCTACTGAGCCTCGCTCATTCTGGCAACGCCTGACTCGCCGCAAGGTGAGCGCATACACCGAAGATAAAACGCAGGATACCACGCGTTTGCTGGAGAGCTTTCTGGCTACAGGCTGCCTCTACGGCATTGATGTGGGGAACAGTGATCCCGCGTGGTTTCGCCGCTCCTGATCGTTACACTCGTTTAATGCGCATCAGCTACTGGAACGAACTGTGCGTTTAGCAAACTCTTCTCCTGAGAGTAGCCGTTGTACCCTGAATAACGGGTGTTGCTGTTGCGTTTCGCGCAGCCTCAGCATCCGGTATGAAGGTTGTTGTGGACACTTTTTTGTTGTGGACGATTAACGTTCTCTCTGACCTCGTCGTATTTCTTAGTTCTCTCTCATTTGTTGAGCCCATAACTTTCGCCGGTTATGGGTTTTTTTATGCAAAAAAAAACCCCGCAGTCAGGCGAGGCAATCTGTCAGGTCGCAGACAGGGGAAACACGACCGGTATGTAAAAAATAATAAAACCAAGGAAGGGTAAAAATGAATTGCAGTGATGATGCCACAATTCGACAATTAAATTACCACAAGATAAAAGCCATAAATAAATACAGTTTTAATATAATTAAATTTTATTCATTCACCGAAAATATTAATTGAGCCAATTGAAATATTTAGCAATAAATAATAAAAATAAACACGATAATTTCCCTACGTAACAATGGAACTACTTGGGTAGTATTACTGCGAGCACTGACTCATGAATAAACCACATATAATAAATTCAAGTATTCATTTAAATGATAAAGGAATGACGTCATGAAATTAAAAGCATTGGCCCTTATTGTTCCAGTATTATTAGTTGCAGGCGCAGCTCACTCAGCTGAAGTTTATAATAAAGACGGCAACAAACTTGACCTGTACGGTAAAGTAGATGGCCTGCACTATTTCTCTGATGACACAGATAAAGACGGCGACCAGACTTATGTCCGTGTCGGCTTTAAAGGTGAAACTCAAATTACTGACCAACTGACCGGTTACGGCCAGTGGGAATACAATATTCAGGCCAACAATACTGAAGGTAACAGCACTTCAGGCAACGCCACGCGTCTGGGCTTCGCAGGTCTGAAATTCGGCGACTACGGTTCATTCGATTACGGCCGTAACTACGGCGTAGTGTACGACGTTGAAGCCTGGACCGATATGCTGCCAGAGTTCGGTGGCGATACTTATACCACCGCTGACAACTTCATGGTGGGCCGTACCAACGGTGTTGCAACTTACCGTAACACTGACTTCTTCGGCGAAGTGAAAGGCCTGAACTTTGCACTCCAATACCAGGGTGCTAATGATGGTGACAATAACAATGAAGGCACGAATAATGGCCGTGACGTTCGTCATCAGAATGGCGACGGTTATGCACTGTCTACCACTTATGATTTCGGCATGGGTATCAGCGCAGGTGCAGCTTATGCATCTTCTGACCGTACAAACGATCAGACAAGCGCAGCTGGCGAGAACTTCGCGGGCGGCGATAAAGCCGACGTCTGGACTGTAGGCGCTAAATTCGATTCAGAAGGCGTTTATCTGGCGACCATGTATTCTGAAACCCGTAATATGACACTTTACGGTGATAACGGCGTTGCAAATAAAACTCAGAACTTCGAAGTGACTGCACAATATCAATTCGATTTTGGTTTGCGTCCGGAAGTGTCTTACCTGCAATCTAAAGGCAAAGACCTGACCGCTGATGGTAGCAACTCTTCCGATAATAACGACAAAGATCTGGTTAAATACGTTTCCGTTGGTACCAGCTATTACTTCAACAAAAATATGTCCACTTACGTTGATTACAAAATCAACCTGCTGGATAGCGACGACAATTTCTACGAAAACAACGGTATCTCTACCGATGATATCGTAGCAGTAGGTCTGGTATATCAGTTCTGATTCCTCTGACCAAAAGTCTGAGCATTAGCGCAATGAAAACCCATCTTCGGATGGGTTTTTTTGTGCCCAAAACGTGACTTTCTGTGCGTTTAGGGCAGGGTCGCCTTCAATAATGCAACAGTCTTTGTTATATTATTGACCAGCTCACGTACAGGGTTATTCCTCTGTGATACGGTGCTTAACCTAAGACTTGGTTTCTCAGGACAATGACATGTTAGATTATCGCTTTCCGACAGCCATGCAGATGGTGTTTTGTATCGCTCAGTCCCAAAAGGCTGAACAGCGCTGCACCAGTGCGATCTTAGCTACGGGTCTGGAAGCCAACTCCAGCTTCATCCGCAAACTGATGGTACCGCTGACTCAGCATGGCATTATCGTTTCCACGCTGGGTCGTACCGGCTCGATCCACCTTGGCCGCCCGGCGGAAGACATCACACTGCGCGATATATACTGCGCGGTGATTGAAGATAAACGACTGTGGGCCGCGCGTCCGGATGTTCCAGCCCGCTGCGTCGTTAGCGCCAATGCCTGTACGTATTTCAAAAATATTGTGAATGAGGCCGAAGAGGCGTCGTTGCAGGTATTGGGCCGTCACACAGTGGCCGATGCGCTGGCAGAGTTCGAACGCGGCGGTAAGTATAAATGCACCAAAGATCTGGCAGCAGAATACGCAGACAATTCGCTCTGCTCTAAATAAGCTTTCTGCTCTGAAGATTTTCCTCATTACACAGACGTAAAAAAGCCGGGATAATATCCCGGCTTTTTGCTTTCTGTCATTCAACAATCAGACAGTCTGGTTTTCCAGCGCAGGTTGTTTACGCGTTACCAGCTTGCGCAGTGCGACATAAAACACCGGCGTCAGGAACAGACCAAACAGCGTTACCCCCAGCATACCGGAGAATACGGTGATCCCGGTTACGCCGCGCACTTCGGCACCCGCACCGTGCCCGAGGATCAGCGGGATGGTCCCGGCGATGAATGCAATCGAAGTCATGACGATAGGGCGCAGACGCAGGCGACAAGCCTCGAGCGCCGACTCAACAATTCCTTTACCCTGCATCTCCAGTTCGCGGGCGAACTCAACAATCAGGATGGCGTTTTTACAGGCCAGTCCCATCAGCACCACCAGTCCGACCTGCACGAAGACGTTGTTATCACCACCGGTTAGCCATACGCCAAACAGCGCGGAAAGCATCGTCATCGGTACAATCAGGATAACCGCCAGTGGCAGCGTCCAGCTCTCGTACAATGCCGCCAGCACCAGAAATGCCAGTAAGACTGACATCGGGAATACGATCAGCGCCGCGTTACCCTGAGTCGATTGCTGATAGCTCAGATCCGTCCATTCGATATTCATGCCGTTTGGCAGCAGGTTTTTCGACATTGCGGTCAGCTCCGTCATGGCTTGCGTCGAAGACAGCACGCGCGGGTCAGCATCACCAATCAAATCCGCCGCCGGATAGCCGTTGTAGCGGATCACCGGATCCGGTCCGTAGGTAGTGGTGATGTTCAGCATACTGCCGATCGGCACCATTTCACCTTTGTCGTTACGGGTACGCAGATTGGCGATATCTTCCACGCTGTCGCGGAACTGGCCGTCCGCCTGCGCCATCACCTTCCAGGTGCGTCCGAACCGGTTGAAGTCATTGATGTACGATGACCCGAGATAGACCTGCAACGTGCTGAATAAATCATCCAGCGACACACCCTGCGCCTTGGCCTTATCACGGTCAATGTGCGCATCGAGCTGCGGCACGTTAGCCTGATAAGAGGAGATAGGGAAGCCCATCCCCGGCGTCTGCATTATGGAACCGGACATAGTATTGATCGCGGTCTGCAACGCACCGTATCCCAACCCTGCACGATCCTGAATATACAGCGAATATCCGGACCCCTGACCCAGGCCGAGGATAGGCGGCGGCATTATTGAGAAGGCAAAACCTTCCTGAATCTGCGAAATTTTGGCGTTGATTTCAGCGTTTATTTCAGCCGCCGTGCGGGTACGTTCACCCAGCGGTTTCAGGGCGAAGAACACCGTGCCGGTATTTGGCGTGTTGGTGAACTGCAATGCGTTCAGGCCGGGGAAGGCCACCGCATCTATCACGCCGTCGGTGCTCAGACCGAGCGCACTGATTTTGCGGATCACCGCATCAGTACGCGACAGTGAAGCGCCTTCCGGCATTTTCACACCGGCAATCAGGTACAGCTTATCCTGCGTCGGAATAAAACCGCCCGGCACCGCTTTGAACATGAATGCTGCACCGCACAGCAGCAGAACGTAGACGACAAACACCGCGCCACGACGTCCGAGCGCTTTCGAGACGGCATTCTGATAGCGATGCGAGCTGGCGCTGAAGAAGCGGTTGAAGGGTCGGAAAATCCAGCCGAACAGGCGGTCAATCAGACGCGACGGCATATCCTTCGGCGCACCGTGCGGTTTCAACAGCAAGGCCGCCAGCGCTGGGGAGAGCGTCAGGGAGTTGATCGCTGAAATCACAGTAGAAATTGCGATGGTCACGGCAAACTGTTTGTAGAACTGACCGGTCACGCCGGAGAGGAACGCCATCGGCACAAACACTGCACACAGCACCAGTGCGATCGCAATAATCGGCCCGGACACTTCCCGCATCGCCTGATGAGCAGCCTCTCTGGGTGCTAATCCTTCCTCGATATTTCGCTCGACGTTTTCCACCACCACTATGGCGTCATCGACCACAATACCTATCGCCAGAACCAATCCGAACAAACTGAGCGTGTTGAGCGAAAAGCCGAGCAGATACAGAATACTGAACGTCCCGATAACCGAAATCGGTACCGCCAGCAGCGGAATGATCGACGCACGCCAGGTTTGCAGGAACAGAATCACCACCAGCACAACCAGCACCACGGCTTCCAGCAACGTATGAACCACGGCGCTGATCGAATCACGCACGAAAACCGTCGGGTCATACGGCGCACGCCAGGTCATGCCTTCAGGGAAGCGGGTTGAGAGTTCGGTCATTTTGGCACGCACGGCGTCTGACAAATCAATCGCGTTCGCCCCTGGGGACTGGAAAATACCGATCCCGACCGCATCTTTGTTATTCAGCTGCGAGCGCAGGGCATAACTGCCTGATCCCATTTCGATGCGCGCAACATCACGCAAACGGACGATTTCGCCGTTATCACCACTTTTCAGGATAATATTGCCGAACTCTTCTTCGTTCTTAAGACGCCCCTGTGCGTTGATGGATAACAGATAGTCGCTGTCTTTGGGCATCGGCTCAGCGCCAAGCTGACCGGCTGAGACCTGAACGTTTTGCTCACGCATTGCAGTGACAACGTCACTTGCCGTCAGCCCACGCGCCGCGACTTTGTTCGGATCGAGCCAGACGCGCATGGCATATTCGCCCGCACCAAAGATCTGAATTTGCCCGACACCCGGCAAACGCGCCAGTTCGTCTTTCACCTTGAGCGTGGCGTAGTTACTCAGATACAACGAATCGTACTTGCCGTTCGGCGACACCAGATGCACCACCAGCGTTAACGTCGGTGATTGTTTCTGCGTGGTAACACCCTGGCGTCGCACATCTTCAGGCAGTCTGGCTTCGGCCTGTGCCACGCGGTTTTGCACCTGAACCTGTGCCTGATCCGGATCGGTGCCCGGACGGAAGGTGACAGTGGTGACCAGCACGCCGTCGGAACCGGCCACAGATTTCATGTACACCATGTTTTCGACGCCGTTGATGGCTTCTTCCAGCGGCGTCGCCACGGTTTCTGCAATCACTTTCGGGTTAGCACCCGGATATTCAGCGCGAACCTGTACGCTTGGCGGCACCACGTTCGGGTATTCGCTGACCGGCAGCAGGGGAATGGCAATCGCCCCTGTGACTAAAATCAAAATCGACAAAACGGCGGCAAAGATTGGCCGGTCGATGAAAAAGCGGGAAAAGTCCATGTGTCAGGATTCTCTTTTATTGAACGGCGGCAGGGGTGGGAGTCACGCTATTGGCCGCCATGCTGACGGTTTTGGCGTTAACGGGCATACCCGGCATAAAGACTTTCTGAACGCCGTCGATAATCACGCGATCGCCAGCTTCTAAGCCTTTCTCAACGATACGTAAGCCGCCGGACATACGGCCCACTTCGACATCACGGCGTTGCGCTTTACCCTCTTTATCCACCACGTAAACAAACTTACGATCCTGATCGGTCAGCACGGCTTTGTCGTCCACCAGCATGGCGTTGAACTGCGCGCTGCCCGGCAGTTGCACGTGGGCAAACAGCCCCGGAGTAAAGGTGCGGTCGCGGTTATCAAGCAGGGCACGCATACGAATTGTGCCGGTACCGGAATTAAGCTGGTTATCGGTGAAATCGACCACGCCCTGATGCGGATAGCCATTTTCCCCCACCAGTCCGACGTGAACCGGCAGGCGGGACTGCGGCGTATCACTGCGCTGGCCGTCACGCGCCATGGCCTGATAACGCAAGAAAGTGCCTTCGTCCACATCGAAATAGACATACACCGTGTCGAGAGAAACGAGCGTGGTCAGCACGCTGGCGGTATCGCCTGCGGTAACCAGATTGCCGGTGGTGATCATTGCACGGCTGGCGCGGCCATCAATTGGCGACGTAACACGGGTAAAATCGAGATTTAGCTGTGCCATGTCCAGCTGCGCCTGAGCGGCCAAAACGTCAGACTGCGCCTGAGAAGCAGCAGAACGACGCTGCTCGGCAATTTCAGTAGAAACAGCCTGCGTGCCGATCAGCTTTTCAGTACGGGAGGATTCGCTGCGCGTCAGGCTGGCCTGATTGCGCGCGCGCACCAGTTCGGCCTGTGCCTGTTCCTGAGCGGCGCGGTAAGTGCGGTCATCAATGGTAAACAACACCTGACCTTTCTTCACTTCCTGACCTTCCTGATAATTCACTTTGTCGATATAGCCGGACACGCGGGGACGAAGCTGAACGCTTTGTACCGCTTCGACGCGCCCGTTAAAGGCGTCCCACTGGCTGATCTGTTTGATCAAAACATCTGCCGCACTGACCTGCGGGGCAGGCGGAGCAGCGTTTTGCGCCACGCTGTTATCACACCCGGCAAGCAGGGCGACCATCAGCGCAACCCCTGAAAGACGCAACGTCAAAGGCGTACCGCGCAGGCGGTCGCGTGCAACAACCAACGGTTTTTGCAGGTTTTTCATTATTTTTATTTCCAGTGAGTAAGTGCTGCCAGGCAATACAACCGGTCTGTCCTCCGGGTAACGTCCTTTGCCTGATCTGACTTTTTTGGGACTTGTGCCGTTCATCAGCACAATTATGTATCAATGTTTGATACAATTGATTCGAGGGGGATTGTAAGGAGGTGACTACTAAAGTGCAAGAAATACTGTTACACTTTCTGTGCTGTTTTACAGAACGTTTACTTCCGGGAACGTGACTATCCCGTAACGATGAATTAAATGCAATAGTAAAACTTGCATTTAATCGCAAACTGAGTCAGTTTAGAAAAAGACGCCCTCGGGGGGCGAAAACTGATAAGAGATAGGAGAGAGTCCATGAGAACCGAGGATTTCATTCACGACCTGATTGACTGGATCGATCACAACCTGGAAGAGCGACTGGATATTAAGACCGTTGCCAAACGCGCAGGGTATTCGCGCTGGTATCTGCAACGGATGTTCAAAGAGCATACCGGTTTGCCAATGGGCGAGTTCATTCGTGAGAAAAAGCTGAAAAAATCGGCAGATATGCTGGCCAGCAGCCGCGAACCTATCGTCAGCGTCGCGATATCGCTGGGTTTTGACTCGCAGCAATCTTTCACCCGCAGCTTCAAACGTCAGTTTGGACAAACGCCGGGGGACTGGCGCCGTGGCCTGACCATGGAAACAGAATGCCAGGGCTCGATGCACTAAGAGACAAATTGCCCGCTGAATTTCAGTACCGCTGGCCCGGCTCCCGTCGGGCAGTGAATCCCTCCCAAATACCTTTCCCCAATCTGCCCGCTCGTTTTGGATGTTCCTTTCAGTCCGGCATACGCACACCTGTCTTCCACACATTGAGAACACAACGTCAGCCATTGGCATGAAAAACGTTCAGGACGTGATCAACACAACAAAAAACGACACCAAAGTTCACCTAAATTGAAATGATGTTTCAATTTCTTGAGTTGCGCTAAAAATCTCGCTAAACTTCCTTCCATCAGTTCGTAGCCGGGCATTGCCCGACTCACTCTTACGTGACGGAACAGCGCATTCGCCTCCGTTTTATGAAAAAAGGAAACATCATGATTCTGGATAATTTTTCACTGAAGGGAAAAGTCGCCGTCGTAACCGGATGCGATACCGGTCTGGGTCAGGGCATGGCAATCGGTCTGGCAGAAGCAGGCTGTGACATTGTGGGTATCAACATCGTTGAACCAACGGAAACCATCGAACGCATTGGTGCAACTGGCCGCCGTTTTCTCAGCCTGACTGCCGATCTCAGCGATACGAAAGTGATTCCGGCGTTGCTGGAACGCGCCGTCGCGGAAATGGGGCATCTGGATATTCTGGTGAACAACGCCGGGATTATCCGTCGCGAAGACGCCATCGATTTCAGTGAAAAGAACTGGGACGACGTAATGAATCTGAACATCAAATCGGTGTTCTTTATGTCTCAGGCAGTCGCGAAACAGTTTATCGCCCAGGGTACCGGCGGCAAAATTATCAATATTGCGTCTATGCTCTCTTATCAGGGCGGGATCCGCGTACCTTCTTATACCGCATCAAAAAGCGCCGTAATGGGCGTGACCCGTCTGCTGGCGAACGAATGGGCGAAGCACGGCATCAACGTGAACGCTATCGCGCCGGGTTATATGGCGACAAATAACACCCAGCAACTGCGCGCTGACGAAGCCCGCAGTGAAGAGATCCTGAGCCGCATTCCGGCGGGTCGCTGGGGTACGCCGTCCGACGTCATGGGGCCGGTCGTGTTCTTGTCTTCACCGGCATCCGACTACATAAATGGTTATACCATCGCCGTCGACGGCGGCTGGTTGGCGCGCTAATCCGCTACCCAAATTATTCATTAGCATTTACAGACAGCAGCAATTCAGATCGCTGCCCAAAGAGGAAATCCCATGAAAATTGCATTAATGATGGAAAACAGTCAGGCCGCGAAAAACGCGATCATTTTGAAAGAACTGAACGCGGTTGCTTCAGAAAAAGAGTATCCGGTGTACAACGTCGGTATGTCCGACGAGCAGGATCATCACCTGACTTATATCCATCTGGGCATCATGGCCAGCATCCTGCTTAACTCCAAAGCGGTTGATTTTGTAGTTGCCGGCTGCGGTACCGGGCAGGGCGCGCTGATGTCCCTGAACATCCATCCGGGCGTGAACTGCGGTTACTGTATCGATCCGGCGGATGCGTTTCTGTTCGCACAGATCAACAACGGTAACGCGCTTTCCCTGCCATTCGCCAAAGGTTTTGGCTGGGGCGCGGAGCTGAACGTGCGTTTCATCTTCGAGAAAGCCTTCACCGGCGTCAAAGGCCAGGGTTATCCGGCTGACCGCAAGGAGCCGCAGGTACGTAACGCAGGTATTCTAAATCAGGTCAAAGCTGCCGTAGTGAAAGAAAATTATCTCGATACGCTGCGCGCTATCGATAAAGAACTGGTGAAAACCGCCGTGAGTGGCGAGCGTTTCCAGAAGTGCTTCTTTGAAAATGGCCAGGATAAAGAGATTGAAAACTTCGTGCGCGAAATTCTCGCGTAAGTTTTCAGTTGATTTGATGTGAAGAAACCGGTGCTGATTAAGCATCGGTTTTTTTCATCAGCCCATAAAGTAAACATAATTCTAAAGCCGGGTATTCAGTGAAAAGCTGAGTAAAGGTGCAGAAGGGGCATATAAGGACAATTGAACGAAATTATTTGATATGCCATTTAACATAATTAACGTTATGCGTACCGACAATGTAGCAGCTAAATTGAAATGTCCTAACGTTAAAAAAATTATTAATTATCTGTGTGTTAGAATGATAACCTGGGTAAGGCTGCCATCATTTATCTGCACTCATCCTGTCCTCGTAAAAAATATGTGAAATAAATATTGCCGAATTTGGCGGGACTCCGTCAAAGCGAGCGCACTGACATCAGATGACCGCGTGACAAGTCGGCATTGCCCTAACCTCCCTCCCACACTAAATTCCCTCCGCCATCAGCCTGATAGGATTTTCTTCTGCTGTCAGGCTTGATCGGTATCCCGCTTACGTTAATACTGTATATAAAACCAGTATCACGAGAATTTCCCATGATTTTGTACACCCCCGCTGAGCATCAGCAAAAAATCGATCTGCCGCTGTTCCTCGATCGCGTGCCGTGCGGCTTTCCGTCACCGGCTCAGGATTACGTAGAGTCGCGCCTTGATCTCAATAAACTGCTGATTGCGCACCCGAGCGCGACGTATTTTGTCCGGGTCTCGGGCCATTCGATGACCGATGCCAATATCAACGAAGGCGATCTGCTGGTGATCGACAGCTCGCTGACCGCCGTGCACGACGACATTGTGGTGGCGGCCATCGACGGCGAGTTCACGGTGAAAAAGTTGCGCACCCGCCCGTCGGTGCAGCTGGTGCCGATGAACCCGCATTATTCGCCGATCACCTTCAACGACGAAGAGTCGCTGGAGATTTTCGGCGTCGTCACGTTCATCATTTACGCCGCGCGCTGATTATGTTTGCCCTCGTGGACGTCAACTCCTTCTACGCCTCGTGCGAGACCGTGTTCAGGCCTGATTTGCAGGGGCGCCCGGTGATTGTGCTCAGTAATAACGACGGCTGCGTGATCGCCCGTAACGCTGAAGCCAAAAAGGCAGGCATCGCTATGGGTGCGCCGTTTTTCAAAATGCGCGAGGCGATCCGCCAGCATAACGTGGTGGTATTCTCCTCGAACTATGCGCTGTACGCCGATATGTCCAACCGCGTGATGGAGACGCTGGAACAGCTGGCACCCGCCGTCGATGTTTACTCGATCGACGAAGCGTTTTTAGATCTCACCAACATTGAAAACTGCATCTCATTGCATGATTTCGGCAAAAAGGTGCAAAAGAAGATCTGGAAAGAGACGCATCTGGCGGTCGGCGTCGGGATCGCACCGACCAAGACGCTGGCCAAACTGGCGAACTTCGCGGCGAAAAAGTGGAAGGATACGGGCGGCGTGGTGGATTTATCCCAGACCGTGCGTCAGAGAAAGCTGATGAACCTGCTGCCGGTAGATGAAGTATGGGGCGTCGGGCGGCGTCTGAGTAAACAACTCAACATGATGGGGATCAAGACCGCATTGCAGCTGGCCGACAGCCCTTCTGCCTTGATCCGCAAACATTTTAGCGTGGTACTGGAGCGCACAGTGCGCGAACTGCGCGGGGAATCCTGCCTGGCACTGGAAGAGTCGGTGCCGGCCAAACAGCAAATCATCTGCTCACGGTCTTTTGGCGAGCGTATCACCGAGTATCAGGACATGCGCGAAGCCATCTGCAATTACGCCGTACGCGCCGCCGAGAAGCTGCGTGGCGAACATCAATATTGCCGTTTCGTCTCGGCGTTCGTGAAAACCAGTCCGCACGACTCCAAAGTCCCCTACTACAGCAACTACGCCGGGATCAAACTCCTCACGCCGACGCAGGACAGCCGCGACATTCTCAACGCCGCCGTGCGTTGCCTCGATCAAATCTGGAAGCCGGGCTATCGCTATCAGAAAGGTGGCGTGATGCTGGGCGATTTTTTCAGTCAGGGCGTGGCGCAGCTGAACCTCTTCGATGAATACCAGCCGAAAAAGAACAGCGAGCAACTGATGGCGACGCTCGATGAGATCCATAAAAAAGGCATGGGCAAAGTATGGTTTGCCGGGCAAGGCATCCAGCGCGGCTGGTCGATGAAACGGGAAATGCTTTCACCGGCCTATACCACACGGGTGAATGAGTTGCTGAAAGTAAAAGTGTAAATGAAGCCTTCCACGGGCGGGAAGGCATTCAAAAGGTCATCCGGTTATGCGGCGGGTTTCCCCTGCGCACGGATGCATGTGCTGGTTACATCACACCGTGTCGATCCCGACCCCTTTGCGACCAATTTCATCAAGAGAACCGGTAACGCCGATTTGCTGGCTGAAGCAAAACTCTTCATGATGATTTTCTCCAGTAAACAGGGATAAGTGACTTGCAAATGAAGATTAATTCACTTTCATTCGAAATAAGTTAACCGAATGTAACAAAACTGATAACACAGAGTTTTGCGGTTGATTACGGATTCGGAATTTCAACAGGCGGCATTGTGAGGCTTTTCTGGTGGGCAAAGGGTTATTCCCCCCTGAGCTCAGGGGGAAACTTTAATCGACGGACGAATAAGTGTGCTTATCTTGATTAAGGCCGTAAACGACGCTGAAATCGGTTTTGCTGTAGCAATTCAATGCTATTTGTGAGGGATTACTCAGGCGCTCAATGTTTTGGTAAATAGCCGTCATGTAAAATCCAAAATCACATTGATGCAGTTGAGGATCAATGACCTGATCCACTTTCCCTGAAGACTTGTTGAGCGCCATCACTTTATTCACTGAAAGGCCATCGTCTTTCATTTCATAGACGCCAATAAAGCTGTGGGCCGCTGTTTGCCCCCAAAATGGGATTTCAATCGTTTTAGCAGGGTTGTCCGAGATTACGGTTTTATCCATGGAAGCCGTCTTATTCAATACAACATCCAGCGTACGTTTGGTGTTCTGCCAGGTACCCTGGAGAACATCACCGCTTGGGGTAAGTTTTAATGGGCACATATTGAGGTCATATTTTTTTCCTTCGGTCAGATAATCATCATATTCCTGATTAGTCTTTACCTCGCAAAGTATGATGGCCTCAGGCGTTATTTTTCCGTAAAGCGGAATGGGAGAGCGATATTTATCATAATAGTAACTTCCTTTGATATTTGTCTCTCCGCCAAAGGAATAACGCTGAAGAGAGACATGAACCGGAGATTTGCCGATCGTGCCTGCGTAATTGTCGATAACATACCAGCTGTCCGAAGCGACTGCGGCTGAACCCGATAAAATCGCACACAGAGTGACTGAAATAATGATTTTTTTTAACATGTTACCCAATGCCTGCACAGATGTTGTCTGATTGTCCCGATACTCGTCATGCTATTCCCCAAAATATTAATGCTCTGCGCTATAATTCACCATACCATTTTCCTCCGGAGAAACAGATGGCATTTGACTGGCACAGCGAGACGTTAACCCGCGCCACTCCCGTAGATAAACACTATAAAAATACCCAAAATGTCCGGCGTTTCATGCTTGAGCAATGCGGTGCACAGTTTAAGTTTGACCGGGATTTTATGGTCTGGATATGCAATGACCAGCCTAAAAATCTGGGTGACATCGCAGATGAATGGACGCGTCGGAACGCGATTTAAATTAACCATGTTTATCACATGGATATAAAGTCAATTACTTGTTATAACCCATAATGTTCAATAACAAAAAGGTAAAGGCTAACAAGGAATGCACAATCAAAGCCGTCAGACAAAGGAAATTATTTCGCTGTAATAAGATCACAAATTACGAATAACTCTGTGAATTGAATTCATTTATGAACCCTGCTAATAAAGCCTATCCGTTTACAGCCTCTAATCTGATAAATCCTTCTGCGTTATGCTTTTCACCTACCCAGGTACAAGGATAACGACATGCCGACAGTCAAACTGAACAACGGTTTTAAAATGCCCCTGCTGGGCCTTGGTGTCTTCCAGATGATCGATGCGGCCGAATGTGAACGTGCGGTGCTCGATGCGCTGGAAACCGGTTATCGCCTGATTGATACCGCGGCGTCCTACAAGAATGAAACTCAGGTCGGCAATGGTTGAATGGCTCACAGGCCGCAAACCTGACGTGTAATCCCCTATTTCACTAAACCATGAGGATCTTACCCATGCAAAAACGTTATCTCGGAAAGTCCGGACTGGAAGTTTCGGCAATCGGCTTAGGTTGTATGGGCCTGAGTCACGGTTACGGTCCGGCAACAGACACCCGTCAGGCGGTAGAACTGATTCGCGCAGCGGTTGAACGCGGCGTAACCTTTTTCGACACCGCCGAAGTGTACGGCCCTTACCTGAACGAAGAAGTGGTGGGGGAAGCCTTAAAACCGTTCCGCGACCGCGTGGTGATTGCCACCAAATTCGGCTTTACCTTTGGTGAAAACAATAAGCAGCAAAATCTCAACAGCCGCCCGGAACATATTCGCGAAGCGGTGGAAGGATCGCTGCGCCGCCTGAAAACAGACGTTATCGATCTTTATTATCAGCACCGTGTCGACCCGGATGTGCCGATCGAAGATGTCGCAGGGGCGGTGAAAGACCTGATTGCTGAGGGCAAAGTCAAACACTTCGGCCTCTCGGAAGCCGGTGCGCAGACTATCCGTCGCGCGCATGCGGTTCAACCGGTGGCGGCACTGCAAAGTGAATATTCAATGTGGTGGCGTGAGCCGGAGCAGGAGATCATGCCGGTGCTCGAAGAACTGGGGATCGGTTTCGTGCCCTTCAGCCCGCTCGGCAAAGGCTTCCTGACCGGCGCGATCAAAGCCGGGGCAACCTTTGGTGCGGACGATTTTCGCAGTCAGGTGCCGCGCTTTGCCGCTGAGGCAATCGAAGCCAATGAAAAGCTGGTGGTCTTGCTGTCTGAACTGGCGGCGGGGAAAGGCGTGACGTCTGCTCAAATTGCCCTGTCCTGGCTGCTGGCGCAAAAACCGTGGATCGTGCCGATTCCAGGCACCACCAAACTGCCTCGTCTGGAAGAAAATATGGACGCTGCGGACGTGCTGCTTTCGCCAGAGGACTTAGGGAAAATCACGCAGGCGCTGGACACGGTGAAAATCACCGGAGAACGGTATCCTGCGGCATTGCAGGCGCGCGTAGGCCGTTAAGAAAAGTGCTGACCGGCGTGATCATACTGATCGCGCCGGTCTTTTTATTCAGATAATTTGCTCAGAATAACGCAGCGCATCAATCATCAGCGCAAAGGCCGGTGGATGTTGTTTCCGGCTCGGGTAGTAAAGGTAATAACCGGGAAACGACGGGGACCATTCGTCAAGGACCTGGATCAGTTCGCCGGACTTCACTGCGTCTTCCACCAGATCCTCCGGGACGCAGGCGAGTCCAAATCCACACTTCACCGCGTCGATCCGCTCAGACAAATGATTGAAAATCAGCTGCCCTTCGACCCGCACGCGCAAAGGCTTGCCCTCTTTCTCAAATTCCCAGTGATACAAGCCTCCGGCAGTCGGTAAACGCATGTTGATGCACCGGTGATTTTGCAACTCATGCGGCGTCAGCGGAATACCGTTCTTGTCAAAATACGCGGGCGACCCCACCACCACCATGCGCATATCCGCGCCCATCTTGACCGCAATCATGTCCTTATCCACGCTTTCACCGAGGCGCACCCCGGCATCGAAACGGCCATCGACGATATCGACAAAGCCGTTATCGACCACCATCTCAACATTGATATCAGGATATTCCTGCAGAAAAGGCTTCAGCTTTGGCCACAGCACGCTTTGCGCCGCGTGTTCGCCCGCTGAAATGCGGATATTGCCGGAGGGCGTGCCGTTGAGCTGAAGCAGAGTTTCGAGTTCTTGTTCAATCTCGGCCAGACGCGGCTCAAGACAAGCGATGATCCGCTCACCGGCTTGCGTCGGCGCCACACTGCGGGTGGTGCGGGTGAGAAGACGGATGTTTAAGCGCTCTTCCAACGCCTTGACAGCGTGGCTTAACGCCGACTGCGAGACGCCCAATTTTCCCGCCGCTTTGGTAAAACTTCTCTCCCGCGCCACCACCAGAAAGATCTGTAACTCGTTGAAGTTTTCTTTAAGCATTGCGAAATTCCTTACATCCATCCGTTAACGGTTAAGACCAGCCAGAACACAACGAGCGTAACGATAAACGCCACGATGCTTTCGCCAATCAGCTGCGTCCTGCCATAACGTTGTAAAAGCGTCATTTTTGATGGAGTCTGTTCACTGACGCGATTAGCTTTTAACCATTCCCGCGTGTGGCGGAAAAGCCTTACCCACAATGTCAACGCAATCAACACTAATACAGGGAGCACGATCCTGCTGTCGAGCTGAAACTGCGTTCCCCAATGCCAGCGGGTATTGTCCATTTTTAGTCGTCCTGTGTTATTCCCGAAGCAACTGATGCCCCGTTCATATCGGTTAAAAATTGCCTTATCTTCTCACAGCTTACCGCGTGCAGACAGAAATCAGCGAATTATCTAAAGCATCTGAATAGGTGCAATTGACCTTGAAATGGGCAAATACGTAAGTAAAACTGATCAATTAAGACTTTTCCATAAAAAAAAGATATCTGATATTGTGTCGGTTATTACAAGACTCCACTCTGGAAGATTCAATGCTTTTAACCCTCGTTTATCGCAGTCATGTCAGCGAACATGTTCAGTCAGCCTCGCTGGAAGAGCTGGTTGCGCAAGCCAGCATTAAGAACGAAACATCCGGCATTACTGGTATCCTGCTGTTTGACGGGACGCATTTCTTCCAGCTGCTGGAAGGCCCGGAAGAGGCCGTCGATAGCCTTTACAGCGCCATTTGTCGCGATCGCCGTCATCATAACGTGGTGGAACTGATGCGTGATTACGCGCCATCCCGCCGGTTCGGCAATGTGGGCATGGAGCTGTTTGATTTGCGCAAACATCATGAAGATGTGGTGCTTCAGGCCGTCCTCGACAAAGGGACGTCAAAGTATCGCCTCACCTATGATGACCGGGCATTGCAATTTTTATGCACCTTTGTGCAGGCCCGCGAAAAAGAAAATTATCTCGAAATCCTGCCGACCGGGTCCTGGTCTTTCATCACCGATGAAACACTAAAACCTGAAGTAGAATTTATCTTTCCCGAAATGCAGGATTACAGCTTCGCTTTCCAGCCGATTGTTGATCCGCTGAGTAAGGAAATTGTCTCCTATGAGGCCACATTGCGCGGTCCGGACGGCGGTTCGCCAATGGGTTATTTCTCTCAGCTGTCCCGCACCACTATTTACGAAGCCGATCTGAAGTCAAAAAAACTGGCCTTTGCGCTCGCCAGCAAGATGGGCATCAGCAACAAAACGCTGTGCATCAAGCTTCTGCCGATGACACTGGTGATGGTGCCGGATGCCGTTGAGTTTCTGGTGCAGGAAATCACCGCTAACGGCCTGGTGCCGGAGCAGATTGTGGTGGCGATCACCGAGAACGGCGTTATTACCCGTGAAGATAAATTCACAGCGGCCATGAAGCAGTTAAAAGCATCGGGAATGCGGCTGGCGATTGATGATTTTGGTGCCGGATCTGCCGGGCTGTTGCTGCTGACGCAGTGCCAGCCGGATAAAATAATGATTGATCGCAATATCATTTGTGATGTGCACACCAGCGGGCCGAAACAGGCCGTGGTACAGGCGATCATCAGATTCTGTTCTTCACTGGAGGTTTCGGTTATTGCCACGGGCGTGGAAAAACCAGAGGAATGGATGTGGCTCGATGCGGCGGGGATTTGTAACTTTCAGGGCGACCTGTTTGCCATGCCAAGGCTTAATGGTGCGCCGGTTGTTGCCTGGCCGGAAGTTAAGCAAGAATATAAGTTAAGGGATCACACCCTCTGACAGACTGAACGCGAGGTCTCAAAAAAAACATAAGCCCGGTAACAACGATATTTACCGGGCTCACTTCGAAATTCCGCCCCGCCGGTATTACTCATTATCATCCGACGTGCGGTAAACCACATATTCCAGCGCTTCTAAGTAAATATCCTGCTTACTCAACTCGCTTTCCTGCTCAATTTTCTGAATCAGACAAAGAATAATATCTTTGTGAGTCACATTATCTTTTTGATTCTTCAAATTGTTATAGATACGGATGACGGTTTCATTTCCCACCAGAAGCTCAGGATCTTCTGTCAGAATATAATCGGCCAATTTCACATGAGTATAAGACACGTCATGCATTTTAATACCCTCCGCGATCTGTTGTTGTTAACGTTTAATGAGACGCTGCGCTCAGATGCTGAAACCTGAGCGCAAAATTATTGAAGATGAAATAGTGAGATCTGTCGAATTCAGAAACCGGAATCATCCGGCGTCATACCCACGACCATTTCGAGGGCATTACGCAGAACATCCAGTTGCACGACATCTGACGTGCATTCCAGCTGATTGATCAGGTGTAAAATGATGGCCTTGTTGGTCACCGTTCCCTTCTCAGCCAGAATCAGGCGAATAGCCGCGCCCAGCACTTCTGTTTCGCTGGAATACAACTCACCCGCTTTAGCAAAATGCTTGTAAATCTCTGTACCGCTTACAGAACCTGTCATTGGCCGGGATTGGTTTGATGACATCGCATCGCTGAAATGAGGCGTGCCAGCGGCGGAGGAATCAGTGTTTTTTCCGGTCATCGGACGGCCCTTGAGCATTGAAAAAGTGTCGTACATTGTCGACGTCCCTAACTTCGTAGCTGATCTGCGCACGCTTTTCAGCCAGATTATGACGGATCTCGTTAATGACCCGTTCGCAGGCGCTTTTTCGATTAATGTTATCCGCGTTTACAGCCATAAACTGTAATTGCGCAATGAGTCTGTCAGTGGATATTGGATTCTTTGATTTCAGCAAGGAAACAACCGCCTCACCAATCAGCTTATCAGTCAATTTTTCTTCGGTACTTCTATACATATTAGCAGCCTCTGAATATACGCCGGCCAAAGGTCTTGGGCAGATTAGCTTCAGGTTCAGAGTTATTATTTTACGCCAAAAGCAGTAAAACGTTGTTAGGCTATGAATTAATCAAGCCCGCATAATATGTCATACTGAAATGCTTTGAAGCCAATCTTTAACTCTATAACTCAGTCACTATGGCTTAGGAATCACGCTCCAGCACCAGACGGATCAGCTTTAAATAATGCCTTTCCTCTTCTTCACTGCCAGCCGCTTCAACACGATTTAACAGCTTAGAACATAAGGCTTTGCGATTGAGGTTCTTGCCTGCTTCCAGAATTTCGACTACAACCCGCCCCATTGTCTCTTCCTCAGAAAATACCTGACTGTACAGTGAAGGAGATGTGTCCGAAGACAATCCGTTGTGTCTATTCTGTCGCATGATTAACCCTTATGTTAATACGTGTGTGAATAATAATTTAGTATGTGACTATAAAGTTATACAAGATATGAGAAGTTGTACAGGTATTTTAGAAAAAAAAAGCTAGCAAGGTTTTAATTCGCAGGGTAATTAAGCGTAACACGATGAATTTTAAGCGTTCAGCGCTGGAAGGTAAAATTGATACAAGGGTGTAAATACGGCGTCAGTCAAGTTGTACAGGAGAGAATATTGGGTTGCCGTTGCTTGAGTTTGATTGTGCTTTGGGAGACATATCTTCTACAATCTAACGTTCTGATCCGCGTTACCCTCGGTTTTTACTCCAATCTTACTTTCAGCCTTTATAAGTGAACCTATGCGCACAACAGATCATCTTGGCGGCATCAATGCCTTTGTCACAACAGCTCGTTTGGGGAGTTTCACCGCGGCAGCCGAACGGCTTGGGCTGACGAAATCGGCGGTAGGTAAAAGCGTAGGTCGCCTTGAAGACCGCCTGGGTCTTAAGCTTTTTCTGCGTTCGACAAGACGCCTGAGCCTGACGCCTGATGGCGAGAAATTTCTGGAGAGCTGTCAGAATGCCATGGAGATTCTGGAGCAGGCTGAAGCGGAACTCACCTCCCACATTGCACATCCTTCCGGCAGATTACGGGTGGATTTGCCTGCGGCATTTGGACGGCAGCGAATTTTACCGCTGCTGCTAAAAATCACCCGCCGTTATCCGGAACTGGCACTGACGATCACCTTCAGTGAACGTTTTGTCGATCTCATCGAAGAAGGCATTGATCTGGTCATCCGCATCGGTGAGCTGGCGGACAGCAGTGGTCTGGTCGCCCGACGCTTAACGACGCAAAAACTGGTGATCTGCGCTTCCCCGGATTATCTTTCAGCCAACGGCGAGCCCGCCGTCCCGGATGAACTGACTTTTCACCGCTGCGTGGTCGGCTTTCGCCGTAATCAGCCGATATCGTGGTTGCTGAAAGATAATACAGGAAGGATAAGCCGCTATATCCCGCCAGCAACGCATGAATTCGCTGACGGCGACGCCATGCTTGCTGCGGTGCTGGCCGGATGCGGTCTGTCGCAACTCCCGGTCTGGCTGGTGGGAAAATATTTGGCCAGCGGCGAGCTTAAAGAGGTCCTTTCCGGTCACTCCGGAGGCGAGATGCCCATAAGTGCCCTCTGGCCGCAAAGCCGGCAACTGCTGCCCAAAATTCGTCACGTCGTGGATGATTTGATTCAGGCAGCACAAGACGGCCTGCTGGATTAACCGAAGGTTTCAATATAAAGCGTATTGGCGCGATCGGTACGGTGCTTGATATAGATACTGACGAAGGCGGCGAGTGTAAAAATAATGCTGCTCAGCACCACGGAGTGAGTCCCGAGATGCGCAATAAACCAGCCGCCTGCCAGTGAACCTATCGTTATCCCCAAATTAGAAAATGACATATAAAGACTGTTGGCAAACTCCGGCGCTTCATTCGCCTCACGCATCAGCCAATTCTGGCTAATGACTAATCCTGATGAGTGGAATGCACCCCAGAATACGGTCAGCATGCACATCGCCAGCGGTGAGAAGCCCAGCCACCAGACGATCACCAGCACCAGCGTAAATAACAGCGGATAAGCATGGGTGGTTCCCACTACATTTTTTTGCAGGAAATGGCTGAAAATAAAGTTGCCGATGAATCCGCACACGCCAAAAAGGATCAACATCGCGCTGATCGCATTATTACTGAGATGGGTGATTTTTGACAAATAATCCGCGATATAGCTAAAACTTGAGAACATCGCGGCAAAAATAAAGGACACCGTAGCGAGAGTCATCCACAGCTTACCGTTGCGTAGCACCTTGATCTGGCTGCCAAAGGAAACTTTATCTTTTGCAGGTAAAGAAGGTACGAAGAACACGATCCCAACAAAAGCAATCAGACAGGCAACCGCGCCAAAGTAAAAGGCGGCAGCGAGCGAAAGATGCTCAGCGATGAGTGAACTCAGCGGCACGCCCAGAACCAGCCCGATCGCTACGCCAGCAAACACCTTCGCCGCCGCGCCCGCGCTCTTTTCTTTTGGTACGGAACTGGCTGCCACGACCAGTGCAACGGCAAAAAATACCGCATGCGCCAGCGCGGGAAGAATTCTGAATACCAGCATGAGATTAAATGCATCCGTGGTGGCATAAATCAGATTCGAAATAACAAAAACCACCAGAATGGTCAGCAATACATATTTTTTATTAAACCCGGACAGCATCAGGGTAATAAATGGGCCTGTCACCGCCACAATAATCGCATAAATACTGACGAGAAAGCCGACCTGCGTGGGAGTGACGTGCAGCTGCGAAACCAGTTGTGGCAATAACCCAATAATCGCAATTTCAGTGGTAATAACGCCGAATACGGCAACAGATAAGGCCAGCAAAAGCAGTGTGCTTTTATTTTGCATAATAATACCCGTACGATGACTTAAATCGCAGATGAACATGAACGTAATCAATAACGGGAATATCCGTTATTCGTTAATTCCGGATCGATTTCCAGAGCAAAGATTCTCACCCATAGTTGTTATTTCTTAAATAGCTGTTCAGGCGGCACTTAGTAGACATAGATTCTACCTATACGCTTCATTATTTTGTTTGCCCGACTCTCCTTTTGAACATCTGCGGGCACAGTCGCCGGAAAAGTATGCTACCGATATCGATATTGCCCCCGGAGAATTGAAATTGCTGAACATTGTAGTTTCGGGAAGTCATGCCAGACTCTATGTGAACGATGAGAAAAGCGGGTGTGAATGGTGGATAAACTCTACTCGTGGCAAAAAACACTATACCCCCCTACAGTATAATTATATACTCCCCCCCACTATACGAGGAGTTGCCATCAATGCCACACACACCCGCAGAGAAGAAAAAGGTTTTAGCGCGCGTCAAACGCGTGCGCGGCCAGCTTGAAGCGCTTGAATTAGCGCTTGAACGTGGGGATGACTGCAGCCCGGTATTACAGCAGATCTCTGCCATTCGCGGAGCCGTCAACGGCCTGATGGCTGGCGTGCTGGAAAGTCATTTGCGCGAAGAACTGAAAAGCGCAGATGCCACAGAAGCATCGCGAGACGCATCTATTGATGATGCTGTTGCCTTAATACGAACTTATCTCCGTTAATCCCTCTCTTTATGGCCATTTGAAAAACTTAAAATTGCCCTATACCTTACCAAAAGGAAAGATCATGAAATCACGTGCAGCAGTCGCATTCGGCCCCGGCAAACCGCTTGAAATTGTCGAAATTGACGTCGAGCCACCCCGCGCCGGAGAAGTACTGGTAAAAATCACGCATACGGGTGTTTGTCATACCGATGCTTTTACCCTGTCAGGAGAAGATCCTGAAGGCGTCTTCCCCGCCGTGCTGGGCCACGAAGGTGCCGGCGTAGTGGTTGAGGTGGGCGAAGGTGTGACCAGCGTCGCGCCTGGCGATCACGTCATCCCGCTTTACACTGCGGAATGTGGCGAATGTCTGTTCTGTAAATCAGGCAAAACCAACCTTTGCGTTGCCGTTCGCGCCACGCAGGGTAAAGGTGTTATGCCGGATGGAACAACGCGTTTTTCCTACAACGGCCAGCCGATTTTCCACTACATGGGCTGTTCAACCTTCAGCGAGTACACCGTGGTGGCTGAAGTGTCATTGGCAAAAATCAACCCTGAAGCAAACCATGAACACGTTTGTCTGCTGGGCTGCGGCGTGACTACCGGCATCGGCGCGGTTCACAACACCGCAAAAGTTCAGGAAGGAGACTCTGTCGCCATCTTTGGGCTGGGCGGTATTGGCCTTGCAGCACTCCAGGGTGCGCGTCAGGCCAAAGCGGGGCGTATTATTGCCATTGATACCAATCCGGCAAAATTTGAGCTGGCTAAAAAATTCGGCGCGACAGAATGTCTTAATCCGAACGATTTTGATAAGCCAATTCAGGAAGTCATTATCGAAATGACCGGATGGGGTGTCGACCATTCCTTTGAATGTATCGGCAACGTCAATGTTATGCGTGCAGCGCTGGAAAGTTCACACCGTGGCTGGGGGCAGTCCGTCATTATCGGCGTTGCCGGTGCAGGGAAAGAAATCTCCACGCGTCCTTTCCAGCTCGTCACAGGCCGTCAATGGAAAGGATCTGCTTTCGGTGGTGTGAAGGGGCGAAGCCAGCTGCCGGGCATGGTGGAAGATGCCATGAAGGGTAAAATTGAGCTCGAACCGTTTGTCACGCACACCATGGAACTGGAAAAGATTAACGACGCTTTCGACCTGATGCACGAAGGCAAATCTATCCGTACAGTTATTCATTTTTAAGCGTACTCAAAATAGCTGTTATTAACGACCTGTAAAAACGAAAAGGTCTGACGTTAAACATCAGACCTTTCATTTCATCCCTCTCAAATACTGAGAGGATGAAAACGACAAAAAGTGGGCGATCGCTTGATCGGCCCGGCGCTTTAGATGTCGTTGATCATACGGGCGCGCTTCGTTATATCTTTAAACACGGCACTTTTAACACGGGCACAAATAAGGGTTTTCTTGTCATTCAACTCCATAACCAGCATCTCTTTGGAGTCTTTGTTCATCATGTCTCCCTCTTTCTTAAAGACAGAATAGCTCTCGTTGAGCTTTTGAAACTGATGTTTATAAATATCAAATTCAGCCGGATTAAGGCTTTTCAACGCAGTGTATTCTTTGAGGCAGGCATCATTGTTGCCGGCGGTATTTTGAACAGCAGCCTCTTTGCCAGGTTGCGCACAAGCACTGAGAAGTACAATTGCGCAAAGCATTGCAGTACAGGAAAGTATTTTAGTCATAGTAGTTTCAATCATCATTATGAATTATGCGGTGAAGTTACATCAGTTTAATCTATATGTGAAAGTAAAAATCGCAAATATTGGCTGTCGTCATACAGAATTTTTCTAAGCTATCCATCAGAGGATAATCAATCATGCTCGAACTCAGACCAGGCTGTGAATGTTGTGATAAAGATCTCCCGCCCGAATCGACTGACGCGAAAATTTGTTCATTCGAATGCACATTCTGCGCAGCGTGCGCGGAAAGTAAACTGGGTGGGATCTGCCCCAACTGCGGCGGGGAGTTGGTCAGCCGCCCTCGCCGTCCGGCCGGTAAGTTAGCCAATAATCCGCCGTCAACGACACGCGTACACAATCCGGCGGGATGCATGGCAGAGTAATTTCACCCGCCTGGGCGTCCTTTCGGCAGCGCGGCGAAAAAGTCAGCGTGAGCTGGCGCGCGGGTCTGTTGCAGGATGTCCGCTAACATTTGCAGCGGTGCATCTGACCAGTCGGCGCGGAGATCGACGCTGGCGTATTGACGATCGTGCCAGATTTTGAGCGCGGCGGATTTCAGCCCCCGCCGGTCGCCTCCGGCCTCTGCCCCGGCGTTCATCGCCGCCAGCAGGCGGTCAGTGAGCGGCAGAGAGTCATACGCGTCATAGGTTTTCAGCATCGCTTCCAGCGTTTCGCCGCCGGTCAGCAGATTTCCGCCCACCACGCACTGCTGCCCCGTCAGACTTCCTGCCCACACGCCACACGCCCCTCCACTCCACTGCGCGGTGTTACCCTGACTGTCTACAATCAGCACCTGCCTTCGGTCTGCGTCTGCATCGTTCTCCAGGATTTTTTTCAGCGTTTCGGCGGCGTCATATCCTTCCTGTAACAGCGCCAGACCTTGTTCGCCATACAGTGGATTGGTCATCGCCTGCGTGGCGATCGCACCGGTTTGCGCCTGGCCGTGAACCACCAGCGCACCCACGGCAGGTCCTGCGGTGGCCGTCGCGACGCCCAGCGCCCCGGAACGGGGATCCCGCGCGACAATTGAAAAGGTCATAAGTACTCCGTGACAGTCTGGTTAAATTTATGCGTATAAATTATTGCAATTACGTTTATTTATACGCATAAATAATAAACAGGACAACGCCTGATTCTTCCCCTGAGGTGTTCATCACAGGTTTTACTTAGCGACGAGGTCGATATGCTGCCAGCTTTGCGAAAGTGTGTTATCCCGCTCTGTCTTTGCTTTGGCGCGCTGTCGTGGCAGCTGCCGGTGCAGGCAAAAACCCCGGCGGATGCGCTGTTAATTGGTCAGGTGGCGGAGCCACAATCGCTGGATCCGCAGGTCGCCACAGCGGCCAACGACTCACGCATTCTGGTGAATATCTTCGACGGACTGGTGCGAAACGGCGAGGGAAAGCTGGATATTGAACCGGCGCTCGCCACGCGCTGGGAAATCAGTCCGGACGGTCTCACTTATCGCTTTCATTTGCGCGAAGGGGTGAAATTTCAGGACGGCACGCCGTTCAATGCCGAAGCGGCTAAGTTCACCTTTGACCGCATGCTGGATGATAAAAATCCGTGGCACAACACCGGTCCGTTCCCGCTGTCGTTCTTCTTCTCGACGATAAAAACTATTGAAACGCCAGATGAAAACACGCTGGTATTTACCCTTAAAGAGCCTTTCTCGCCTTTCCTTTCCAATCTCGCTACACCTACCGGGCTTATTGTCTCGCCCGCCGCCGTGAAAAAACACGGCAAAGACTTTGGACGACATCCGGTTGGTACCGGCGCATTCACGTTTGCCGAATGGACAGCCAATCAGCGCGTGGTGGTGACTGCCAATGACGGTTACTGGGACGGTAAACCGGCGGTGAAAAACGTCGTGTTCAGGCCGATCACCGATGGCAATACACGGGTGGCGGAAATGCTTTCCGGCGGGATTGATGCCATGGTGGAAGTCCCGCCCGATACAGTCAAATTGTTCGCGGAGAAAAGCAATCGCTTCCGTCTCTATCAGACCACCGGCCCGCACGTCTGGTACGTGATGCTCAATACCCAGGTACCGCCGTTCAACGACGTGCGCGTGCGGCAGGCGGTAAACTACGCCGTGAATAAACAGTCGCTGGCCGACAATATTTTGCAGGGATCGGCGGACGTCGCCGACGGACCGATCCCCCGCGCCTTTAACTGGGCGGCTAATAAAGAAGTGACACCTTATCCGTATGATCCTGCCAAAGCCCGCGCGCTGCTGAAAGCCGCCGGTGCCGAAGGCACAACGCTGACCTTTTACGTCACCGAAGGGGGATCCGGGATGCTGGATCCGATTCCGATGGCGACCGCAATTCAGGCGGATCTAAAAGCCGTCGGGCTGAACGTTTCGATCCAAACCTATGAGTGGAATACCTATCTGTCGAAGGTCAACGCGGGTCTGGATAATCACACTCAAATGGCAGAAATGGCGTGGATGACTAACGACCCGGATACCCTGCCGTTCCTGACGCTGCGCACTGACGCCTGGCCGAAAAAAGGCGGCTTTAACTCCGGCTATTACAGTAATCCGCAGGTCGATACTCTGCTGCAAAAAGCACGTATGACCACCGACACCGCCGCCCGCGCCGGTCTTTACAGGCAGGTGCAGCAGTTAGTACATGACGACGCGCCGTGGATATTCGTCGCCAACTGGAAGCAGAACGCCGTGACCTCTACGCGTATTGAGCATTTCGCACTGCAACCTAACTTCAACCTGTTGCTCAACCGGGTGACCAAACAGTAATCGGAGAATTTTATGGGGAGTTACGTGCTTAAAAGACTGCTCTCGACCATTCCGGTGTTTATCGGGTTGTCGCTGATTGTCTTTCTGATTATGGCGATGATCCCGGGAAATCCGGCGCAGGCACTGCTGGGCGCATGGGCGACGCCGGAAAACGTCGCGCGTATTAACCAGGAACTGGGGCTAAACAAACCGCTCTACCAGCAATATCTGATCTGGGCGGGCAATATTTTGCACGGCGATTTGGGTCGCTCTTACGTGCTGAACCGGCCAGTGATTGATGAAGTGATGGAACGCTTTGGCGCAACGCTGCTGCTCGGCGGCTGCGCACTGTTGCTCAGCACCGTGCTGGGGCTGCTGGCGGGGATTTT